>JAKAJV010000059.1 GCA_021813585.1 Bacteroidota bacterium | reverse complement strand
GGTTTGCTTTCAGCACTTTATCTTTTAATTCTTCAAGCATTATTTTCCCTCGCGAATATTATCTCTAATTTCCAGCAAGTCTTTCATAACATTAAACATACTTCCCGACCAGCCTTTTGTACCGAAGCCGTCATGAAGCTGCTTGTAAATTGCGTAAAGCTTCTTATACACTTCATGATTTTCTTCAACCGGCTTATATGTTTTATCGATGCCCGTCATCGCAGCTTTTGCCTGATCGATATTTTCGAATCCGCTTACATTTTTCCCTGCAGAAACGGCAGCAAAGATTGCAGCACCGAGAGCAGGAGTTTGTTCGCTTCTTGAAACTTTCATCGGGCGGTTTGTTACGTCCGCATAAATCTGCATGAGCAAAGAATTTTTTATTGCAAGTCCGCCGCAGTTTACTACTTCATTTATCTTCACTCCGTTCTCTTCAATGCGGTCGATTATTGCAAGCGCACCGAAAGCAGTCGCTTCAACAAGAGCGCGGTAAATTTCATGCGGCTGTGTGTGAAGAGTTTGACCGAGAAGAAGTCCCGTCAACCTAACATCAACTAAAATTGTTCTGTTGCCGTTATTCCAATCCAGAGCCATTAAACCGGACTCGCCCGGTTTTAATTTAGCAGCAGCCTTTTCAAGATTAGAAAATTTTTCATCATGTGTTTTACCATAGCTTTCCGGTACAAGATTATTAACGAACCAAAGAAAAATATCTCCGACAGCAGACTGCCCGGCTTCGATGCCGTAGAAGCCGTTCATCACCGAGCCGTTAACAATTCCGCAAACGCCGGGAATATCGGCAAGACTTTTATTGCTTGGGCTAACCATGATGTCGCAAGTGCTTGTCCCAAGAATTTTCACGAGCGTTCCGGATTTAATTCCAGCGCCGACAGCGCCCATGTGTGCATCAAAAGCGCCGACTGCAACTGCAACTTTATTTGAAAGACCGAGCTTCTTTGCCCATTCATCGCAAAGATATCCGGTTCTTTCTTCAGCAGAAAAAGCCTGATTGAATAATTTATCGCGGAGGCTTCCAAGCCCCGGAGAAAGCTTTTCGAGAAAATCAGAATCCGGCAAGCCGCCCCACTGCTCGTTGAACATTGCTTTATGCCCTGCAGCGCAAATGCTTCTTTTAAGATGGTCGGGATTTGTATCTCCAACAAGAACCGCGGGAATCCAATCGCAAATTTCTACAAAGCTGTATGCTGAATCGAATACTTCCGGATTTTCTTTTTGGCAATGCCATATTTTACTCCAGAACCATTCCGACGAATACACTCCGCCGATTTTGGCAAGATACTGCGGACGAATTTTTTCAGCAAGCTCGGTTATAGCTTTAGCCTCTGCAAAGCTTGTATGATCCTTCCAGAGCCAAACCATCGCTGCCGGCTGATCTTTAAACTTCTGATTAAAGCAAAGAGGATTTCCGTTTTCATCAACCGGCATCGGGCTGCTACCGGTTGTATCAACACCGATTCCTATTATTTTTTCAGGAGAAAAATTAAGATCAATCGATTTTGCTTTTTTAATCGATTCCTTTATTGTTACTTCAATGCCTTCCAGGTAATCAGCAGGATTTTGCCTTGCCAGATTCGGATCGGAAGCACCCGTAATTATTCCCGCCTCGCCCGAGGGATAATTAAAAACAAAGCTCGCAACTTCCTTTCCGTCTGCAATATCCACAATTAAAGAACGGCAAGAATTCGTTCCGAAGTCTAAACCAATAGCATATTTACTCATAGCTTTCCGCGTCCCGGCTTGCCGTATTGGCGTCAACTTAATTTGTTAAAAATTTGTGTAAGTCATTAAAATATAATTTAATATGTTAACTAAATGCTTCTATTTTTTATATTGCACTCCTATATTTGTGCCATATTGTTTTATTTTATTAGAATTACAGCATCATAATCAAAAATTAATTTAATTTTCATATTCCTTAAACTGACACCTATGCGGCTTACAGGGAAGTTTAATATAAAAAAATTATTTTGCCGAAAATTTATATATCGTTGTCGAATGAAACGTCTGACCGGGTTTCAAAACAACAGAGGGCCACTTCGGTTCATTTGGTGAATCGGGATAATGCTGTGTTTCCAAACAGAAGCCGGCTCTATGCGGATAAGCAATGCCGTCTTTTCCTATTTGAGTTCCATTCAAGAAATTACCGGAATAAAATTGTATGCCCGGCTGGTCTGTGAAAACTTCCATATGTCTTCCGGTAGTGGGTTCATAAACATCCGCAACTTCGCGAACTTTGCCATTATAATTTCTCAGAACAAAGTTATGATCGTAACCGCCGGCAATTTTCAGCTGTTCAAAATTATCATTAATACGTGCACCGATAGCAGTCGGCTTGCGAAAGTCCATTGGTGTTCCTTCAACTTTTTCAAATACGCCTGTAGGAATTAATCCTTTATCAACGGGGGTAAATTCATCAGCGTTAATTTGCAGTATGTGATCAAGAATTGGTTTTTTAAAATCACCGGATAAATTAAAATAAGAATGATGTGTAGGATTAAGAATGGTAGGCTTATCGGTTGTTGCTTTATATTCAAGCTTCAACTCGTTGTTGTTCATTAAAGTGTAAGTTACACTTAACGTAAGAGTGCCCGGGAAACCCTCTTCGCCATCCGGGCTGACGTAAGTAAACTTAACCGCGGAACCAAGCTTGCTCTTAACTTCTTCCGATTTCCAGACTCTTTTATCAAAGCCGATCTTTCCACCGTGCAACGTATTTTGACCATCATTTATTGAAAGCTGATAGGTTTTGCCGTCAAGAGTAAACTTACCTTTGGCGATTCTGTTACCGTATCTTCCGACTATAGCACCAAAGTAAGTAGAACCGTTTACATAGCCTTGGAGATTTTCCCAACCTAGAACAATATCACTATACTTACCGTTTCTGTCCGGTGCAGTTAAGGAAACAACTGTTGCGCCGTAATTTATTATTTTCGCTTCTGCGCCTTTATCATTCTTAAGTGTATAAACATAGATTTCAGTTCCGTCTTGTAATTTACCATAAACATTTTTTTCAATCATTGCTTTCTCCTTTCCACCGCTAAGAGCATAGGCACTAAAACATGATAATGCCAAAAGAATTAAAAAAATTATTTTTTTCATTTTTATCTCCGACGAATCCGTTAAATAATAACAGCCGTCCCGGTTTAATTGGGACGGCTGATTAAAAATACATTTTGACTTTTATCCTGTCATTAAGATTTCTTTGCTTTGCCAGGCCTAAAAATTATAAGATACATTCCACCAATAATAATAAGAAGTATTCCCCACCATATGCCGGCATGTAAATTATCAAGAACTACCTTATGCCCATCAGGAACACCGGCATAATAAATACTTGCAATAAAAATTATTATTCCATAAACCTCTAATATCGAACCTATAAAAAACCAGATTGAAATTCTGCCTTCGCCTACCATATCTACCTCCTACCAGAAGATTACATTAAGAATTATAAAAATCACGAAGATAACGCCAGCCCAAAATATCGGACGCTGGACAAGCCGCAAGTGCCCTTCGGATGGAAGTTCAGTGCAGCCTCTAACTAAACCATTCAATTCGGCTTCTGTTTTCGGCTTTGTCATATAGCTGACGATTACGGTAACACCAACGCAAATTAACCATGACCATAATGCGCGGTACATATTTTCCGCCATATCCTTTGCATCTGCCGAGAGAGCAAATATCTTCAGCATTGCAGGATTAACTTTAACAACAATATACATGGCTATTGAGGAACCAATGCCTGCTAACAGCCCCCAGAACCCGCCGGCGCCTGTAGCTCTTTTCCATAACATTCCAAGTACAACGGTGCCAAACAGCGGCGCAATAAAAAAGCTGAACAAAGCTTGCACGTAATCCATAATACTTGCAAACTGCTGAACTAAATATGCAGTTCCGATACTAACAATTACGCCGAGTATAGTTGTCCATCTTCCTATCTTAACATAGTGAGCATCGTCTACTTCAAATTTCTTCATTTTATTATGAAGAGGCTTATAAATATCATACGTCCAAACGGTTGCAAATGCACTTACATTACCAGCCATACCGGACATAAAACCGGCAATTAGCGCCGTAATGCCGAGACCCAACAGTCCCGGACTTAAATATCTTGCAAGCATTAAAGGAAGAACCTCGTTATAACTTTGAGCGCCGGTTGCAACTGCCTGCTGCTCGCTTACTAAGCCGGGCATTACCGCAAGCCCTAACAAGCCGGGAAGAATAACAATGAACGGCACCATCATTTTAAAGCCGGCGCCAATTATAGGAGCCAACTTAGCCGAACGAATATCCTTTGCGGAAAGAAGTCTTTGCACTACAAGAAAATCGGTAGTCCAGTATCCGAATGAAATTATAAAGCCCAATCCGAAAACAATTCCAATCCAGTTTATTCCCATTGGATTGTCATTAAAATGACCAAGCGTACTCCACAAGTGGGTATAATCTCCGCCTGGAAAATTCTGATGGATCTTTGCAACCATGCCTCCCCATCCGCCGGCTTCAATAAGACCGAGAATAGGGACTAAAAGCGCACCGAGCCAGATCAGTACGAATTGAAGGACTTCATTAAATATTGCAGAAAGCAATCCGCCGAGAACAACGTAAACCATAACGGTTATTGATGAAACCCAGATGCTGAAATGAATATCCCAACCAAGAACAACTTTCATTACGAGAGCCATTGCATACATGTTAATGCCGCTCATAAGTACGGTCATAAAACCGAAAGTAACTGCGGAAAGCATGCTGGCGCTCTCACCATAGCGAAGCTTTAAATATCCCGGAACGGAATGAGTCTTAGAAATATAATAAAACGGCATCATGACGATTCCGAGAAACAGCATCGCGGGAATCGCACCGATCCAGTACCAGTGAGTTGCAAGAATTCCATACTGGTAAGCAGAAGCAGCCCAGCCCATCAATTCAAGTGAGCCGAGGTTAGCAGCAACGAAGGAAAGACCGGCTATCCAAGCCGTCATCTGCCGGCCGGCAAGAAAGAAATCGTCGCCGGTTTTGGTAAATCTCAAAAGGTAATATCCTATCCCCAACACGAATATGAAATAGACCGCGATAATTAGCGAGTCGAACCAGCTTAGAGATACAAGAGTAGTACCTTCAGCCAGGAAGAAATTTAAGCGGGGTATGATTTCACCGATCATAATTCTCCTCTAAATTATTTTAAATTTGAATATATTAAACGAAAGACTGTGCGAACTACAGCGTAACTTTTAAATTTTTTATTTCTATTAAATAACTTTTACAGGCTAAAGAACTAGCCTAAAGAGCGATAAAAACGTTTAAAGAGGAAATATTTCCGACTGATTAAGATTATTAATAAGACGTTTCGGAAAAAGCCTTTTCTAAACTTTTTGTCACCGCTTTGCGCAAGTTATCTATCGATTCAAAATTGAGCGGGGAATAAGATCAGCATCGCCTGTAAAGTTTTCTGAACTCCCTTAGGCCGACTGATTTTTCTTTTTTAAAATACCTCGAAATATGTTCCTGGTCGGTAAAATCAAATGATGCGGTAATCTCGGCTATAGTCAAATTGGTTTCAATAAGCATCTGTTCAATTAAGTCTGTGCGTAACTTTCTCATTTCCTCCTTAATCGAACGATGAATTATTTTTTTAAATCGAACCTCCAGGCTGCGCCTGCTTAAATTGGTTTTCTCAACAACATCACTTACCAGAATTTTGGATTTAGCATTTTGGCGGATGAATCTAATAGCCTTAACCACTTCCGGATCTTCAACCGCCAGAATATCGGTTGACTGCCTGCAGACAACATGAGTCGGAGTGACGACTATATTTTGCTTCTTTGTTCTTTCCCTGCGCATAAGCTTGTCTAGAAGCTCTGCAGCGGAGTAGCCGGCCGACTCCGCGTTCAATGCAATGCTAGACAGCGGCGGATCGCAGAGATCGCAGATTAAAGAATCATTATCTACGCCGATTACCGAAACTTCATCCGGAACATTCATCTTCGCTATCTTGCACGCTTCCAGAACGTGCTGTCCTCTGTCGTCGTTGCAGGCCATAATACCGGCAGGCTTGGGAAGCTCTTTTAACCACTTTGCCATATAGAGCTGCTCTTTTTCCCATTCTCTATTAACAGAGCAGCTTGACTGGCGGAAGACAGCAGGTGAAAATCCTTTGTCATTCAGATATTTAGAAAAAAATTCACACCTCCTAACAGACCAGGGAAGACTGTCGAATCCGCAGTATCCGAAATTCTTAAAACCTCTGCTTATCAAATGCCCGGCAGCTGTCTTACCGATTGATTCATCGTCTGTAATAACAATCGGCAGCCCGGATCTTTCTTCTTTATCGTGCAGTACCAGTATAGTGGGAATTTTAAAATCCAGCAGCTTCATGGCCGATTTAGTATTCCGCATTATTATGCCGTCCGGTTTCCAATTCTTAAGATGCGGCAATGCGGACTCTAGGTCCCGCGGTTCCTTGTAAAACGCCCACGGCCCTTGAAAGCGGGAATATTTAACAACGCCTGAAAGAATCTGCCTGCCGAAGCTTCTGGAAGTTTCCACAAGCAGAACAACTTTTGGAATGTTATTCATTAGCAAACTTGTTTAATATAAGCCTGAAAAATTTTTCTGCCTTTATTAAAGATATGAAAATCGGTTTTAAAGTTCCTTTTAATTTTTTTACAACAGATAAAATTTATTCTCGGGTAAAATGGTTGTACGGATATTCTCCATTGAAGTTAATAAAATCGTTTCCGTTTCCATCAATCAACGCCTTATCCAATTTGCCGGAAACAACAAAGGTGGTTCTGTGCCCGGAAATAAATCATTTGCCGTTGGTTATTTCAATTTTATATTCTAACTTAAGCCATCGTAATTATGTTAAAACTTTCGTGCTAATTCTTTTTCGAAAATAATCCTTGATGAAAAAGTTCCCGTTAAAATATTCGATCCTCACTCTAATAGTAGTTGCGGAATGCTATTTCTATATCTACGGAGACATGCATTCCAATTATGATGACATAGGCTGGGATGAATCAAGCGGTCGAATGGTTATAACCGAGATAGACAAAGGAAGCAATGCAGAGAAAGCGGGATTAAAACTTGGGGATATCATACTTTCAATTCAAAATGAAAAAATAAAGGAATATTCTCTTGTGCCTTTCCCGGATCAATACAAGCCGGGTTCAACGGTTAAATATGAAATCCTTCGTAACGGCGAAAGGAAAATCATCCCGGTAAAATTTAAGACCGATTGGGAACAGAATAGAGGCTTTTTCATTTTCTATTATCTTCTTGATGTCCTGGTAATTTTTATCGGGTATTTCGTCTTGATTAATAAGCCAAGTGAAAAAACTACCAGGCTGTTTTTTATTTTCACACAGATATTTGCCGTCTGCCTGAACAGCGATCTGCATGTAAATGGAAACTTCGGCTTAATAAGGACTATTATCTTTGTATCGGTATTTCCATTTCTGGGTCCGTTTGTTACTCATTTCTTTTTACACTTTCCAAGGAAAAGCCGGCTGCTGGATAAAGTTAAATTCCTGATGCCTTCTGTTTACGCTTTGACTATACTTGCAGCTTTATTCATGGCGGCTGCCTGTGCTATTTTTTATTTTAAAATGAATGATTCAACGGACGGACTTTTCTTGCTGTCGCTTAAGGCGGGATTGTTCTGGATGGGATTGACATTGTCAGCAGCCATAATACTAAGCCTCTACAACTTTTTTACGATTAAAGAAGTGGCCGCGCATAACCAGCTAAGGTGGATAATGATTGGTGTTCTGGTAGGACTGCTGCCCGAAGCTTTGTTCGGATTCGGCATGCAGCCGGATTTTAATTTCGATGAGATAATTCCTCACAGCCTGGATCTTATCTGGGCTGCGGGCACCCTCATTTTACTGCTGGGAATTTCTTTTGCAATCCTTCGCTACAGGCTTTGGGATATAGAAATAATTATAAAGAAAAGCATACTGTATTCTTCGCTGATGGTAATTTTAATTGGCAGCTATTTAATATTGTACAGGCTCTCCGGGATATTGATCAACGAAAATTCGGATACTTCAAGGTTAATCGGACTTATTTTTTCCGCTGCATTATTTATTCCTTCCAGGGAAGTTCTGCAAAAGAGGATAGACAAGTTCTTCCACCGTGAGGACTACGATCCCCCTACAGCAGCTTTAAATTTTGAGCACAAGCTGATTGGGAAGTACGATTCCGACAACCTGATAAATGATATCTGCATTGAGATCGATAACATCTTCCACTTCACATCATTTGCACTTTCAACAGCTGGCGAAGACGGTAATCTTGTTATAAGATGCGGGCTGGGTAAAGCAAAAGCGTTTGAAGGGAAGAACTTCAACTTGCAGCTTGAGCCGGACTATAATTTGGGCACTACTCAGACTATTGCAGTAAGCGGTCTGCAGAATCCTCCGCAGCTTTTTAATGCAATAAATGCAGAGATTATTACGCTAGTAAAATACGAGAGCAGCTTGTCCGGCTTTTTTATAAGCGGAGTTAAGATGTCGGAAAGAATTTACACACGCCAGGACGTTGATATGCTAAACTTGCTTGCAAACAGGACAGCCGCCATTCTGCAGATGTCCAAGCTGCACAAGGCTGAGCTTGAAAGACAGACTTTAATTGAAAGAGAACGTTTAAGAATCTCGAAAGACATGCACGACGAAGTCGGCTCGAGCTTGACAAAGATAGCAATATTGAGCGAGATGACTCAAAAAGAAATAGACGACCGCTGTAAAGCGGAAACGAGCCTCGGCAAAATCTCGGAGATATCGAGAGGTGTAATCGACAACATTAGCGAGATTATATGGGCGCTAAACCCGAAGAACGACAAGTTAGACAACCTTGCGGCGTACTTAAGAGAATACGCTTACGAATTCCTTGAGGGCACAAACATTAATTGTCATTTCGATTTTATGGAAAATTATCCGCCGTTAAATTTGTCCGCTGAATTCAGAAGAAATATCTTCCTTGTTATCAAGGAGTCCCTTAACAATGTTGTAAAGCATTCTTCGGCAAACGCAGTAAACATGCAGCTTATTTACAATGAACCGGACCTTTTGATAAATATAAAAGACAATGGCAAAGGATTTTCAGAAGACAAAATGTCGAAGTTCGGAAATGGATTGAACAACATGGCAAGGCGGATTGAAGAGATTGGCGGAAAGTTTAATGTCGTATCTTCTCCGGGTAAAGGTGTGCTGACAAATATTAGTGTTAAGATAGATTGAGAGCGAATACTACTTTCATGTGATTGACCGGGAGGTGTTATTAGGATAAGTTTTGTAATAGGAAAAGAAACTTTATGGAAATAAATATAGCAATAGTTGAAGATAACAGGGACATCCGCGAGGGATTGACATTTCTGATTAAAGCATCCGAGGGATTTAAATGTATAGCAGATTTTTCCAATGCTGAAGATGCGTTGCAACAGTTGCCGCAGTCAGAAGTTGATGTAGTTTTAATGGACATACATTTACCCGGTAAATCCGGAATCGACTGCGTTACAGAGCTTAAGCGGCAAAGGAAAGATATCCAGGTAATTATGCTTACAATTTTTGAAGACGAAGAGAATATTTTCAGGTCGCTGCAGGCAGGCGCAAGCGGCTACGTATTAAAGAAAACATCCCCGGCTCAGCTACTGGAAGCCATAAAGGATGTGTACAATGGCGGCTCACCAATGTCCAGTCACATTGCCAGGAAAGTAGTTGCGGCGTTCCAAAAGTCGCCCGATGAATTAAATTCCAGGGATAATTTATCGGGCCGCGAAACTGAAATTCTTTCTTATCTTTCCAAAGGATACCGCTACAAAGAAATTGCCGACTTGCTCTTCATAAGCATAGAAACTGTACGTACTCACATTAGGAATATTTATGAAAAGCTTCAAGTGCATTCGAGAACGGAAGCACTGCTTAAGGTTAATGACCAAACTGGCAGCCAAAAAAGAACGGGATGAATTTCAAATTCCAAATCTCAAGGCCTACCACCTACCGGTAATCTCCAACTTTCAAAATTACTACTATCATGCGATTGTTAAGGCTTCGGTAAGAACTTAATTTACTCCTGTGGTTTTTAAAAAAAGTATTTCAAAATATTTTTTCAAAAGAATACCTGGCGGAAATAAAATCATTCAATATTAATCGTAGGAGTGGAAATGAGAACTTTTAGACTGCTTTTTTTGATCGTGGTCTTCACAGCAGGCATCTCGGTGCCTCAGAGCTCGATCAGCCTAATATACCGGAACTGCGCAATTAAGAGATCAAATCCAAATGCGGCTATCTTTCGAACTCAAAGGGCGTCATTAAGTTTAAAGACTACTCCGTTGAAAGTGACCGGCTCAAAAATCAGTACAATATTTGAAATGGACAGTCTCGACATATTTAATCCAAATCTTCTCATGTTTTCTACGACAAAGAACTTTAATGCTCTTGATGACGGGACAGGGAAGAAAATTCTTTACGGCGTTAAACAGGATACTGGGGCGGGGACAATAACCTCATACTTTTTTAATCCATCAAACTTTAGTCTTAAAGCAAGCTTCTCGGATACGTCATTCAAAAAAAGAATGATTACAGAATCAGACTATCTCCCTCTAACAGATCCGAACAAGCTTGACTTCTTAATACATTATGGGGGATTGAACACGGGATCAATAGGCTCACATGTTGCAAAGATTTATGATAAAATCAATGGAAATTCAGTTTTCAATTTTAACCAGGGAGAAAATGAACAGGGCGGCTTTTTTGTCTCAAACGTCCCTACGGGCGATTCATACCCAAACATGGATCTTAACAGCGATGGTTTAAAAGAAATTATAGGGGTAAAGAACCTCGGACTTCTAGCGAATTACGCTTACAGATATTATGTCTATAATAATTTTTCTGTTATTGACTCTATAGACGAAAACAGAGCAACTATACTTACGCTTATTTTCGGAATTCATGCTACTACAAGTGCAGATTTAAACGGCGACGGCATCCCGGAATTAGTTTCATCGGTAGACGGTTCTCCGCAATTCCTTCAATGGAATGCATCAGTTAAAAAATTCCAGAGCATTGCCAGTCTCCCTGCTCTAAACTCGATGTACTTAGTTCCTGAAAATGTTGACGGCATCTCTGCATACGAAATTGTTGCTCAAAGCGGAGGCACAGGAGATTCGCTTGATATTTTTGACAAATCATTCAATCTGAAATACAGAATAAAGGTTCCGGGAAGTGCCGTTAAAAGTTATTTTGTTCAAAAGGTAACGAACTCTTCAAATAAAGAAATAATTGTTTCTTCCTATATGGATATTTTAGGCAATGCCGGCACTTTTATTTATGACCTTAGCAAAGGCACCAATCCGATTTGGTATGACTCTACATTAGAAGTTGTTGCTGTCGGCGACTTTAAGAATGATGGCAAGAACCGCATACTCGCGATAAGTCATAAAGCTTTTTCAGACGAGCCTCAGAAACTTGAAATGCTATCATATAATGGTTCTTCTTTTACAACAGACTGGGTTTGTGCGGATAGTATTGACTCATTTCAAAGTATTGCGGGACCATTAATGCCAACTGATTGGTATTCTCTTGTAGATATTTCATTCCTTACTCCACCTATAGCTCCAATGAAAATTAAAAATACCGATCTAAACGGAGACGGAAAGAATAAGTTTGTATTTAATGTAACCAGAGGAAGTCTTTTAACAGGAATTAAGTCTTTTTATGTCCTTGTAAATTCAGAAGGCGAAGTTGTAGATACTCTTTCCGGTCCCTATAAGAATTGCTATGCACTGGCAGCAGATTTAAACAATGACGGGCATGATGAATTATTAGTAACTCAATTAGTGCCCCAGTTACAGATAGGTACGGATACTGCAATAGTCCCGCGGGCGTGGGTATTCGAGTATGGCGGAGGAACGACAGGGATAAAGAATAATCAGCAGCTAATCTCAAGCTATCAGCTTGATCAAAATTATCCGAATCCATTCAATCCAAGTACTACAATTGGTTATCAAATCTCATCAGCAAGCAAAGTAACATTAAAACTTTATGATATACTGGGCAGGGAAATCGAAACCCTCGTAAATGATTTTAAGCCTGCCGGAAAATATTCCGTTAGCATTAATGCAGACAAGCTTGCCAGTGGGGTTTATATATACAAGCTACAGGCAGGAAATTATTCTGATTCTAAGAAGATGATCTTAATTAAATAATTTTACCGTTGATCCGGGTATGGAATACATCAGCTTCTCCAAGAACGAAGACAGCGATATGAAGTTTGATGAAGCCAGCTTTAACAGAGTTTATCTTTAGGACGACAATAATGAAACTGTAACTAGTGCACTAATCGAAATAATTGATTGATTATAAAATAACTTTCTCAAAATCTACTTAACCAACATTGAAGGCTTTATCGTATTGCTATCTATATTTCTGTTTTTTGTGTCAAGATATTTTAAGTGTCTTTAATTTTTAATCTTGCCGCGCTATGTTATTTACTTGAATTTTTAATCAGCATTAAAAACCGGCATAATTTCCCAAACCAAATTCGCTGCAGCCTTAAGTGTATCAATGCTTCCACAATTCTCTGTCCAGACTTCTATATTGAATTGCCTCGCTTATATGCTGCGGTAAAATATTTTCACTTTCCTCAAGATCGGCAATAGTTCTGCTTACTTTTAAAATCCTATCATAAGCTCTAGCAGATAGACCGAGCTTTGTCATCGCCATTTTAAGCAGCTCGGAGCCTGCGGAATCCAGTTTACAAAACTGCCTTACCTCTTTGGAGCCCATATCGCCGTTGTTATAAATATGATGAAGCTTGGAAAACCTTTGCAATTGTATTTGTCTGGCTTTTATAACCCGCTGTCTTATCTGCATTGATGTTTCGCTTTTACTTTCGGCGGAAAGCTCTTTGTATTTAACAGCAGGAACTTCAATATGAATATCTATTCTATCTAAAAGAGGCCCGGAAATTCTTGCCATGTATTTTTGAATTTGAGGCGGAGTGCAGGTACACTCTTTGCCGGGATCTGTGTAGTAACCGCAGGGACATGGATTCATTGCAGCGGCAAGCATAAAGTTTGCGGGAAATTCGAGTGATAATTTGGAACGGCTTACAGTTACCCTGGAATCTTCCATAGGCTGGCGCAACACCTCAAGCA
>JAKAJV010000078.1 GCA_021813585.1 Bacteroidota bacterium | reverse complement strand
TATTAAGCACTGTACCTATAAACGAGGAACTGCCGCGCTTAATCATCTCTACCGATTTTTCCATTAAATCTATTTCAGTATTCTCCGCGGAAACAACAAGTATCGACGCATCTACATAAGAAGCTAAAATTTCGGAATCGGTTACGGCAATTATCGGCGCAGAGTCCATTACCACTACATCGTATATCCTTCTCATCTCCGCAATAAATTCTCTCATCGGTTTGGATTCGAGCATCTCGGAAGGATTGGGAGGTATAGTACCGGCAGTAATGTAGCTTAGATTCTTAACTCCCGAATAGCGGATTACATCCTCTAGCGGTGCCTGCTCGAACAGATAATCAATTAATCCGGGGAAGCGCGTAACGCCGAATACCGAATGTATTCTCGGCTTCCTTAAATCGGTATCAATCAAAAGGGTCTTCTTATTCGATTGAGCAAATGCGCCTGCAAGGTTTACGGCAATTGTAGTTTTTCCTTCCTGCGGCGTAGATGAAGTAATAAGTATTGTTTTTAACGCATCGCTTCCAATCTTTGAAAATTGCACTCTTGTCCTCAGCGCTCTAAATGCCTCGCTCGGTATTGCATCGGGCTTCTTGGCCACAATAAATTCATAAGCCCTGTTACCATTAGTGCCTATGCCTTCTATCTGAGGCACCCAGGCAAGTACGTTTATGTTTCTGTTCTGTATATCGTCGGGAGTCTTAACCGTGTTATCAAAATAGTTCTTTATAAAAATATACCCGAATGAAAGTCCGCCGCCCAACACCAAACCGATAAGCACTATTAAAATCCTGTTCGGCTTTGAAGGAGATAAAGGTATTCTTCCAGGGTCTACTATTAAAACGTTACCCGGCTGCGACTGCTCATTGATCTGCGCTTCCTGGTACTTCTGCTCGATTAAAGAATATAGCTTTTCGTCGGCTTCCCTCTTCCTTTCCAGCCTGGCATAATCAATAGCTGATGCAGGCAGCTTGTTAAACTGCGTTTCATATTTGCCTACCAGCTTGTTTAATTCAGTATATTGAATGGATAGGGACTTCGCCTTAACATTAGTCTCAAGTATCTTCTGCGTCAGGTCTTTTATCTCGTCGGGATTGCTTGAAAATATACCTGCTTTTATCACTGAAATCTTCCCGGCTAACGTATCCTTCAAAGCCCTTATTTTATTATCATAATCTTTTACTTCTGCGGTTACGTTTATCTGCGGATTCTTATTGGCAAGGGCAACGCTCTTATTCACCTCCAGCTCGGCAAGCCTTTCCTGCAGAGCTTTAAAATATGACTGAGAAGCAAGACTCTCCAGGTAACCCGCAACCTTGGGGTTCTGCTGCGTCAGTTCCTCTTTAAGCTGACTGAGTACTCTGTTTGATGCTGCCAGGTCTATTTGTACATCATCCCTCTGCGCTTCAAAGCTTGCTAGCTGCTTAATCAGCGACTGTGATTGAGCGTCCAGATCGATTATCCCGTTCTTTGCCTGGAACTGACTTAGTTCATCTTCCGCAGTGAGCAAATCATCCTGCTTATCCTTTGCCTGCTCAGCCAAAAATTCTCTTACGGTAGTTAGCTGCGTACGGTTCATCTGCAAATTAAAATTCTGATATTCGTGTGCGTACAAATTAGCGATCAGCGCAGCTTCGTACGGAGATGGAGATTCAACGGATATATCTACAATATCAATCCCTCTTTTCTGTTCGATTGAAACATTCTTCTCAAGCAACGACGCTATCTCATTCACCGTCAGAAGCTTTTCTTTCCCTCCCTGGGCAAACCTGTCGTGTTTAAGAATTAAATAAAAGGAGCCGGGTTTATTAACAGCTTTAAATGTATCTATCAACGCCTTAGCCACATGCGAGTGTATATTATAGCTCTTCATTACCTCTATCTCGGTAGAAATAAACCTGTCATCGGTAAAGCTCTGCAGGTCGGGCATAACGGAAGACTCAAGCACATTGCCCTGCGGCTTGGATATCTTTAGCGAGGTAGTGGACTTATAAATATTTATTGCGGTAACGGCATAAACCACCGCAACTATTAGCCCCGCCGCAGTAATTAAGATTACAGGCAGCAGGTTGTTCCTTATCAGGTTAATATAGTCCCGCAGCGTATTGGATTCGTTCTCTCTTAAATTATCATTCATATTTTCCATTATATCACCCCGTTATTTACGTATTATAACTACTAATGTTGCAATTGAAATTAAAGTCGATACGATCGATAAGCCGATTGACAGCACATTCTGGAAATAGAGTCTCGGCTCGCCGGATACTAAGAGAATATCTCCCGGCTTAAGAAGAATCGGCTTGGGCATACTCTTATCGTTCTGGTCAAACATGATATCCTTATAATTTAAATTTATAATTGTCTGGGAGGAATCTTCGTTTGTCCTGTACAGGCGCAGTTCCTGCAGCCGGGCTGCATCCTCCGGTCCTCCGGCATACGACAACAGATCGTTTACAGTGCTGTAGCCTGGAATAATATATTTGCCCGGATACCTGACAAACCCCCAAACAGCTACCTTTATATTTACAGTAGACGGATCGGAATAATCATAATATGCCCCTGCGCTTTGATACCTCTGGTTTATACTGCTTCCTATCTGCACTCCCTCGTTCTGTGCAAATAA
>JAKAJV010000096.1 GCA_021813585.1 Bacteroidota bacterium | reverse complement strand
GATCTCCTACCATGCTATTAGTCTAAATGCCGCTCCGGAGTCGCGCTCCGTGCGAGCGCGTGGATTGAAACTTTAGGCTGTCCGTTATCCTTAACATAATCAAAGGTCGCGCTCCGTGCGAGCGCGTGGATTGAAACATTCAAATAGAGAGGCGTTTATGCTACAGCAAGGAGGTCGCGCTCCGTGCGAGCGCGTGGATTGAAACATCAAGCTGCTTCATCTCCGCAGAAGCAGATTGTCGCGCTCCGTGCGAGCGCGTGGATTGAAACATCTTCAGAAGCCCGCAATATTTGTTGAAGATGGTCGCGCTCCGTGCGAGCGCGTGGATTGAAACAAGCTTGTTGAAGAGCTTAAGATAACTGGAATGGGTCGCGCTCCGTGCGAGCGCGTGGATTGAAACCGCTTGCTGATAATAGACTGCGCGCTTTGATGTGGTCGCGCTCCGTGCGAGCGCGTGGATTGGGACAGCCCATCCCTGCCCTTCCCAAAGGAAAGGGAGAATCAAACCCTTAATAATTATTCTAATCGAAATTCATTATTCAATCTAAAAGATTTTAAAATTATTTATTCTATCTGTATTTGGTTATGTAATAATTGTTCAGCATATAAATCTTAAAGCAGTAATTCAGAATCGGATACGATAGCATAGCTTAGTCGTTTGATAACGCCCCTTCCTTTGGAAGGGGACGGGGCTAGGCTTGTCGCTCCATACGAGTACGTGGATTGAAACCCGGCTTTGCTGCGCTTCGCCGCGGCAAGCGATGTGCGGACACATGAATTTGGATTTTTCCGGAAACAAGGGGAAGAAAATAATTATCTGAGAAAACAAACCTGCTACATCTTTTTCATTTTTCTCCAGAGTGTAGAAATATTTATTCCAAGAATTTCTGCAGCTTTGGATTTATTGCCACCGGTTTGGATTAAAATATGCTCGATGTATGCCTGCTCAATTTGTTCCAGAGTTGCATTCTCCCTTAAAATCGATTCGAATGTTTTGTCTGAATTGTTCATGATTGTGTTTGGAAGATGATGCGGCAAAATTTTACCATCGCTGCAAAGTATTGCTGCCCGCTCTATAACATTTTGTAATTCCCTAACATTGCCGGGCCATGAGTATTCCTGCAAATATTCAATGCATGAAGAATCTATATGTAGATTTTGTACCTTTAATTTTTTTGTAAGCTGGTCGACAAAAAACCTCGTCAGGGGCAATATATCTTCTTTGCGCTCGCGTAGCGGAGGAACTTTCAATTCCATTACGCTCAAGCGGTAATAAAGGTCTTCTCTAAATTTTCCTTCTTTAATAAGCTGCTTCAAATCTTTGTTAGTAGCTGCAATTATTCTTATATCAACTTTGCGCGGAATACTTTCTCCGATACGCAGAATTTCATGTTCCTGTAAAACGCGCAAAATTTTTAATTGCATTGCTAAGCCAACTTCGCCAATCTCATCAAGAAAGATTGTTCCTTTACTCGCAGTTTCAAACAATCCTATTCTTTCTTTTACTGCGCCAGTAAACGCGCCTACAGCATGGCCGAAAAGCTCGCTTTCAAGAAGTGTCTCTGGCAGAGCTCCGCAATTTATTCCAATAAATTTGCCTTGAGTGCGTGCAGAAATTTTATGAATATATTTAGCAAGCACTTCTTTTCCGACACCAGTTTCGCCGGTAATTAAAACCGTAGAGTCAAAGGGCGCAACTTTGTTGGCGATATTTAGAATACGTTTATAAGCTTCGCTGTGTATCTCCACGAAGGTGGGATTTGTTACGGTAAAAAGCGCTTCTATTTCTTTTTCATATTTTTTTAATAGATATGCTTTTCGTTTCAGCTGTCCGTTAAGCTTATCTATTTTTGATTTTATATCGGTGACCTTGAAGTATTCCATGTATGGATTTATTTCTTCGCCCCAGGATTTAATATCTTTTCCGATGGCATTACAAATAGTGTTGCCTTGGGCTTTGCAGGATTGTTCAATGAAATAAACATCCTTATTTATTGACAGCGAAATAAACCCGCTGAAATAGCCGCTCAAAATCCAGCAGACCGGATTAGCTGATTTGCCCAAAGTAAAAAGATGTTCCTCAGCTTCTTTAGAATCGTGCCAGCTAAGCTCCATGTAAAACTTACCAGAATTCTCATCGTATTCGAGTTTGTTCACAATATCTTTAGCGATGCCTTCCAAAGAATGAAGCCTGCATCCGGCTTTAATCAATTCCGTTTTACTTTCCCATTTAAAATTATTTATTAAAACAGAGGCATCGGCTTGTCCCTGAAAGTATCCGAACCGGGTAAGTATACTGCGCGCATGTGCAATTTCTGTTGAGCCGATTATGTCTTTACGGAACAATGCGAATGCGTGAAGGCTATGGATAACAACTTCGCGCCCTTTCAGCGTTAAAGTTCCTTCTGAAAAATTAAATATCTCTTCTAATCTTAAATCTTTGGCTTTCATAATTCACTGCATTTTGCAAAACATACATTGCAAATTACAAAACTGTAAATTTACAGCCAATGCAGATTTGCAGTAAAATAGATAACTATTAAAGTTTTTAACCTGGTACAGCTTTTGAGACATTCTTGCAGCTATTCAAAAGCTTTAAGGAATGGAATAAAATTTATCTTACTCCATTATTCCTACGGAGAAGTCCTTCGGACAATACTCCATTACTCCAAGAGCTTAATGAGTAAACAGAAATTTTCAAATAATAATTAAAAAAGGAATAAACGATGTACACGTTATTAAAAGAACATGCAGAGAATTTAAGGCAGAAAGCTTCGGCGTTTACTGCGGAGCTTGTACGCACTCCAAGTATTAGCTACGATGAAAAGTATGCTGCAAGGCTAGTTGAGGAAAAAATGAAAGAGCTTGGATATGACAAAGTAATTACAGATGATTTGGGCAATGTCTTCGGCATTCTTTACGGATATGAAAACGGACCAACTCTGCTGCTGAACAGCCACATCGATACGGTACTGCCTGATGAAAATGCACCCGGCTGGGAAGGTTCGCCATATTCGGGTAAAATTAAAGACGGGAGAATTTACGGCGTGGGAAGCTCTGATTGTAAGAGCGGATTGGCTGTTCAAATATATGCTGCTCATATGCTGTTGCACCGTGCATTAATCCCGTTAAGAGGAAACGTAATTGTTGCCGCCACAGTTTCTGAAGAAAACGGATTGAGCTTAGGAGTGCAGCATTTAATTTCCAAAACTCTTGCCGATATGAAAATTAAAGTTGATTACGTAATACTCGGCGAGCCTACCGACCTCGGTCTGTTTTATGGGCATGATGGCTGGGCAGGGTTTACAATCGGTATGGATTCTCCAAATCCAAACTTTCTAAAAAATGCGGCCAATGCGGTCTACCAAAATCTTCACAATGCCGGCAAAGCAAATAAAATAAACGGCAGCGAAGATTTTATGAGCGTCCACCAGCCGGAATTTTATAACGATTACCAGGACGCAAGAATACTCCTAAATAGAAGATTATACAAAGATGAGGACACCGGCGTTCTTATAGAAAATATTAAGGATATTACCCTTCAAAATGTTAAAGAAAAAAAATCTATAAACCTGGACATAAAGCTTCGCGAAGAGATTCAAAAATTAGCAAACGGAGACAGCGTGCAAGTTAGATATTTAAGCAATGCCTGGGAGACAAGCCCCTTTTCCCCTTTGATGGATAGAGCGCGACAGGCTTTATCATCTGCAAAGTGTAAAACAGTTCCCGGAAAATGGCGGCTGCCTAGAATCGGTATGGGAACTGCAGGAAGCATTCTTACAAAAAGATTTAATATTCCTACAATCGGCTACGGACCCGGAGACGAAAATGTTGTTCATACAGCAGGCGAATATGTAGAGATAGATAATATGGTTGAAGGCATTTTAGGCACTGCTTCTATAATTCATAATCTTGTCGGAATTCCGGTGTTCGGCTGGACATCCGATTTGGATTTTTAATTTTATTAATAAGGAAATGAAAAAGGAATGAATATATTTGTTTTTAATTGCGGAAGTTCGTCCTTGAAATATAAAATGATTTCCATGCCTTCTGAAAAAGAATTATTCGGTGGCGAGGTTCAAAGAATAGCTTCTAGGACAGCGAAGCCTTCGCAAATAATTCACGAGGCCGACGGCGGCAAGGAAATTTTTGTAGAGAGTATAAAAAATCACCTTGAGGCATTTTCTGAAGTGATGAAAATTGTTGAAGAGAGAGGTTATGCAAAGCCGGACATTTTTGCGCACCGGCTGGTTAAAGGCTCAAAAGAAATTGGAAAGGATGCATTATTGGACGAGGCGTCTTTCGCATTTTTAGAGGATTTAAAAGAGCTTGCACCAATTCACAACCCTCCGATTATTGAAGTTATTAAAGCATGCAAAGAAAAATGTCCTGAAGTGCCGCAGGCAATAATTCTTGATACTTCATTTCATTCAACTATTCCGGATTATGCTTATACCTACGCTCTTCCTAAAAAGCTTTGTGAAGAATTAGGCATAAGAAAATACGGTTTTCATGGAATCAGCCATCAATTTGTTTCAGAAGAAGCAGCGGATTATTTAAATATTCCCGTTGAAAAATTTAATGCTGTAAGCTGCCACTTAGGAAGCGGCGGCGCAAGCTTATGTGCAATAAAAGAAGGGAAGTCGATCGATAATTCAATGGGGTTTTCGCCGCTCCAAGGCTTAGTTATGAGCACCCGCTGCGGGAATTTAGACCCTGCGGTTTTATTAAAAATGCTTGCTTATGAAGAAGGAGATTTTTTAAAAGTAAATAAAATATTAAATAAGAAAAGCGGCGTGCTTGGCCTGTCAGGCATTTCATCGGATATAAGAGATATAATTAGAGCAAAAGATAACGACGCAAAATCCGAGATTACTTTTGAAATTTATTTATGGAGGATTAAAAAGTATTTAGGTTCTTATCTGGCCTTATTGGGAAGAGTTGATGCAATAATTTTTACAGATACAATTGGAGAAACCGTTCCGCTAGTACGTAAATTAGTCTGCAGCGATATGGACTTCTTCGGAATAAAATTAGACGAAATGAAAAACAGGCATGCTGAAAGCTACCCGTGCGACGTTTCGCCGCCTGAAAGTAAAATCCGTATTATAGTCGTTAAAACAAATGAAGAATTGTCAATTGCAAAAAGGGCGTATCAGCTTCTTAGGCATGAGTCTTTGCTTGCAGAGAAAGATTACCGGAGCTAATAAATGAAAAGTTTAATTGTTTTTATCCCAGAGAATTTTTTTATAAAATATTTTGTATTTAATATTTGTCCTAATTGCTCAACGGATGCTTCTATGCCTTCCGGGAAAGGAAACAGAAAGTATGAACTACTATCAAGCGGGAGAGTAAGATTTAGAAGTCCGGTTAGCTCAAAAAATGAAATCATACATTTGATAAACAATTTCAAACCGGCTTCTGCTGCTATAAGAGTATTGTATGGCGGAAATTTATTTAAGGATGTTGCGGTTTATGATAATTCTACTCTGAGCAAATTGGAAAAGCTTATCCGGCTGTCGCCACTTGATATTTCTGCAGTAATAAAATTAATTGAAGTAATAAACGGAATATCTCCTGCAACGGAGATAAAATTATTCTTTGAAACTGCTTTTTTTTCAGAGCTGCCCGCACGAGAGCAGTTGTATGCGCTGGATAATAATTTAATGAAAATGGAAATTAGAAGATTTGGCTACAACGGCTTAACTCACAAAGCTGTAATTGAAAAAATGAGGGATAAAAATAGGCGTGCTAAAAAGATTATTTCTATTTGTCTGGACCCTGTTCCGGAAGTTGCGGCAATTATAAACGGTAAACCGGTAATGATATCGAGCGGGGCAACGCCGGTAGAAGGCATTCCCGGCGATACAACATGTGGAGAACTGGACCCGGGAATTATAATACTGATTGAAGAAAAGAAAAAGCTTGGCGCAGAAACGATAAATGAAATCATTACTAAAAAAAGCGGATTATCTGCTATAGCAGGAAAACGAACTTCCATTAGCGATATTTTTGAAGATGAAGAGAATAATAAAAAAGCATCCCGGATTTTCAAATATAAAATCTTACTTTCTTGCGGTTCTGCTTTAGCTGCGATGGACGGATTTGATGCGATTGCATTTTCCGGGAAGTATATAGATGCGGCACCAAAATTAGCAAGCTGGCTGATTTCAGAATTAAAAAGAATTCCGGTAAAAGAGTTTTCTCCGCAAGTATTTTATTTTTATGAAAGAGTTGAAGAAATTATTGCGGATTATTATACTGTTCAAAATTCAAATTGAACTCTATCTACCGGACAGGCAGGCTTCTGAAAGGAGAAATGCCGGGCACACAATAACAACGCCCCTTATAATAAGGGGCGTAATCATAAAATAGTGAAATCAATCTTTTATTTTTTACAATCAATACAGAAGCTTAAGCTACAGTAACTTCCTTTTCAAGATAAACATCCTGAATAGTATTAAGAAGCTTAACGCCGTCTGCCATCGGGCGCTGGAAAGCTTTCCTTCCGGAAATTAATCCCATTCCGCCGGCTCTTTTGTTTATAACTGCAGTCTTTGCAGCTTCGGCAAAATCATTTGCGCCAGAAGCGCCGCCGCTGTTAATCAATCCCGCTCTGCCCATGTAATTATTTATTACCTGGTAACGGGTTAGGTCAATCGGGTTATCGCTTGATAAATCGGAATAAACCTTTTTGCTGGTCTTACCGAACTTCAAAGCTTCGAAGCCGCCGTTGCATTCTGGTAATTTCTGCTTAATAATATCGGCTTCGATAGTAACGCCGAGGTGGTTTGCCTGCCCGGTCAAATCCGAAGCTACATGGTAGTCTTTTTCCTTTGTTTTGAACTCGTTATTCCTTAAATAGCACCAGAGGATGGTAGCGAGGCCCATTTCGTGCGCGTACTGGAAGGCCTGGCTTACTTCAACAATCTGGCGGTCGCTTTCCGGCGAGCCGAAATAGATTGTGGCTCCAACAGCGGCCGCGCCCATATCGTAAGCTTGTTCAACACTTGCAAACATTATCTGGTCAAACTTATTTGGAAAAGTTAACAGCTCGTTGTGGTTTAGCTTAACTATGAAAGGAATTTTGTGCGCATATTTTCTGGAAGTCATTCCGAGCACGCCCAGAGTGGAAGCAACTGCATTGCAGCCGCCTTCAATTGCAAGCTTAACTATATTTTCGGGGTCAAAATATTCCGGGTTCGGCGCAAATGATGCACCTGCTGAGTGTTCAATTCCCTGGTCTACGGGAAGGATTGACATGTAGCCTGAGCCCGATAGTCTCCCGCTCATAAAAATCCACTGAAGATTTTTTAATACGTTTATGTTTCTGTCGCTTTGGGCAAAAATTCTATCGACGAAATCCGGCCCGGGCAAATGCAACTGCTCTTTTGGAAATTTAGCTTTATAACTTAATAATTCGTCGGCTTCTTTTCCCAGAAGTTCTTTAATTTTTTCTAACATTATTACTCCAAATAATTTTATTGGTAAATCAATTTATTCAAAAAAACCCACAACAAAAATAACCTTAATTCGTTTGGAATTCAAACCAATCCGGCTCGGCTGTAACCGCAGGTAGATAAATAATAACTCTGCGCAAATTATGAGTTAAATATTCTTCCGCAATTTGTATTTATTAATTTTATTATAAAGTGTAACCCTGTCTATCTCTAGAATTGCGGCGCTCCGGGAAATATTCCAGTTGTTCTCGTTTAACACTTTATGTATGTACTTCTTTTCAATAGCCGAAAGACTTTTCCTGCCGTCTTCGGGCTCAAAGCCTGGAACAGATAAATGGAACGGCAGATCATCAACAGTAATAAAATCGCCCTTGCCTATTACTATAGCTCTTTCAATTGCATTTTCCAGCTCGCGAACGTTGCCCGGCCAGTCGTAGCCCAAAATAAAATTTACTGCCTCCTTGCTGAACTCCTTTACCGGCTTGTTCATTGCATCCGAAAACTTTTTTGCAAACGAGGCTGCCAAGAGAAGAATGTCTTCTCCCCTTTCTCTTAACGGAGGAATCGAAATTGCAAATACACTCAGCTTATAATTCAGGTCTTCCCTAAACCTGCCGGCTTTTACTAGGCCGTCTAGGCTTACGTTATTAGCTACAATAAGTCTGAAGTTAGTTTTTTTTATTTCATCTCCGCCTATGCGGCAAAACTGTTTTGTCTCTAGTACGTTTAAAATCTCCACCTGCAGTTTAAGGGAAATAGAGCTTACCTCATCAAGATAAAGCGTACCGCCATTAACCAGTTCAAACTTCCCTTTCTTCCGGATTGTGTTTCCGATTGGCGAGCCCGCTTCCTCACCGAACAGGTCGCTTTCCAGCATCTCCTCTGTTAGAGAACTGCATTTAATTGAAATGAAGGGGAAATATTTTCTAGCGCTGCGAGAATGGATAGCCTTTGCTACTATTTCCTTACCGGTACCGTTGTCTCCGTTTATCATCACCGTAGTATCAGTTGCGGCAACGGTTTTTATCATTTCATATATTTTTTTCATTTGGAATGATTCACCTATCAGGTTGCAGTGCCTGCCAATTTCATCCAGGTTTTCTTTCAGCTGGCGGTTCTCAATCCTAAGTGCGCTCTGTTCGAGTGCTTTCTTAACAAGATGTGCAAGCTCGTCCGGGTCAATCGGTTTTGTAACATAGTCATAAGCTCCTTCCTTTAGTGCGGCAATGGCAGTCGGTACAGATGCAAAGGCGGTAATCATTATTACGATAGTGTCTTTATCGACCGACCGTATTTTTTTTAGGACTTCTAGTCCGCTCATGCCCGGCATTTTTAAATCCACGAGTACCAGATTATAGTTGTTATTGTTAAAAATTTTAAGAGCCGATTCCCCGTCTTCTGCGCTGTCCACTATGTAGCCTTCATCCAGAAACCAATGAAGAAGAGATTCTCTTACGATCTTTTCATCATCTACTATTAAAATTTTTTCTTTTTTGTTCATTTCATCCCTCAATTATTTTTATACTTTTAGAGGCAAAGTTATTTTAAATATTGTCCCTTTTGGAGAAGTCTTTTCGACTTCGACGAAGCCGCTGTGCTGACTAATAATACCATATACAATTGATAATCCCAGGCCGGTTCCCTTAAATGCTTCTTTAGTAGTATAAAAAGGCTCGAAGATATGAGGTAGATCTTTGTCGGCTATACCGGTGCCTTCATCAATTATCCTGATAATGTAAATTCCGTTCTCCATGCTCAGCTCTATAATTATGTTTCCGCCATCGGGCATTGCTTCGATGGAATTTATTAAAAGAGACATGAAAGCCTGCTGCAATTTCTGGGGGTCGCACAGCAGGTCCGACCTTTCAGTCTTAAATTCTTTTATTAAATTTATATTGTTAACCTTCAAATGATAATCGATTATGGAAGAGCACTTATCTATAATAGACTTTAGATCGCTTTGAAGATAAATGTTATCTCCCTTGTGCGAAAACAATAACATATCCTTTACTATTTTTCCGCACCTGGAAGACTCTTCGGAAATAACCTTCAGGTACTCAATCATATTTTCGAATTCGCTGTTCTTCTGCTGCTCTTTTAATTTTTTCAGGATAAGCTTGCTGTAAGTAAGAATTCCCGCCAGAGGATTATTAAGCTCATGAGCAACTGTAGCGGACAATTTGCCCAGCGAGGCCAGCTTTTCCATTTGTATTACCTGATCATAAATATTTTTCAATTCTTCCGATTTTTCCTGAACCTTTTTGTTTAGGTTTTCCGACCAGTCCTCTATTTCATTGTAAGCAGTTTCAAGCTTAACCGACATTTCATTAAACCTGAGCGCTACATGCCCGAATTCATCTTTAGAGTTTATGGGGATTTTATACGACAAATTCCCCTTGCCGATTTCTTCTATTCCTATAGTAAGCTTTCTAATGGGCCTGTTAATTAGAACGCTGATGAACAACCCGCAGAAGAATGAAATTACAAGCAGGATGATTAATGAATTGGTAATTATCGTCCTGGTATTTGCAGCGATAATTTCATCCAGACTTTCCATGGAAATCATAACATCGAGCATGCCGAGAATTTCCACTCTGGATGAATGAGCATGGCAGCCTGCCGTTGAGCAGTCGATCTCGTTATGTATGGGATTTATAACTTCGAGTACATTCTTATTCCTGTTGCTCTTAAATATCCTCATCTTTTTTTCTGCGGGGAGTGTTACCAGAGCAGTTTGCTGGTTATGGCAGCCGAAGCAGACCTCGTCGGTTATTTCCACTTTCTTTTGCACTTCGGAAGAATCTGTGGAATAAATTATTGTACCAAGCCGGTTATAAATCCTAATTCCTTCCACGCCTTTTTCTGTGCCTATTGTCTTTATAATCTGGTATACATCCTCTCTCCTGTTTAACAGCATACTATAGCGCAGAGATTTCTTAACTATATCGCTTATGTTGTACGCGTATTGATAGCTAGATTCGGTTAAACCGTTTGTAAGACCCGTTACGGATATATAAGTATATACCGCCAGAATAATAATAAGAATGGTAGAAATGGAAAGTATTAGCTTTGTACTTAACTTATTTAATAATTTAATAGTCATTGTAAATTCTTAGTTGCTATTTAAATTGCCGGCATTTTATAATGTTTCCCTTAAAAATTTCTTGCATTAATTCAGCGAACAAAAAGAATAACTCATTCGTCGCAATAGCAGTTTAACATTTTCAGATATTCATCTTTACCAATAAGCTGGAACAGCGAATTTATTTTAACAGCCGATTTATCTGAGATTGAATTTATCTTTAGGCAGCAGTTCTTATAATCGTTAAGAAGCTTTAGTGCTTTGAATTGTCCCTTCTGCCACAAACAGCAAGATAGTTTTCCGTCATCTATTTCCTGCTGGTTTAATAATACTAAGGCGAGCCAGTTTTTAGATATTAAATCTTCCAGCTTCCAGTTTAACTTATCCAGCAGCATGAAATTTACAGGCGTACTTACGGTAAAGCTTCCCCAATCACCGTCAATTACTAAAATCTTCTGGCCTTTTAAAAAGTAAACACGCTTCAAATACTCCCTTATTGCCGTAACATTATCCAGAAGACTAACAAAAATCGGATTTAGACCAAGGTAGTATATATTCGAAAAAATATGCTTGACCACAACGTTATTGTTAAAATAGATTAACCTGGAATCGTAGCTAGAATTTTCTATCTTATTTATTATCCTATCCAGAAATTCTAAATCATATAAATTGAAATTTATATTCCCCACTCTTCCGTCGTCAGAAAATAAATTTCTCATAATTTTATCAAGAGGGCAATCTTCACAAATATAGTCCTTCTCGCATAAACTGAAGTCGATACTGCCTGATGCCATCCAGATGCAATTCAAGCCGTCGTAAGAATTCTTTATTATGTCATTTCTAATATCCGGCATTTATAAAACTCTTTTGGATTGATTATACTGCCGCTCCAGCCATTTTGTATATTCATCGCGGTTAAACAAATTATTTTTTTCATAGATATATCCGGTGAATAAAACGAGCGCAATCCAATCATCATTATACGGGTCATCAATTATTTCCCATGTAATAACCGGATTACTAAATTCAATCTTACAATCAATCGGAGAGTATAACGTCAGCCTTCCGCTTTTACCTTCAAGCTCAAAAAGATTGTCGCCCTTTCTTATATAACAGACTGCGGAAATTAATAATTTTACCCCGGGGTTACATAGAGAATGAACGGCATAGTCATCAACACCGAGCTTAACTAACCCGTAAATATTTTTTCGAATCCATATGTGTTCCCTAGAAAAATATGTTTCGAAAGAACCACTATATTTTGAGCACGATATAAAATCCTTCATGTAACTACCCCTTTTATTTGTAGTCTTGTAAATATTTTACATACAAACTACGAGCCAGAATGCTTGAGCCTATCAATTCTTCTCGGCAACAACGGAACCGCAAATTTATTTTCTCCTTTGAGTACAAAAGGTAAATGATGATTGATAAATCCGCAGTTAATCAGCTTCCTGGATATACTAAAATGTTTAATTCACTCAGATTTAATTCTAACAAGGCTAATGTTAATTCCAAAAGAAGAAAATAAGTTTTCCATTTTTTAAAATATCTTAATTAAAACATTCCGTATACAAACGAAATGTAATTCTTACTATTAATTTAATTTAGTAAAAATATGACTATTGTTAATGCCGGTGCAAATTATTGGCCCTTTAACAACTGTTATTCGTTAACAAGCATATCGCATCGATAGATAGGGCTCCAACTGCACATGATAGATTTTAATTTGTTTAAAATACCAGCATTCATAAATAGACTATTTCTCATATACAGCAAAAAAATTTTACACTATTTTCCATTAGTGAGAAACAACAAGAAGTACTTAGAAATAATTTGATGAAAAAAATTAATCTAAAATTAGAAATTTTAAGATTAAGCAATGGGGAAATAATTTGGTTTGGAAAAAGCTATTCTTGGCATAGTTTTATATTATCAATAATAGCTAAAGGCAAATAATTTAATTTTCTAATAGACTTTATAATTTGAAAACTAATGGGGACTCTAAAATGCAAAAACAAAATCGAAGAGACTTCTTAAAAACAAGTGCGATCCTGAGTACCGCTATTGCAGGGCTCTCAACAAACAAAACAAAGGCCAAACCAAAAGAAATCCTTTCGGAAGACAGAATGGGAGTTCTGGTTGACACAACGGTGTGTATAGGATGCCGTAACTGCGAATGGGCGTGTAAAGTTGCCCACGAACTTCCGACAAAACCTAAAGAAAGTTACTCGGATAGAACGGCATTTAAAAAATTACGCAGACCTTCAGAGGGAGCTTTAACAGTAGTTAACGAATTTTCAAATCCTCAAAATTTAAATATACCGACGGATGTTAAAGTACAGTGTATGCATTGCGACCATCCTTCATGTGTATCCGCATGCATCGTCGGAGCTATGTCAAAGGAAGAAAACGGATCGGTAATTTGGGATACAGATAAATGCATCGGCTGCCGTTACTGCATGGTTGCGTGTCCTTTCCAGGTTCCCTCATTTCAATATGACAAGGCACTGAATCCTAAAATTATGAAATGCGATTTCTGCTTTGAAAGGACCAAGATAGGAAAGCTGCCGGCTTGTGTAGAGATTTGTCCGGTTGAAACTCTTACCTATGGACCCAGATCGGAGCTGATAAAAATTGCGCGAGATAAAATTAAACATAATCCCGACCGATACATCGACCATATTTACGGAGAGAATGAAGCAGGAGGAACATCGTGGCTGTATCTTGCTAACCAGGACTTTGCCAAGATCGCCTTTCCTAATCCGGGAGATAAGCCGATGCCCGGAACTTCAGAATCGATACAGCATGGAATTTTTGCTTACTTTGTTCCGCCGGTTTTCTTTTATGCAATCCTGGGCGGTATAATGTGGATTACTAAAAAAAGAAAAGAAGCCGAATAGGAGGAAACAAATGGAAGACTTAATGAAACCGCTCCAGGTTGAAAAGAAATATTTTACTCCCGGTGTAATCGTCTTATCGTTAATAGCGCTTAACGGATTGGTGTTTTTAGCAGGCAGGTTCCTATTCGGAATAGGTGCGGTAACAAATTTAAATAACCAGTATCCGTGGGGAATTTGGATTGGCGTTGACGTGGCAGCCGGCGTTGCACTAGCCGCCGGCGGATTTACAACAGCCGCACTCGGCCATGTAATGCATAGAGAAAAGTACCACGCAATAATTAGACCTGCATTATTAACCGCAATGCTGGGTTATACATTTGTTGCGCTGGGTGTTTCTGTAGATATAGGAAGGTGGTATTACATCTGGCACCCGCTTGTTTTTTGGAACGGGAATTCCGCTTTGTTCGAAGTAGGCATATGCGTAATTATGTACGTTACCACTCTATATATTG
Organism: Bacteroidota bacterium; assembly: GCA_021813585.1. Taxonomy (GTDB): domain Bacteria; phylum Bacteroidota; class Ignavibacteria; order Ignavibacteriales; family Ignavibacteriaceae; genus FEN-1297. Next base: position 44,926 of record JAKAJV010000096.1, on the reverse strand, counting down.
AATTCCTTCCGATAGTGACTGAGAGGTTTATCGGGAATGTCAGGCTAAAAAGCTTCTTCTCTTTCTTGAATAAGCCTCTAAATAAGTTCCTGCGCATACTGGATAAAGGTTTGGCAAAGGTAATGTTTTTCTTTATCATACTTGGTGTGGTACTTTCTACATTGCACCAGTCTTCATTAGGTACGTTAATGATAATTGCCGGCCCTAAAATGCACCCGCTCTGGCAGACGCCTATACTGCCATTGCTTTTTCTTTTATCGGCTATATCGGTAGGATTTCCGATGGTAATATTCGAATCGCTCATCGCATCAAAGTCGTTGGGTTTAAAACCGGAAATGGAAGTACTGTCTTCACTTGGAAGAATAGTTCCGCCAATACTGGGAATTTACCTGGCATTCAAAATAGGTGATATAGTTATACGGGGTACGTTTGTATACTTACTTCAATTTAACGTTCAGAGTGTAATGTTTATAATCGAAGTCCTATTCGGTGCGATTATCCCGCTAAGGATGTTCCTGTCCGAGACCGTGCTTAAATCAAAGATCCTGCTATTTATAGCATCGTCGCTGGTAATATTCGGAGTGCTGCTAAACCGGATAAATAATTTTATAATCGCGTATCATCCGCCTTATTCATACGGGGCATATTATCCTTCAGTCGGAGAGCTATCCGTAACAATAGGCTTTATTGCTCTTTTAATTTTGGCTTACAGATTAATTGTTATCAATTTCCCGGTAATCAGTCTGCCAGATAAACAATATATGATTCAAACAAAATTTACAATTAGGGGGAGCCAAAAATGATTAGAAGAATTATTTTTATTTCGTTATTTGTTTTAATAAATGCTACGTTATTCGGACAGGCAAAAGTAAGTAAAAATCATCCGCTAACAGGCTTAACCTGCAAGACGTGTCATTCATGCAATGTTCCTACAAGTAAAGATCCGTGTCTTAACGCCTGCCCGAGAGCCGAAATGACAACTGTAAACCAGACACCCGCGCAGTCCCCGGAAGTAGAAGTAATGAAAGAACTGTCAAACCGATATGCGCCTGTAGTTTTTCCGCACCGTACTCACGCTCAAATGTCCGAGATGTCCGGCGGATGCCAGACATGTCACCACTTCAATACTATCGGTCCAATACAGCCGTGCATAAACTGCCACGAAACCAAAAGGCAGAGAGACGACATAAGTAAACCCGATCTGGAAGCAGCTTATCATCAGCAGTGTATTAACTGCCATAGGGAATGGAGCCATAGGATTGATTGTACATCTTGCCATGCAGAGAAAGGCTCAAACGAATCTGCAGCAATAAGTTCTTCAATAAAAAAGATGACTGGAAAAATACACCCTGAAATAGCAGAGCCGAAGAAGCTCATATTCGAGACGAAATATAAAAGCGGCAAGTACGTAACCTTCTATCATGATGAGCATGTAAAAGTGTTTGGTGCTAACTGCGTTGACTGCCATAAGCAGCAGAACTGTTCCCAATGCCACGATAAAGGAAAAGCGACAATGATTGTAACTTCATTGAGCGGCGCGCCTATAAAAATGCATAAGCCCGAGCAGCAGCATCATAAGCCATGCTTCTCATGCCATCAGGATGACAAGTGCAGTACCTGTCATTTGGAAAAACCGTCCGGCCCGTTTAATCATGAAGCATCTACAGGCTGGGCGCTGAATAAATTTCATGAAAACCTATCATGTTCAAAATGCCATGGCAGCGTTAAAAAATTTGAAAAGCTTGACCCGGCGTGCACGAGCTGCCATAATAATTTTATTCAGGGAAAATTCGATCACTCGGCTGCGGGCTTAAAGCTGGATGAAAACCACTCTTCGCTGGAGTGCGAGAACTGCCATGAGAATAAAGATTTTTCAAAACCGCCGGTTTGCTCAAGCTGTCATGACGACAAGAACTTCCCCAAAGACAGGCCGGGAAAGACAGTCGGCAAAATACCGTCTAAAAAAATTAAATCTTTAAAATAATTTTTTTTAAGAATGGATAATATTATTTAGATTTTATTTATAAATTAAAGATACGGTTAGGCTTTAGGACTATAAGGAAATGTTTAGGAAAATAGGTTTCAAATTAATTGTTGCTGTGGGTTTAACTGCTCTTATTACCATTGGAGTATTTGCTTATTTCAATATCCAATCCCACAGCAACAGTCTGCTTGCAGAGGTGGAGAGAAGCGCCAACCAATTGAGTGAAACGGTAAAGCATAGCACAAGATACGACATGCTTCTTAACCAGAGGGACAGAATAAATAAGATTATAAATACAATAGGACAGCAGCCGGGGATACGCGATGTACGGGTTCTGAACAAAGTGGGTGCGATAATCTATTCTTCGCATGCAGAAGATATAGGAAAGATGGTGGATAAAAAAGAGGAAAGCTGCTATGCCTGCCACGCCGCCAATAAGCCGCTGGAAAGGCTTCCGATAAAAGACAGGACGAGAATTTTCAGAACCTCGCCAGGCTCTAACAGAGTAATGGGAATAATTAGCCCGATATACAACGAGAAGTCGTGTTACGAGGCTGACTGCCATGCACATTCAAAAAGCCAAACAGTGCTCGGCGTTCTAGATGTTACAATTTCATTGGAAGAAGTAGACAAGCAAATTAAAAACGGGGAGATGGAAATTGTAATCTTTGCAATTACCGCAATAATAGTTTTAAGCCTGCTCATAGGCTTCTTTGTTAAGCGCTGGGTAGACAAACCTATTAAGGAACTATTATATGCAACCAACCAGGTAGGTACCGGCAATTTAAACTATACCATACAGAACATACGAAACGACGATATGGGCGTGCTGGCGCGTTCATTCAATAATATGACAAAGAAACTTTCCGAAGCCAGGCTGCAGCTATTCCAGTCGGATAAAATGGCCTCGCTGGGAAGGCTGGCTGCAGGCGTTGCCCACGAAATAAATAATCCTTTGACCGGTGTGCTTACTTACAGCAGCTTTCTCTTAAAGCGAACTCAGGACAACCCGGAGCTGCAGGAGGACTTGAAAGTTATTGTCCGCGAAACCAAAAGGAGCCGCGAGATTGTAAAAAGCCTTTTGGATTTTGCAAGGCAGTCGGTGCCGAAAAAGAACCAGGCAAATATTAATGAAATACTTGCCAATGCAATAAGCGTTGTTGAGAACCAGCTTTCATTAAACCATATAAAGCTTGTTAAAAATCTCGAGCCGAACCTGCCGGACATAACAGTAGATGCTAACCAGATACAGCAGGTGTATATCAACTTGATTGTAAACGCATCGGATGCAATAGGAAAAGACGGCGGTACAATTACTGTTTCGTCTTCCCTGTTAAGCCTGTCGCCTTACGGAATAACCCACGTTAAAAAGGCAGTATGCCCAAAGCGGCACGATCTAATGGACAACGAGGTTAAGATAGGCGGAATGCCTTCCATAAAGGTTAAAGCTCGTTCGAACGGCGAGGAAGGATTTATTAACCTAGACCCCATGTACGGCAAATGCCGCCACCAGTACGGAATTGAAATTGATGAGAAAAAGGAAGTGCAGTTTGCATGCCCTCAATGCGGCATCTCTTTGATTGAGGAAGGGAAGAAATGCCCCAAGTGCGGCTCGCCTGTATTTTATTTCGAGGTTACATCAAACGGCATGTTCGAAGGCTGCACAAAGAGAGGATGCGACTGGCAGAAATGGGACGCTGTTGACATGAGCGGAAAAAAGGATTATATAGAAGTTAAAATTTCGGATACAGGCTGCGGTATTTCCAAAGAAGACCTACCCAAGATTTTTGAACCATTTTACAGCACGAAAGGACAAAAAGGAACGGGACTAGGACTGGCAGTTATTTGGGGAATTATCGACAACCATAACGGCACAATTAATGTTGAAAGCGAATTAGACAAAGGTACATCTTTTACAATTAGACTGCCGATGCAGCAAATAAAATGAACAAGCAATTCGACATACTGGTTATTGACGATGAACAGGTAATCGTAGACGCCGTTTCAAAAATATGCGCGGCCGAAGGACTAAAAGTTGATTCTTCCATCAACGCTGCCGACGCTATCCTAAAAATAAAAAAGAACGTTTATAAAATAATTATCTGCGACATAATGATGCCCGAAGTCGACGGGTTCCAATTTCTGGATGAGGTAGTTAAAAACAACATCATGTCTCCAGTAATAATGACTACCGGCTTCTCAACTGTTGAGAACGCTGTAAGATCGCTCTATAACGGCGCAATTGATTTTATACCCAAGCCGTTCACGGCAGACGAGCTGACGAATTCTGTCTATAGAGGATTAAGGTACCTGGATATTCAGAAGTCGCTTGCCAAATACTCAAGCGGCAACAACGATGCGTCCATTATTTATGTGCCGTGCCCGGCTAAGTATTACCGCCTGGGTTATTCTAGCTGGGCATCGCCGGAAAATATGGGATCGATACTGATCGGCGTAACCGATCTATTCTTAAAGACGATTGATCCAATAATTGAAATTGATTTATTAAAAATTGATGACGAGATTATACAAGGAAATTCTTGCATCCAGCTTAAGACTAGAGACGGATTAAATCATTCCGTCCTAAGCCCGGTAAGCGGAAGGATTATTGAGAAAAATGAGATGCTCTTAAGCGAAACAAGCTTGGTTGAGAAAGATCCGTATTTTAAGGGCTGGTTCTACAGGGTTATTCCATCGGACAGCGAATATGAGCTGAAACAGCTGACGCCCTGCAGTTCCGACAGGCTGTAATACGGTAGAAGCACATAATAACTCATATTGAACAATCCTTTGGAACATTGGAGTTGTGAAATAATGGAATATTGGAACTGACATTTTTAATCCACTACTCCACAATTCCGATGCGCTATCGAAAGAGTTGACTTAAGGAGTTATTAAAAATAAACAGGTAAATAAAATCGGCAGCAATGCCTGTGTAAAATTATTCTAAAGGAGAACTTAAAATGCCATTACTTATTATAGCAGTTATATTATTTGTCATCGCGGATATTCTAATAAGATATTTCGGAAAATCCATTAAGGAAAAGCAATTGAGGAAAGACCGTGAGGCTGCTTTGAATGTAAGCCTTAATCTGGATTTTTCACGTGAGGCAAAATCTTTAAAACGCGTAGAGGTTGAAAATCCGAAAGCTAAAATCCTTTGCGTAGACGACGAGCCTGTTATACTTGACAGCTTTAGAAAAATTCTTGTATTGGACGGATACAGCGTTGATACCGTTGAGAACGGAAAAGAAGCCCTGGGCCTAATTCAGATGCACCATTACGACTTTGTATTTACCGATCTTAAAATGCCGGTAATGGACGGTGTGGAAGTTACAAAATCGGTAAAGCACTTAAGGCCGGATATTGATGTTGTAATTATTACGGGCTTTGCAACCGTTGAAACCGCGGTTGAATGTATGAAGTTCGGTGCAATGGATTACGTGCAAAAGCCTTTTACCGAAGACGAGCTGCTGGATTTTGTCAAGAAAATTCTTATTAGAAGAACGGACAGGATTCAGAAGCAGCTAAAGCCGAAGGTGCATATCACTCACTTAACCGAGTCGAAGCATTTTAGAACTTATGAGTTTGCAATCCCGGGCGGAGTGTTCATCTCGAAAGGCCACTGCTGGGCAAGCATGGAACAGGACGGCGCGGTTAAAATTGGGATTGATGATTTCGCCAGGAAATTAATCGGCAAGATAGATTCTATCGAGCTGCCGAACCTGGGGATGACAATATCCGCCGGTCAGCCTTTGTTCACAATTAAACAAAAAAAGAGAGCGGCTACTTTTAATTCACCTATCTCCGGAAAGGTAACAAGAATAAACACGGTGCTTCAAAATAACCTTGAGCCGCTTAATGTTACACCTTACGGACCAAACTGGTTCTGCATAGTAGACGCCGAAGACCTTGACAAGGTATTAAAGGATTTGAGCGTAGGCAATGCGGCAGTTAATTTTTACCAGGCAGAGCTGGATAAATTTATCGAGCTGAAGAAAAAATCGACTCATGAAGACACGGCTGCAGCCGCCGGTGACGAGCTGTATGTAGGTGAATTCGAAAAATTCGACGATACAAATTGGGACAAAATGACTAATGAATTTTTTAAAAGATAATTTTATATTACAAGTAAGTTTGTTAATTAATTATTAAAAAATTGTCGGAACGAATCAGAATATTGCGCGGGGATATTACCCAGCAAAAAGTTGATGCAATCGTCAACGCTGCAAATACCTCTCTGCTAGGCGGAGGCGGCGTTGACGGTGCAATACACAGTGCCGCCGGACCGGAGCTTCTGGAGTACTGCAAAACGCTCGGCGGCTGCCTTACTGGCCATGCTAAGATTACACCCGGCTTTAGATTAAAGGCAAAGTATATTATTCACACGGTTGGCCCTGTTTGGAGGGGAGGCAATTACAACGAGGATGAACTGCTGGCAAACTGCTATAAGAACTCAATCCGGCTTGCGGTAAAGAACAAATTAAAATCGATCGCCTTCCCGGCTATTAGTACCGGAGTGTACGGATTCCCGCTGGAAAGAGCAAGCGGCATCGCGCTGAACACGGCTATGGAATTTTTGAATGTAGACGAGTCTTTTGAAAAAATTGTTTTTGTTTGCTTCGACGATAGAGCATTCAATATTTATAACCAGACGCTGAAGGAAATAACCGAAATAAATAAAACGGATAATTCATAGCGCGGCAAGCTTGCCTACCGAGCCTGTTGCAGAACTGTAAAACTGGGATGTCACGGACCATTCCGTGACATAAAAAACTCACAATTCAGTCATGGTTTGGACCATGACTGCCTGCACTCGAGTTCTGCAACACGCTCTACCGGCAGGCAGGCCGCAATGGAAGATGGTAGACGGAAGATGGAACATGTTTAACCATTAAAATATCTTGACATGAAAAATCCCGAGGTGACAAAGATTTAAGCGGCAATACCATAGGCTTCCGGACCAGCCTGCATTCTTACTCCCATAAACCAATTTAACAGGACCTGCGGAAAATTATTTTTCCCTTATGCAGCTTATTTTAAAAATAAAATTCCCACACCAGCTACGGCCAATACTGCGCCTATTATCGCACGCCAATTTATAATCTCTTTAAAAATGTAACGTGAAATCGGCAGCATTGTTATAGGCATGGTAGACATTAAAGTAGCAGCAATACCAACCTTTGCATTTTCTATTGCGATTAAGCTGAGCGTAATGCCAAGATACGGCCCTAATATTGTCCCGGTTACCATTGAAGTAAAGGCCCTGGCATCATTTAAAAATAATTTAAACGGATTTTTATACCGGCGGGCAAAAATAATAATAGGCAGCATAATAATTATGGCAGAGAGAATGCGGATAAAGGTTGCAACAAAGCCGTTTATTACTCCCGTGTTGAAGGCATACTTTGCGAAAATTAATCCCACCGCCTGGCCTAATGCCCCCATTAACCCGTAGAAGATTCCGATTTTGCTAATCTTATAACCGGAAGAGGGTATCTCGCTTTTTTCCATTATTACTAAGGCAACTCCTCCTATAGTAACGGCAATACCTGTAATCCCCCATATTGATAGAGTTTCATTTAAAAAAAGATACGCCAGCAGGGCGCTCATAAGCGGAGAGGTTGCCATTAACAGCATACTTATCCTCGCACCTATATGCTGGTAAGATTTGAATAGAAAAGTATCGCCGAAGACCAGTCCTATAGCCCCGCTGAGCACAAGGTATTCTATCTGGTAATAAGAAAGGCTGTACTTGATGCCTGCAAAGGAAATTGTCAGATAAAGGAAGACAGCAGCCAGCAGCATCCTATTAATATTTAATTGAACAGACCCGATTCTGTTGGCTGCACTGGAAAAAGCAAACGATGAGCCCGACCAGCAGAACGAAGTTAGTAAAGCGCTGAGCTCTCCGAGATAAGGCATAGGCAAAAAATATTTGTTGCGTAAAGTATAAGTTTGAAACGACCAAAATTAAGAATTAATTTTTAAATATTATTATTGACTAAAATTAAATTAAATTTTAAGTTACAATCACATTGAAGTTAGTTTAGGGATCTACGCTTCATCTGCAGCTTATAAACAATATGATAAAAGTATTTTTATACCACACACGTTTGCAATATAATCTATGCTCTAAATTCCGTCATCATTTAACAACTTAATTATTTCACAAATAACAGGAGATAAAATGGAAGACTTGAATGCACCTGTAGTTAAGCAGTACGAGCCGGTAAGATTCGGCGACTGGATGCTTACAATGCTGATTTGCGTAATACCTCTGGTGAATATTATTATGCTCTTTGTTTGGGCATTCGGCTCAAGCACAAACCCCAGCAAAGCTAATTGGGCAAAAGCCAGCTTGCTCTGGGCTGTTATCGGCATAGTGTTGTGGGTATTGGTCTTTGGGGCGTTATTTGCCTCTATGTACCACAGCTTCCGGTAAGACGCGCGCCGAGATGTATTCCTTCAATTTATTTCTTAAGTAATTTTGATTACGGGATAATGCGGACAACTTTCGCATTATCCCCTTTTATCAATTGCAGTCCCGCAAAAAGTAGAACAAAGAACCGTCGAATTAATTATTTCGAAATATGTACTTATAAATTGAAATACATTTTATACTCGAACGGGTGCGGCATTGTACCTATAGACATTATTTCTTCCTGTTTTATTTTCACCCACTGTTCCAGCAGCTCATCGGAAAAGATATTTCCTCTTCTAAGGAAAGCGTTATCAAGGGCCAGTGCGTCAAGAGCCTCGGCAAGATTCCTCGGCAGAAAATTTATATTTGCATCCGGCTCGCTTTCAAGAAAATTTTTATCGTAAGGCCCGTAGCCTTCTTTTATCGGATCGATCTTGTTTACAACACCGTCTATCCCGGCAAGCAGGATAGCTACCAAACACAAATAAGGATTAGCTGTTGCGTCTGGCGGGCGGTATTCGAATCTTGTTTCCTGCGGGTTGGTTACGTAGTTCGGTATTCTAATAGCCGAAGCGCGGTTGCCGCTGCCGTACGTTAAAGCTACGGGGGCTTCAAAACCGGGGACTAGCCTTTTGTAGGAATTTGTACTAGGGTTTGTAAATGCAGAAAGCGCCGGGCCGTGTTTAAGCATGCCGCCTATAAAATATCTTCCCAGCTCATTAATATTCCCGTACTCGCCTTTCTTGTAAAAAACATTCCTGCCGTTTTTAGTTAAGTAAAGATGCAGATGCATACCGTTGCCGGCTTGCTGGTACATCGGCTTTGGCATAAATGTAATGAACAGATTTTTTTCCCGTGCAAAGTTAAACAGCGCATATTTAGTTGAGACAATATTGTCCGCAGTTGTAAGCAGGTCTGTAAAGTAAGTCTCTATTTCCTGCTGGCCTCTTTCCCCTGTTTCGTGGTGATGATATTTTACATTGATGCCGAACAGTTTTAACAGCTTGCAGGCTTCGTCCCTAAAGTCGTCATATATATCGAACGGGTTTGCTGCGTGGTAAGCCTTTTTATAAAACTCCTCGGCGTGCTCAACTTTATAAAAAGAAGTAGAAGTGCGCGTATCGTACTCTACATTGGAAAAGATATAGAATTCAAACTCGGGGCCCCACCACGATTTGTCGGCTCCGGTGGACCGCTTTAATAAAGTCTCTGCTTTTTTTGCAAGATACCCGACGTCCTGGGAGAAAGGCGAGCGCTTGCCGTCGGTTAAAATAATATGAGAATAAAAGCTTAAAGTTGGAGACTCTCTGAAAGGATCTACGACGGCAGTGCTTAAATCGGGCATCAAAATCATATCGCTGTTCTCAACTTTTCTAAACCCGTAGCTAGAGCCGTCGAAGCCGACACCGTTCTTAAGAAGCTTATCCAAAATTCCCGGAAAAACCGGAAGCGATATATGGTGAAGCCTGCCGGTCAGATCGATGCACTTCAGGTCGATCGTCTCGATTTTATTTTTCTTGATTAAATTGTTGCATGTTTGAAGGTAGTTATTCGGCATATTTTAATTTAAATCCGGCTCCTTGTGAGAGCCGGACTTATTTGTGAATAATTGTTTTTGTTTTTACGTAAACTATTTATGCATTGTAATTAATGGCCGAGAGACCTAGGAACAATGCAGTGGTATCCAGTTCTTCTTCGATTCTTAAAAGTTGGTTGTACTTGGCAATCCTGTCTGTTCTGGATGCCGAGCCTGTTTTAATCTGGCCGGCATTAGTAGCTACAGCAATGTCTGCAATTGTAGTATCTTCGGTTTCACCAGAGCGGTGGCTTATAACATTAGTATAGCCGGCTTTCTTGGCCATTTCAATTGCTTCCAATGTTTCGGTTAAAGTTCCAATCTGATTAACCTTAATAAGAATCGAATTAGCTACACCCAGGTCGATGCCTTTGGCAAGGAATTCAGTATTCGTTACGAAAAGGTCGTCGCCGACAAGCTGGATTTTATCTCCGACTTTATCGGTCAGTAGTTTCCAGCCGTCCCAGTCGAACTCGGACATCCCATCCTCCAGAGAAATGATCGGGTACTTGTTAATCCAGTTAACCCAGTAATCAACCATTTTTTCAGGCGAGAGGTAAGACTTATTTGATTTAAAAAATTGGTAAGCTTTCTTTTCGTTATCCCACATTTCGCTTGAAGCCGGATCAAGGGCTATATAGATATCGCTTCCAACTTTATACCCGGCTTTCTCAATTGCTTCAAGAATAACTTCGATAGCCTCTTCGTTGGATTTTAAGTTAGGCGCAAAGCCGCCTTCGTCTCCTACGGCCGTGTTGTATCCTTTTTTGCCAAGCACCGACTTTAAAGCATGAAAGGTTTCCGCGCCCATTCTTAATGCCTCTCTAAAGCTCGGAGCGCCGGCAGGCATAATCATAAATTCCTGGAAGTCGACGTTGTTATCCGCATGCTTACCGCCGTTTAATATGTTCATCATAGGTACGGGTAATGTACGCGCGTTTGTGCCGCCTATATAACGGTACAGCGGCAGCCCTAGAGTTTCGGCTGCGGCTTTTGCGCAGGCTAAGGAAACTCCCAGAACCGCATTTGCACCTAGCACCGCTTTATTCGGAGTGCCGTCCAAAGATATAAGCAGCTGGTCGATAGCAATTTGATCAACCGCATCAAAGTCGATAAGCTCGTCGGCAATTTTATCGTTAACGTTTTCAACAGCTTTTAAAACGCCTTTGCCGTTATACCTTGATTTATCTCCGTCCCTCAATTCAACGGCTTCGTTTTCTCCAGTGGAAGCGCCGCTGGGAACAGCCGCCCTTCCAATTATACCGCTTTCCAATAACACTTCAACCTCAAGCGTGGGATTGCCCCTTGAGTCCAATATTTCTCTTCCTAACACATCTACGATAGTTGTCATTTAATTTCTCCTAATTCTTATTTGATGAAAGATTGCGAAATTATTAAGCTCTCAAAATCAAAATTTTTGATGTGTAAAATTAGGCAAAGACTGAGGAAAAATAAAGGTCTTAAGCAAGGGCTGAATAATTAATAAGCGCCGGCAAAACCCGGCTTAGGCCGGTTCTTTTTTAAGCGTTAAACTGAAACGACTGCCGGCCCCGGGCTTGCTTTTAATGTTTAACTCGCCTCCGAGCTTTTCCACAAACTCCTTGCATAAAAGAAGTCCTAGTCCGGTACCTTTTTCATCAGCAGTACCGTTGGTAGTAAATTTTTTCCCAATTTGAAAAACACTATGTATATCTTCCGGAGTCATCCCTATCCCTTCATCGGAGACAGAGACCTCGACGAATTCCGAATCTTCTTTTATATCGATGATGACCGAACTGCCCGAGAAAGAAAATTTTATCGCATTCGAAATTAAGTTTTGAAATATGGAAGACAGCATCTGCTCATCGGCTATAACATTAATACCCGTATCAATTTTATTAACAAGCATTATTCCTTTATTAATCGCATTTTTGCTAAGCAGTCCAATTGCATTGTCTGCAACTTCTCTTATATCAAGCGGCTGCGGAACGATTTTAATTCTTCCCGTCTGAAACATAGCCCACTTAAGAAGATTATCCAGAAGCTGATATTGATTGTGAAGCATACAGTATAACTCTTTTCCTATTTTCTGTAATTCTTCCTGGCTTAGGCCCTCAATATTTTCGGACAATAATTCCGCCGCTCCCAGCATCGGCTGGAACGGGCTTCGTAAGTCGTGCGCGATTAATAAAATCAATTTATCTTTGCTTGCATTAAGCTCAATCAGCTCCCTGGTTCTCTCTCTCACTCTTTCATCAAGCTCTTCGCTGTTCCTGCGCAGGCTTAAGGACATTTCATTAAATGCCTTAGCCAGCTGGTTTAATTCCCTGCCAAAACTTAAAGGGATTCTTTCGCCTACTTTTGTTACATCAGTAGAAATTTCATCCGCCTTGGAGCGGATCGCTTCAATTGGTGTAAACAACAGCCTTTTGTTTAACCAGATATATATGAACGACAGGCATAGGAGAACAAATAGAAGTATACCGGAAAGGGAAATAGAAAATCTATCGGCGTTGGCATAAGCCGTCTCCAGCGGAATTCTTATTGAGACTGCCAAAACTACGTCGCCTAAATTCCTGTTAAAGCCTTTATTGCTGCCGTATTGTTCCAGCAAGCCCCAGGGTGAGTATGACGGATCGCTGTGGCAGCGAATGCAGCTTTTTTCAAGTACTTCACCCCGCCTCATTGAAACAAAAAACAGTTTATTGTTAAAGGCTCTTATATCCGATTTTTCAATCAACAAAGAATCTTTATTCAATTGATCGATAAACAATCTCTCGTACCAGTCCGCTTCATTTTCATTTGTACGAGCATTTACAGCACATTCTTTATAGTAATAATCTTCCGATGAAAGGAGCTTTGAATATCCGTCTATCTGTCTTACTGCATAGGTGGAAGACATCCACACGGGATCAAAATAATCGGGCGAAATAAAATCCCCGGTTGCCTTGAATAGGTTTGGTTTGAGATTGTGCGAAAAATAAGTATGCAAAGCCAGATTATGATTCAGTAAAATCTGTGCCTTTTTACCCGCATCGTTTATCGCTTGCTGCCTCATAGTGTAGTTAACAAAAAAAATTACGATAACAGAAGCAATAATATATATACCGGTAACCAAAACAATAATTCTGGTACTAATCTTCATGCAATGCCCTCGCTTAATTACCCCGAATAAACAATACCTAAAAGTATTTTACTGCTTATACAAATTCCTGCAAATCATCTCCAAAAAATATTTGCTTAATTAATTCGATCAATGATTTTTTATCGAACGGCTTCGAAAGATAGTGAGTGCAGCCTGCGGCCAGAAAATTTTCCTTATCGCCTTTCATTGCGTAAGCAGTTAGCGCAACAATAGGAGTTGTCTCATAGCCTGCTACCTCCCGGATTTTTTTCACCGACTCTATACCGTTCATACCTGAGCCGAGATTTATATCCATTAAAATAGCATCATAACGAGAGCTGTTTACCTTTTGTAACGCTTCATATCCGTCTTTAGCAATTTCAACTTCGCAAGTGTTTTTTAAAAACAATTTTGTAACATCCTGCGCAACCGGATCATCTTCCACCAACAGCAGCCTGCAAATAAGGCTGTCGGCTTTCTGCAATATATGGCTATTTTCCAATTCAGATTTCATATTATCCTCTCAACTAATAAAATTTACAATTTTTAAAGGAAATTTTACAGTAAAAACGGAGCCCTCATCTATTTTACTTTCAAGTGAAATTCTTCCCGACATCGCATCGACGTATTTCTTGGTAATAGTTAAGCCCAGGCCTGTGCCTTCAAACTGTCTGCTTATGCCTTCGCTTACCTGCCGGAACGGTTCAAAAATTATCTTCTTGCTTTCTTCCGGAATACCGATACCGGTATCGATAACTCTAACCACTCCACAGGCTTTGTTATCGATTGTTTCCTTGTCAATCTCTACGGTAATGCCGCCGCGTTTAGTGTACTTAACTGCGTTGTTTACCAGGTTATTAAGAATTTGTTCAAAAAGCTTTAAGTCCAATTCAACCGGCAAATTATTTTCTTTAACATCAAGTTTTAAAAACAATTGTTTTTCGGCTGCTGCCTTACTGAAGAGATTTACCGATGTCTCAGCAGCTTTGTCCAAATAGAAAACCTCAGGCTGCAATTCAAGATTTTCCGATTCTATTTTCGACAGGTCCAGGATTGAATTCAACGTTTCCATTAACCTTCTTCCGCTCCTAATCATGCTCTCGGAAAAGTTTTTCAGTTCTTCGTCCTCGAGCCTTTCTGCCAGCAGGGAAGCATAGCCCAATATGCCTACCATGGGTGTTCTAAGCTCATGGCTCATTTGCGCAAGGAAGAAAGATTTAACACGGCTGCTTTCCTCGGCTTTATCTTTAGCCTTAATCAGCTCAGCTTCAAAATTTTTCCGCTCGGTAATATCCCGTATAATGCTTTGTATTATTACCTCGCCTTCAAACTCAATAGTGCTGGCACTTAACTCCACCGGTATTTCTTTGCCGTCTTTATTTTTTATAGTTGTCTCTATAGAGAGCGATTGATTTTCCCTAAGTGTGTTATATCTTTCGCCGGTTCCCGGTTTAAGGAGATCGAACAAGCTGCTGCCTATTATTTTATCGTGCGGTATTCCGGTTAGCACAATTGTTCTTAAGTTTACATCTATAATTTTTCCACCGGCAGCATCGGATATAATAATGGCATCGCCTGCTGTTTCCAGAAGCATCTTGTATTTTTTCTCGCTTCTGGCTAGTGAAACTGTACGCAGCTTAACTTCTTTTTCCAGGTTGGCAGAATATTTTCTTTGAGAGAAGTATGTCTGTATAGAATAAAAAATAAGACCGATGACAATAAGATTAAGAAAGATAAACCACCACGTTCTATAGAAAGGGTTTTCAATTTTGAAAACAGCGCTGTAAATAGTGCTGCTCCATACGCCGTTAACATTTTCTGCGCTTAATGAAAAAATATAGCTGCCAGGCTTAAGATTTGAGAACCTTGCGTTCCTATCTAGCGTATAATAACTATCGCTCCAGTCGCCGGATAAATTTTTAATAGTTACCTTATAATTTATTTTCCCATCGTCTAAGAAGGAAATTCCGATATAGTTTATAATAACCGAGTTCCGGTCATAATTCAGGTTCAGCTTTTTATTTAAGCTGTAGTGTTTCCCGAATGAATCGGTTAGAAAAAGTATCTTTGCAAGCGGCTTAATATTATTGTAAGAATTATAGCTTGAGATATAGCATGAAAGGCCGTTGTCCATTCCAATCCAGAATCTTCCTTTGCTGTCGAACTTTCCGGCGGCTCTGTTGGTCTCATAGCCCGCAAGGCCATCTATATACGTATAAGTATGGTATCCTTTGGCAGAATATTTTATTACTCCGTTATCCAAGCCAAACCAGTATATGCCCTTCCTTTCATTTATGAAATAAACAGGCCTGCTTATACTGAAATCCTTATCCAGGTATTTAATTAATTCGTTGCCTCTTACTATGTACAACCCGTTGAAGCATCCTGCAAATATTCTTCCTTTTTCGTCTTCAAAAACGGAGTAGACGCTATTACCTTCGGAATTATCCGATTTGAAGATTCGGGCATTTTTGTCCTTCCACAAAACAAGCCCGCCGTTGCTGGTGCAAATTGCAAGTGCTGAATCTTTTAAAACCGCAATCTTTCTCATTGTGTAGCCGGTAAGATCAATTGACTTGAACGGTATCAATTTATCGTCCCGTATAAATGATAAGCCGTTATCGCTGGCAACCCATATCCTGTTGTTTTTATCAATTGCAACTGAGTAGTATGAAATTACGCTCGGCTTAACAATCCAGACAATTTTTCTTTGAGGAGTTAATTTACCGAGTCCTCTTTGTGCGGCTGCAAACCAAATGTTCCCGTTTTTATCCTTTGCTACATCGAGTATGCGAGTTATGGGAGAAAAGCCCACGGAGTAAGCGGGGAATTTTAGCTTATAGAAACTGTTTCCGTTTCCAATTGAAAATCCGTCGTTATGGCCCAGCACCATAGTCCCGTCGTTAAACCAATCGATGGCCGTTACCTCGTCCTCTAACAGTCCGGAATTTTTATTATAGTTTACAAACGGCGAGGCTTTAACCTTATCTATTCCGCGCATGGTAGTAATCCAAACGTCTTTTTCCCTGTCAACAAAAACTGATGTTGCCCCTCCGCTAAATTGTTCCGATTTTTGGTTGAAAGATTTTATCTCCCCGGTATCTTTATTAAGATAAAGAAGAGCACTGCCGTTACCGAAAAAGATTATATCCCGGAATCCGCCCGTAAGAAAATAAGTATCGCTGCCCGATCTTATAAAAGGCAGATTAAGTTTACTAGAAAGGAGATAAAATTTTTTGTTTTGTACGTAGCCTATCCAGTTTTCGCCCATAAGCCAGAACAATGAATCGCTTGCATTATCGCCGTCCTTACCGCCGAAATAGGCGGAGAATATTTTTTTGCCCGGCAGCTCCCGGATATTTAAAATCGGTTTAACATACTTTAAATCCCCTAAAACGGCAATACCCTTCATAGTCATAATATAAAGCTTGCTGCCGATTTTTTTTACCTGGTTAACCCTGTTGCTTGGCAGCCCGGCGTCTTTGTTTACAATTTCCCACTTTTTATTTCTATAAAGGAACAGCCCTCCTCCGTAAGTTCCTACTGCAATAACCGGGGAATTGTTTTCATAAAAAACATCGAACGAAACATTTTGAATTGCATTCACCGATTCAACTACGGGAAGGCTGTGCCATCGATAGCCGTCGTAATAAACAATATTTTTATTGGCAGCACCAGGCAAAGCCCAGATGATGCCTTTTGAGTCTAGTTTTAATTTTATATAAAGAGTTTGAGGGATTCCGTCACCGGGATTAAACGTCTTCCATTCGTATCCGTCGTAACTAAAAACACTTTTCCTTGAAGCGAACCACATTATACCAGAGCTGTCTTGAACCGCATCGAGTACTGCTGGGCCGGGTATTCCGTCTTTTATGGAATAATGCTTAACTGAGAAGCTCTGACCATGTAAAAGTACGTTAAAAATTATTGTGTATACGGCAAGCGCAAATATCCTAGGGAAATTTATTCTTCTAATCATTTATAAAAGGAAATATATCTTTACAAAATACAGCACATTACTTCTTTTGAAACCATCCGCATACTTTTTATATACGTCAGTCAACTTAATCGTAAAACTCAATAAGTAGTTAATATCCCCGCTTAATTATAATATTATCGAAGAAGAAATATAATTTTTTATAGTATCTTAATGAATTACCGATATGAATTTACTAAGAAACTTAGAATAAGCCAAAAATTTAAACTGCCAGCGGAATTGTGAATGTAAATGCGCTCCCTTTTCCCTCCTCGCTTTCTACCCAAATTTTGCCGGATTGCCTTTCCGCCATTTCCTTACAGATTAACAAGCCCAAGCCCGTTCCCTTTTCGCCGGAAGTACCTTCCGAAGTTTGGGTTAGGCTAACATCAAAAAGCTGTTCTCTAATCTTTCTACTCATACCTATTCCGTTGTCGGAGACTTTAATTTCGGCCATGCCGTTACTTTCCTTTGAAGATAAGATAACCTCTCCGCCCGGATTAGTAAACTTTATACTGTTAGAAATTAAGTTTTCTAGAATTGAATTTAACATTTTTTCATCCGCTTTAACAACCAGTGCAGGATTTATGTTGTTGAGTATTTTGATTTTTTTACTGTTCGCATTCTCAAACAATAAATCCGATACAAACTTTATGCTGTTGACCAGCAGAATCTCTTTTGGATTGAAAGGCGATCTGCCTGTCTGTAACCTTACCCATTCTAATAAATTTTCAATCAGCCGGTAAAGGTTTTTTACAATCAGCCTGCACTTGCCGGTATATTCCTTAATTTCATCTATACCCAAATTGTCAAACTCATCGTACAGATAATCCGAATATCCCAGCAGTCCGAGGAACGGGCTTTTTAAATCGTGTGCAACAACCGAAAATAATTTATCCTTGCTGGTAATAATCTGCTTCAATTTCTCTTCGGCTTTTTTCCTCTTAAATATTTCTTGCTGGGCAGCCTCGTACAACAGAGAATTATTTATAGCTAGCGCAATTTGATCTGCAAGAGTGACAAGCACATTTATATCGTCTTCCGAGAATGCGTTTAATTCCGGGGACTGTATATCTAAGATGCCGAATACTCTTATACCTATCTTAAGCGGGACGCATAGTTCCGAACGAGTGTTGATCATATCGGGATAAACATTAACATAATGGGGGTCTAAGCTTACGTCGTTTGCAACTGCAATATTGCCCGTTTGGGCCGCCCAAATAATCATACCTTTTTCCAGGTATATTTTTACATCGCGCCGGAACATGTTTACAAATGCGCCTGCAATAGCCTTTAGTATCACATAATCGCCGTTGCTTTCGTATGTTAAAAGCGAGACGTGGTTGTACCTAAAATTCTGATGCACCAGTTTAACTGCACTGTCCATTATCATATTAAGCTCCAGTGTACCGGCAATTTTACTTCCTATATCATTCAGCATTCTTAGCCGGTCGGCATTCTTCTTTAATATCACCTCCATCCTTTTTCTTTCGGTAATATCCAGCGCTACACTGCTTAACCCCACAACATTCCCTTTTTCATAAATCGGGTTTATCATTAAATTCAGCCAGCATTCATTCCCAGTGTTTGATATGATATGAACATCCAGGCTGACATTCGGTGTAGGATTAACAAGCTGCTCTTTTAACAGCGTATGAATTGAAGCCCGGTTTTCCGGATATACAAATCTTAAATAAAATTTCCCGATTAAATCCTCCGCACTCATCCCCAGCATACTGCATGCCGCATCGTTAAGGTAAGTAAACCTGCCCCGGCTATTTGTACTAAATAGGATGGCTTTGGTGCCTTCAACAATTCTGCGGAACTTTATTTCCGATTTTTTTAATTTCTCTTCTGCAAGTAAACGCTCTTTAATCTCTATACTCAAATTTTCAAACGTTTCTCTCATCTTTCCGGCCATCAGATTGAATGAGCGTGAGAGTTCGCCTATCTCATCATTTGAGCCCGCTTCGATACTCGAATCATAAATCCCCTCCCTTATCTTTAAAGTTGCATTCTTTAATTTTTTTATCGGAGCGGAAATTGACTTCATTAAAAGGAAGTGTATAAGGGAAATAACTATAAAAGACAGAAACACAGCGTAAATAATTATGTTCCTGCTTTTCCTTAACGATTCTTCTATACCTGCCTGATTTTCTTTAAGCTCAAGTTCTTTTTTAAGCAGCGCATTCTCAACCGATGTTAGGAATTCGCTTTCATATCTTTCAAAGATTTCTTTTTTACTTATTATTTCGGATTTACCCGCCTCTGCCTTTTTAGCTTCAATAATCTCTCTGCTTGAATTTATTAGTCGGAAAAGATCCGCTTTAACTTTTGCATAACGGCTGCTGTCTTGCGGAAAATACTCCTTAATTAAACTATAGTATTTACCCATCTGTACATAACATCTTTTTATCCCTTCGTCAACTAGTTTCTGTTCAATCTTCTTTTGATTTTCAGACTCCGCTCCTCCGGTTTCCTCGTTTATAAGCAATACAAATTTCACGGTTGATGAGACTATTCTTAACCCGCTGTATTTTAGTTCCTCAAGTGTCTTTACCGTTTTAACATAGCCTAGGGCAGTTACTTTTATCGATTGATTTAACAAAGTGAAAGTAACTATCGTACCGGCACATAGTAATACGACAAGCAGGGTGTAAATTATATTGGCTAGTAATAATTTTGTTGATATCTTCATATTTAAATAATGCAATACGTTTATACCGCAGGCAGCGCTTCATTCAATAATTTTACCATAGCCTTTTTATTGTACGGCTTTGATAAATAATGAGAGCACCCGTTGCTTAAAAATTTTTCCCTGTCCCCTTCCATTGCATAAGCCGTAACGGCAATTATCGGTATATCCTTGTATCCTTTAATTTTTCTTATTTGTTTGGCAGCTTCTATCCCGCTCATCCCAATGCCCAGATTTATATCCATTAAGATTGCATCATAGGCTTTGTTTTCCGTCATTTGCACTGCCTTTTCGCCTTTCTCAGCAAAGTCAATTTCGTATAAGTCTTTTAAGCAAAGCCTTACTACATCTCTGGAATAAATATCGTCTTCAACTACCAGGATTTTATTTCGCTTTGATAAAATACCGGTATGTCTTTCATTCCGTGTTAGAGGTTCGGTCTCGTCATTCTTCATTTTGTCTTTACGCTTTTTCGGTGCCGGGGTAATTTCATTAAACGCAACAGTAAATTTAGATCCCTTATCAAGTTGGCTTTCAACTGTTATTGTTCCGCCCATAAGCTCAACGTACTTTTTTGTTATAGTTAAACCAATGCCGCTTCCTTCGAACCTGCGGCTTAATCCTTCGCTTACCTGTCTGAATTCATCGAAAATTATTTTCACGCTTTCCTTTGGAATGCCTATGCCCGTATCGATTACCCGGAGTACGGCTGTGTTTCCTTTCTTCGAAATTTCCCGGTCTATCTCAACAGCTACTCCTCCGCTTTTAGTATATTTAATCGCGTTTCCTACAAGATTTTCTACAATCTTAGCAAATGCTTTGGAATCCAGCAGGCAAATTACGTTACCTGCGTTCTTTGCTAATTTTAAGTATAGATTTTTTTTCTCTGCCAGCTCATTCATCCCCTCTATCACTTCACATGTTGCCTTATACAAATCTATCTCGGCAAAATTTAAATCGAGCTTTTTAGTTTCTATTCTCGACAGATCCAGAATAGAATTTATTGTTTCAAGAAGTCTTTGTCCGCCGCTGGTAATCCCGTTTAACATATCCCTCAGGTCGGGGTTTTTAATTTCGCTTAATAAAAACTGTGAGTAGCCGAGGATAGCTACCAGCGGTGTCCGCATTTCATGGCTCATATTGTTAAGGAAGTTGGTTTTCATGCGGTTCATCTCTTCAGCCTTGTTCTTAGCATTTAATAGGCCGGATTCATAATCCTTCCTTTTGGTTATATCTCTAAATATACTTAACAACATTGGCGGATTGTCTTTAATATCTATAAATGAATTAGATAGCTCTACCCAAATATTTGAGTTATTCCATAAGTTAATTTCGGTTTCAAGTTTGGAGCCAACAGAACGTGTTGCGAAATTATGCTTGAATTTTTCTAAATGCATTTCTTCTCTATCTAAGTAAATACAATCATAAGGTTCGCCTTCTATTTCTTCCTTTTTCTTTTTCATCATATTGCAGAACGCTTCGTTTACTTTTATTATTTTGCCGTTTTCATTACACAGCCGCATACCATCAAATGAATTTTCCCATACAGAGCGGAATTGTATTTCCGAATCCATAATTTTCTCCTCAATCTTCTTTCGCTCAGTAATATCTCTAAATATTCCCAGCAATAACGTAGGCGCAGCTTTAAACTCTAAAAAAGAATTAGTTATTTCAAACCAGACTTCCTTTCCGTTCCATAGACGCATTTTTTTTTCAATATGCGTTTCAACAGAACGGCTCTGGAATCTTTTTTTATGTTGACTGACTATGTGATTATGCTTATTCCCTTCATAAATAATACTAATTGGATTTCCTTCCAGCTCTTCTTTTATAAGACCAACTTGTTTACTAAAAACATTGTTTACTAAGATTATAATTCCGTCTTCATTAGTAAGACGCATGCCGTCTGCAGAATTTTCCCAAACGGAACGAAACTGAAGTTCGGAATAAATAATCTTTTCTTCAACTTTTTTACGCTCAGTTATATCTGTAGAAACTCCTAGCAGGCCAATAATATTCTCCTTTTCATCACAAACTAAAGAGGTGGATAAATGTACTGGAAACTCCTCCCCGCTTTTTCTTTTGTTTATAAGTTCGCCGGTCCAACCGCCTTCCAAAGTTTTAGGCATAATGTCGCTAATTATTTCTACAGGGTTATTGCTTGACCGGATAATGCTTATATTTTTCCCTATTAATTCATCGTACGAATATTTATAGGTTCTGCAGAATGCCGAATTGACAAATTTTAAATTGTCTGCCAGATCTGTAATTGTAATACATTCATTAATGCTTTCTAATGCATGAGCCAGGAATTTAATTTTTTCAACTGTTACTTTCCTTTCCGTAATATCTGCGGCCATGCCGCAAACGTAAATTATATTATCTTTATCATCATATACTGGGAACATTCTGTCCCATATCCATTTAACATCTCCGTTTGGAAGTACAATCCTATATTCTGTTTCACCGCTCTGCTGATTAAATAATTCTTCAGCTAATTTACGATCAGCAGGATGAACTGCTTCCCGCCATTCGTTGGGATTTTTCAAGACTTTAGCCAGAGACCTTTCCCAGATTCTTTCGTAGGCCGAATTTATGTATATAGCTTCTCCGGTATTTGGGGAAAGCATATAAAATACAGCGTCCACATTTTCCAATATCTGTCTTAAATGTCTCTCTTTTTCTTTTAATGCCTCTTCTGCCTGCAGCTTGAGCTGTTCCTGGTGCATAAAGCTGATTGCATAAGATAAATCCGAAGATAACTCATTAAGCAAGTTAACTTCGCTTTCATCAAACACAGAGCTTTCGGTCGAATAAAAAGTTATTGCACCTATTATTTCGCCGTTATTACGCAAGGGGAAACTTGCACCGGAAAGAAGATTAAACTGTTTAATTTTTGAAATCCAAGGCTCCATTTTTTCATCGCACGAAATTTCATTATTTATAACATATCTACCTTCTCTAACCGCCCTCCCTGTAAGCCCTATGCCTTCCGGCACGGCATCAATCGAACTATTTATTCCTTCAAGATATCTTACTGCCGGACCGTTGCAGGCAACAGGCTTTACCTGTTTTAAGTCTCTGTCAATTATGCCAATCCAAACCAAGGTATAATTTCCTATTTCTGTCCCTATTCTACACGCTTCGTTAAATAATTCCTCACGTCGTTTCGATCTTAAAATAGATTTATTAATTCCGCTTATAACTGCATATACCCTGTTTAATTTTTTTATTTTATCTTCAGCCTGCTTTCGTTCGGTTATGTCTCTGGATATCGCAACTACGTAATCGTCTTCAACATGTACCAGCCTTATATTTACTTCAACCGGAAACGTAGTACCGTCTTTCTTTTTATGAATACTTTCAAAAATTGCATATCCCTTTTTTTGTAATTCCTCTCCAACCTCTTTTAATTCAGGGGAACTTAGCTGCGGGTCTATATCTCCTACCGTTAAAGAAAGCATTTCTTCGCGAGTGTAGCCAAGCGTTTGATATGATTTTGCATTCATATCCAAAAATTGAAGTGTTCTCGGCTCAATAACTTCTATAGTATCGTTGGATTGTTCAATTAGCGTTCTAAATAATTTTAATGCGTCTTCGGAGGCTCTTCTCTCGGTAATATCTCTGGCAATTATTAGAACCTTCGATGGCTCGCTATTTCCATCTGTTAATAACGAAACATTAACTTCAACATATTTTATATTTCCTGTTTTTTGTTGAATCCTATACTCCTTATTCTCTAGTTTTTGATACTCAACTACTCTTTTAATATTATTAAACGCTACCGGTATATCTTCCGGTAAAATGAAGTCGGAGATATTTCTTCCAACAATATCATTAAGGCTAGGATAAGCTGTTAACAAGACGGCTTGATAATTTGCATATACTATTTTACCGCCCGGCATAATTAATAAAACCGCATCCGGGGAAGTTTCAACAAGCGTTTTATACATCTCTTCGCTTTCTCTAAGCTTTTTCTTTGCCAGTTTAGCTTCTTTTTTAACCTCATAATCTCTAAGCTCGCGTATTACTGCAGTGTTCAATCTTCTTAAATTATTTTTCATTATATAATCAGTAGCGCCGTATTTCATAGCTTCTACCGCTACGTCCTCGCCAATGGTGCCGGAGACAATTATTACTGGTAAGTCTACATCTTTTTCTCTTATCATTTTTGCCGCAGTAATTCCGTCGAAGCCGGGCATTGAATAATCTGAAATAATTAAATCCCATTCCTTTTTTTCAAGTGCTTTATTAAGATCAACAGCATTATCAACGCGCTCGAATAATGATTCTTTTCCTATTTTACTCAGCTCGCGCATTATTAAAAATGCATCGGTCTCGGAATCCTCAATCAATAAGATATTCAAATCGGTTTTCATAAATTCTCCTGTTTAAGGTAATGGCATTGTTAAAAATTTTTTATTTAATTACTCATGTTACGCAGGAATATATTTTGATGTCCGCATTGTCATTCCCACGAAAGTGGGAATCCATTTTTTATCATATTTTCGCATCTTGGATACCCGCTTTCGCGGGTATGACACTCAAGCTTTATAATTTTGCGTAACATGAGTTAATTAATGTTTACCATCTTATTAAATAAGAAGTTAGAATATTTTTTATTATCAGAACTTTTCTGCCCCTCTACTCAATATTTTTGTTTCCATATTTATTTAATTCTTTGTCCCGCAAGGGACAATATATTTATAGATTATTCCCGGAAGATACACCAGAGTCCCTTTAGGGACACTATAAAATTTTAATCCATCCTCTCTTTTCGTATTTTCATTTCATATCCCTTTTCTTCATAAAACTTTAGATACTACCAAGGTAATGTAAAGCTAAATACAGCACCCTTCCCAACTTCTCCGGCTTCATTCTTATAAACAGACATATTAAACAAAACATCTGTTAAGCGGCCGGCTTTGCTTTTTATTGTTAAAGGATAATCTCTAACAATTACGGATACAAGGGTACCGAATACAACGGTTATCATATTTGAAATCCTCAGATCGATTGAAGGGAACAATGAGATTTTAATAAGCTGGAAAACCGTTCCGCCGGTAAGGGCTATTAAAAAAATAGTAAACAGCGCAGCATACATTTTACGCTTATACGAAGTACTTGGTTTTATAAATTCAGCATTCATTTTTATCTTCCCTAATGTTCAAAGAGTCTATATGGATTTGCATAATGATTGACAGCAGGTTTTCGAACTCGGTTGACTTTGACAGGAAATAGTCGGCGCCCAGCTCGAAGCATTTTTTACGGTACTGCGGGTACGGGTAATTTGTTAGAATTATTGTCCTTGCTGACGGACAGACTTTCTTTATTTCTTTAAGCAGTTCCAGCCCGTTTCTGCCGGGCATTCGTATATCTAGTATTACCGCGTCGGGCTTTACGCTTATCAATTGCAGAACAGCCTCGTTTGCATCCCCGGCTTCTATTAAACTAAGCGTTGCCGGTATCTGCTTTAGTAATGTCTTTATTCTCTCCCTTATTATTTCAATATCGTCCACCAATAATATTTTAATTACATCCTTTTCTTCTCTGCTTCCGGTATCTGTCATTTTATTATATTTTTTTATATTGATCAAAACGTCGGGTAATTATTTTTGGGGGTTAACTTAAGCATTAAACAGAATATTACCGGTAGGAATAATGATGATAAGTACGTAATCATTTTAATGATTTTTTTGTAGCGGTTAATAAGGGAAAAGGATTGGCTGAGGCTATGTAATGTTTCCTATCTTTATTCTACAAGCTTATTTTTAATGCAATATAAAATAAGTTGGGAATTATCGGCCATGTTCATTTTTTCTAAGATTCTTGCTCTATAGGTTCTTACCGTACTGGCGCTTATATAAAGCACGGCGGCAATTTCATCGGTGCTTTTTCCTGCGGCAATCATGCACATAATCTCGTATTCGCGGTCGGACAAGGCTTCATGCGGAAGATCGGGGGATTTGTGTTCAAGCTCTTCTGCCAGTCGCTCGCCCAGCGATTCGGTAATATATCTGCCGCCCGAAGAAATTTTTTTAATTGCTCTAAAAAGCTCTTCCGGAGCACTAGACTTTGTAAGGTAGCCGGAAGCGCCTGCTTTAATTACACGCAATGCATACAGCTCTTCCGGGTGAATGGAAAGCATAAGCACATGCAGGTCCGGTTTTTCCGATTTCAATATCTTTAATATTTCCAGTCCGTTTATGTCGGGCAGGGAAATATCCAGCACCAGTATATCATAAAAAAATTCACGCGCTTTTTTTAATACTTCAATTCCGCTCCCCGCTTCATCCACTATTACTTCTTCATTTATACCGGCTATTATTTGTTTCAGCCCTTCTCTTATAATTGCATGGTCGTCTGCAATCAATATCCTCATAAAGTTTTCTCCCGGTTTATTTTCAATTTTATTAAAACTTCCGTGCCTTTATTTTTTTCTCCGGTAATGTTAACTGTTCCGTTCCAGAATCTTGCGCGCTCACGGATGCCTATCAAGCCGAGCGAATTCAGATTGCGTATTTTATCCTCGGCAATTCCTATACCGTTATCCTTAATTTGAATTCGCACTTCTTGCCCGGTTGATTCCAGGCTGATATTAACTCTAGTAGCCATTGAATGCCTTACTACATTTGTCAATGCTTCCTGAATCATTCTAAAGATGTTAACCGATAGATTTTCATCAAGAGAAATTTCCTCCGGGTATATATTAAGCTTAAAAGTAATATTGGTTCTTTTTTGTATCTCTTCTGTAAGCCATTCTACTGCAGCCGCCAGACCCAGGTCGTCCAGTATTCCCGGTCTAAGCTCTAAGCCTAAACTCTGAATTTTTCTAATAGTCGAATCTATCATTGCGGACATGGCATCAATTTTTTCATGTATTGAACGATTGGAAGGAACGAATTCATTCCTCAAAATCGAAAGGTCTATTTTAAGAGCCGTTAAGGATTGCCCCAGGTCGTCGTGAATTGCTCTTGCGATTTCGGCTCTTTCTTCTTCACGTACTGTTTCCCTGTGCTGAATCAGGTGATGCAATTCTTCTTTATATTTTTGAAGTTCCTCCCTTGCGCACTCTCTTTCGGTTACATCCTGTGAAACATTAAGAACAAGATTTTTAGTTACCCTTACATAATCCTGATAAAACCATTTTGTTTTTCCTGTTGTCTGCAATTTAGATTTCATCACTACATGGTACTGCTCGCCGGTATTCATTGCGCCGGTTATATACTGCACGGGCTCCAGATCGTCGGGAAAAAATTCGTTAACCTCCATTCCTATAAGCTCTGCTATTTTGCCTTTCGACTCAATATAGCTGCCTTCATTAGCCATTAGAAGAATGATTTTATTTCTGCTATTTTTTTGCCATAGAGTCGCTAGCCCAGGTATTGAATTGAATACTTTCCTGAATAATTCTTCGCTTTGTTTTAAGAATTCTTCTTTATTACTTGAATCGTGAGAGCATAATTTTTCAACCTGCCTACTGAGAGCGTTAAATTGCGAGCTAAATGAACCGGATTTTTTTTCCATTAGTTACTCCTTTTATTACCCATTTTAATCCCTTTACAACGGTAAAAACGGAACTAACTAAATCTACCAGTCTTATGTCGGACTTATCAGTTTAAGGAAAACAGAAAAACACCCCGCCAACGAAAGAAGGAAAATTCGCTTTAGATAAAGTAATAAAAATAACTTTCTCGTAAAAATAATAATTCTGGTTACCCAACCTCTATCATATCTTTTGAAAATATCCTTTTCTATTTCGTTCCTTCGGAACTTTGAATCCTTGTGGGTCGGATTTCTCTAGAAATATTTAGTCCCTAATATGGACTCTTATACGAATATTTAATAGTATTACTTGTCCAGGCGGGGACAAAATATTTACAGAATAAAATTAGCCTGAACTTTCAAGTCCCTTAGGGACGTTATATAGTATATGTTTTTAATCTCTAATTCCCCGACGCTTGCGTCGCGGGTTACAATTTTATAACGAAGGTCGAGGATTGAATACCTCGACCGAGTGTAAAAGCCCTTCCCCTGGGAAGGGTTGGGATGGGCTTTTATTTTTACAAATTAAATCTCATCATAGGTCTCGTTCTAGACCTTCTTTCAACTTCTATAAACCCGGCTTTCTCAAACGCAGATGGTATTCCCGTCCAGGCAAACGCTGCGGGTATGCTATCGCTGTATGGAACCGTCGGATATGCCTCTATTGTTCTTACGCCTTTTGATCTGCAAAATTTTATTGCCTCCTTTATTAGCTCGATTGAGATTCCTTGCCTTCTAAATTTTTTATCGATAAAGAAACAAGTTATAGACCAAGCCGGTTTGTCGTCAATTCTTTTAAGAACTTTTGAGTTTTCTAACCTTATATGTTTTTCACGCGGTGCAACTGCACACCAGCCGATCGGCTCCTCACCGTAATAAGCAATGATACCGATAGTCTCATTTTCGTTTACTAATTTCTTCATTGCCTTCTTGTTGCCTTCGCCTGCCTGCTTTTGAAACTCGGCGCGTTTAAGCCGCCAGGACATGCACCAGCAGCCGCCGCAAGCGCCTCTTTCCCCAAACAGCTTTTCAAAATCCTTCCACCTCGATTTATCGAGCGGGTGAAATCCTAATTTAGTCCTGTCTATAATTAACCTTTCGGATTTTTTCTTCATAACAATTCCCTCATAAAAAGGTGTACCTCTGTAGTATTGCCGGTTAAATTTTTGTCACATTGTGATCCCTTCGGGATTTTTTGTGTCAATATATTTTGAATTAGTCTTCCGTCTCCCGTCTCCCGTTTTCCATCTTCCATTGCGGCCTGCCTCTACCTGTCGGTAGACAGATGCCGGTCATTCAATCTTTACTGCCTTTATAAGCTTCTCAATTGCCGGTACCATTTCCAGTTCAACCTGGCCGTACGGTTTTTTAGCTGCTTCAATCAATTGCAATTTTTGATCGGTCCAGCCTTTATCTGCAGCTTTATTTTCCGAAATAAGATTTACTGCCTCCAGTCCGGCTTCGGAGATATTTTTAAGATTTGCAGACATAGGCTCAATCTCTTTTAAGATTGGAGAAACCTTTATTGTCTTTTCAAGTTCGGGATAATTATCCCTCCAGAGTTTAAGCCAGAAGACAACGCTCTCTTTAAATTCCTTGCCGCCTTTTAAAAACTCGTCTACATATTTTCCGAAATGCCTGTCGATATCCGATTCCGGCCTTGCGGCATCAACCACGCGGGTATACGGCGAGTACGAAGTATAATGAACTCCCTGCGAATGGCGGTGATAAAATTTTACAGGCTCAACAACATTTACAAAATTTTTCAATGCTGTAATATCATGGTCGTCTGTCAGTCTTCTCAGCATCATGCCGTAATTTTTAATTTGAGTTAAGCCGTAATCTTCAAGCTCATAGTTAATTATGCTCAGTCTTCGGTACATATCATCAACATTGCGAACCGAATCCGGAGACCAGAATCTTTCCGCAATTGCGGCAGTCCTCGGCCAAATTCTCGAATCAACATTTTCCGGAGTTACCAATTCCGCCCACTGCGTAGCTTCGCCGCCCAAAATATTTTTCTTAACGCTGTCCGGCAGAACAGAATCCGGCGGAATGGGATCGTTTAAATAATGATACGATGCGGGCTGCATGAGATCGATGTAATAACCGTTCGATAAAATTCCCATGTAGCCTTCCCTGGCGGCAGCGAACAACGCCTCTTGCCCGCGCCAGGATTGTATTACAATATTATTCGGCATTCCAGGCTGCAGTATTTCATCCCAGCCGATCATTCTTTTATGATGCTTTGTTAAAATTTTAAGAATGCGTTTGTTAAAGTAAGTTTGAAGATCGGCGGTTGTTGCAATATTGTGTTCCTTCATAAATGCCTGGATTGATTTATTTGCGCTCCAGTCTTTTCCGTTGTTCTCATCGCCGCCTATATGAAAATATTCATCCGGGAACAATTTGGCCATCTCGCCGAAAAATTTATCCAGGAATTCATAAGTAGCATCAATAGTAGGATTGAATACCGGGTTAAACACGCCCCAGTTTCTTTCTATCTTGTACGGCCCCGGCGCACTTGCCAGCTCGGGATGCGAAACGAACCAGCTCGTCGAATGCCCGGGCACATCGAACTCCGGTATAACTCTTATCCCACGCGCATCCGCATAAGCAATAATATCCTTAATCTGGTCCTGCGTAAAGTACTCACCGTCTGAGCCGAGCTTTGTCAGCTCCGGAAATATTTTGCTCTCAACTCTAAAGCCCTGGTCATCGCTTAAATGAAGATGGAGAACGTTCATCTTCAAAAAAGCCATTGCATTAAGATTTCTTTTTATTACATCCACCGGCATAAAATGGCGGCTCACATCAATCATTAAACCTCTCCAGGGGAAGCGCGGATAATCGACAATTTTTAGTGCAGGAAAATAGTAGCCGCGCTCATCAACTTTAAGCAGCTGGATAAACGTCATCAGCCCGTGGATTGCACCCAGATCGGTCTCTGCATTAAGCTCTACCTTCTTAGGCGTTACCAAAAGAGTGTACGACTCCTCCTCATGCAGGCCAAGCTTGCCAGGCCGTTTGCAGTCGATTACAAACTGTGCAGTATCGCTTTTATTTGTATCGGTAACAAAGCCCTGATGGAAGAAAAATCCCGTCCGGCCGGAAAGATGCCTTAGCATTCCTGTAGCCGCACCGTAAATTCTTTTATTTGGATTCCCTAAAACTGAAATTGAAAATGCAGTATCAAGTCTATACTTCCCCTGCATCAATGTGGTCTTTGCGGGAACGGGCATTAAATCCAGCTCGTCAACTTTTCCCTGCGGATAAAGCAAAGAGGCAGTAAATAAGAAGACCATTAAGAACAAAGCAACCGGTTTAAAATTCCTCATATCCATTTTTCCCTTTAAGCAGTTATTTAATTGAATTTCTCTTTTTCGGTTAAAAAAATTTCTTCGGCATTTTGCCATGACAAAATTGATATTTTATCTTTTAATAATCAAAATATTTTAAGGCTAAAAAAAAACTTGGCACCACACCAGGCGATTTGTTATATTCAATAAAAAAGCCGGTACGCATACCGGCTTAATAAATCATAAAATAGGTTAGTCTTACCACGCATAAGCTTCCGGTGCCTGGTTGCCCGGGCCCGGCCAAATTTCATCCAGCTTCTTCAGAACTTCTTCGGTTAATTTAATTTCGGATGCCTTTGCATTCTGTTCAAGCTGTTCCAGCGTTCTGGGACCAATAATAGGCGCAGTAACAACCGGATTATTCAAGACCCATGCAAGTGCAACGTCCGCCGGCTTTATGCTTATTTCATTACACAAATTTTCATACCTCTCCAATTGAGGTCTTAATTTTTCAACCGACTTTTGAAGCGGCTCCCGGCTTCTTCTTTGACCGTCTTTAATGTTCCCGAGAACCCCGCATAAAATTCCTCCGCCCATCGGACTCCAGGGAATCATCCCGACTCCCATCGCTTTACATGCGGGGAGAACTTCCAGCTCAATGTGCCTGTTCCTTAAGCTGTATATGCTCTGCTCGGAAACCAGTCCCATAAAGTTCCTTTGCCTTGCAGTGTAATTTGCTTCCACAATATTCCACGCGGCAAAGTTGCTGCTGCCCGCGTAAATAATTTTTCCTTCGTTAGCGAGCTGTTCCATTGCCTGCCAAATTTCTTCCCAAGGAGTGCTGCGGTCGATGTGGTGCATCTGGTATAAATCTATGTGGTCAGTCTTTAGTCTTCTTAAGCTGTCTTCGCAGGCTTTGCGTATATGATAAGCCGATAGCTTTGAGTCGTTAACGCCGTCCCCCATCTTCCCGTAAACCTTCGTCGCAAGTACTATGCTGTTGCGCTTTTTCCCATTCTCAAACCATTTGCCTATAATAGACTCTGTTGTGCCGACACCTATTTCGGCGCCGTAAACATTCGCCGTGTCGAAGAAATTTATTCCCAGATCAAGTGCGTTATCCATTATCTTAAAGCTGTCGGTCTCGCTTGTATACGGGCCGAAGTTCATTGTGCCGAGACATAGTCTGCTCACTCTTAGTCCTGTTCTTCCAAGAAATGTGTATTCCATTATTTACTCCTTATATTTTGCTAAGTCAGTCAGTGCCGCCCGCGGAATTATAGATCGCCGGCGTAATTATACGAAATCAATTACACCATAACTCATTTATTCCGGCGGCAGTGTAATTCGGTTTATAAATTTATCGGATCGCCCGGAATATTCTTATCAACTTTATTACTTATATCGAATTTAAATAGATTCTGCGGTTTGGTTAATCTAACAATCTTAACTTCCTTTATTCTGCTTATAGGTACAATCTGATCGCTCATACCGTTAGTTGCTTTTTGGCTAGACCAATAGACAATATTCTTAGTGCCGTCATTATCGATGTACCATCCGAGAAAAACAACCGAATGCCCGATGCTGGTTTTCCAGGAAATATTCATAAAGTCGCCGGGCCTGGCATCTTCCGGTTTTACAACCCTTCCCATCTTGCCGTACTGCACCAAGGCATATTCGCTTCCAAATCCGTCGGCATTCCATATGCCCCAATACTTAATCCAATCCTCTCTTCTTCCGCCGTCCGGTTCCTGCATTCTCATCGCTTCCATCCTTTGCTTGGAAATTTTTTTTGCCCCGCCGGGTAAAATAAAATCCAGTGCGGTAATAAAAGCAGAATAAGAAGACCCGCTGCAGTAGCTGGTTGTCCTCGGCGGATTGATCAGCGAGTGTCCGAACAATTTCAGATCGTAGCCTATCGGCGATTCGGTCGGAACGGAATCCTTTCCGATAAAATAACCTCCACCGTCCATTGCATGCGCCTGCACGGAATCAATTGCCCTTAGGACTTCCAGGTTATACCCCTTTGCGTATTTACCAAAATTTTTATAATGATTTAAGTTCTTCATGTTTGCGGATATGTCTTCCGCTTTTAGAAGAAGCCATTTACCTTTTGGTAATTTCCCGTTCTTTTTATCGTGATTTGACTGATTAAAATAAAAGCCGCAAGACAAAGCTGCGGCAATTAGCAGAACAAAAATATTTCTTAACTGTTTCATTTACCTCTCCTTTTAAATAGAGATTAACCATAACAAATAATTTCCGACGAATAAAAAATAATGAAAAATGTAATGGATAAAAAAATCTTTTATCCGCGGCGGATTATTCCTTTAACAGCTTTTCCATTTAAATAATTCAAAACATTTTCTGCGGCACGCCTCTTCCCTTCTTCCAGCGCTCCGGGTATTATTGCAGAGTTATGAGGCGAACCCAGAACATTAGGCAGATCAAAGAACGGGTATTCGATTTTAAATTCGCCACTTGAAAACGGCTCAATCCACCAGGCATCTATTCCAGCTCTAAAGTTAGGATGCAACTTAAGGTGGAGGTACAGTTCCCTTTCATTTATTATAGCGCCCCTTGCTACATTTATTAGAAGGGCGTCATGCTTCATCAATCCGAATTCCTTTTCCCCGAATAAATTCCTAGTCCTGCCGTTCAGCGGAATGGAAATTAAAATTATATCAGAGCTTTTCAGTACGAACGGCAGATCATCCAGCGTTCCTG
Source organism: Bacteroidota bacterium (assembly GCA_021813585.1). GTDB lineage: Bacteria > Bacteroidota > Ignavibacteria > Ignavibacteriales > Ignavibacteriaceae > FEN-1297. Next base: position 11,597 of record JAKAJV010000096.1, on the reverse strand, counting down.
TAAAATCAACATCTTCTCCGGTAGTACCGGTGGTGTTTACGGCAAATATTTTTACGCCGAAGCTTTTTAACAGCCTGGATGTTTCTTTGCCTATGCTGCCAAAGCCGATTACGCCGCAGACCTTTCCTCTCAGCGTGCCGCTGTTTGTCTTCTGGTCGAATTCTCCGGCAGATAATTTCTTATGATTTATCAAGAGCCTTTTCTCCAGTGCAAGCATCATAGCAACCGCATGCTCTGCCATTGCGCGGGCGTAAGCGCCCTGGTTCGCAGCTATAACGCACTCACTAGGAAAAATATCAAAGTTAAGATGATCGTAGCCGGCGGAAACAAGCTGAACAAATTTCAAATTCCTAAATGAATCGTTGTTCACTGAAGCTAATTCGCGGGGAGGATTCCAGCATAACAATATCCCGGCTTCCTTAACTGCTGCCGGATGTCTACCGGCCGGCAGATCATGCAAATATGTTAAGCCCGCTCCGCCGTTAAAAATTTCCGAATAAATTTTCCTATCCGTATCTTCTGCGCTATGGGTGATTACTATCTGCATAAACGACACAATAATTAAAAAACATTTAAGATAAACCGGGATTACCTGTTCACCGACTTCATCATCGCTTCCGGGTAACGCAGGCCTTTTGCAAATCCCTTCGGCGCAATCTCATTAAGGCGTTCCAAATCTTCTTCCGGCATTTCAACCTTCAATGAGCCGGCGTTTTCCTCAAGGTACTTAATCCTCTTCGTCCCGGCGATAGGTACAATATAATCCCCCTGCGCAAGCAGCCAGGCCAAAGCAAGCTGAGCGGGCGTACAATTTTTTTCGTGCGCCATCTCTTCAATCTTTTTAACAATTCTAAGATTGTATTCAAAATTATCCTCCGAAAACCTAGGCGATAAACGGCGGTAATCGTTTCCCGGCAGGTCATCAACTTTCTTAATGCTGGCAGTAAGAAAGCCGCGGCCCAGCGGGCTGTATGCAACAAAGCCTATACCCAGCTCGCGGCAAGTCTGCAATATCTCCTCCTCCGGATCGCGCGTCCACAAGGAATATTCGGTCTGGAGCGCGGTAATAGGATGCACTTTGTACGCGCGGCGTATTGTCTGTACGCCGGCCTCGGACATACCCAGATACCTTACCTTTCCTTCATTTACCAGCTCTGCCATTGCACCGATTGTATCTTCAATCGGAGTTTCAGGATCAACACGGTGTTGATAGTACAGATCAATTACATCCACACCAAGCCGTTTCAAACTAGCTTCACATGCTTGCTTAACGTACTCAGGCTTGCCGCTTATACCTCTCGTTCCGTCGGCGTTGCGAATGATTGCAAACTTTGTTGCTAGTACAACTTTATCGCGCCTATCCTTTATTGCCCTCCCGACCAGCTCCTCGTTATGATACGGCCCGTACATATCGGCAGTATCAAGGAAATTAATTCCCAACTCAATTGCCCGGTGAATTGTCCTGATAGATTCTTCATCGTTACGGCTTCCGTAGAACTCGGACATGCCCATGCACCCGAGTCCCAATGCCGAAACTGAGAGACCGTTCTTGCCTAACATTCTTTTTTGCATAAAAACTCCTTCCCTAACTTATTTATGACCTACGTACAAATTTAAAAATTCAAGCGTAAGCGCCCAGGCCTGTTTTGATGCACCGGGATTATAGCTGGACCGCGCATCGCAGAAAAAACCGTGTTCGGCATCCGAGAAAACAACGCTGACATATTTTTTATTTTTTTCTTTCAGCAAGCCTGTTACCTTAGATATCTGATCCTCGCCTATGTGCTTGTCCAATCCGCCCCAAAACATTAATTGGGGAGCGAACGAATCGTTAACCCTGTCCAATATAGCGGGAATTCCGCCTCCGTAGAACGAGACTGCCGCCTTAAGTTTTACAGCGGTGTTCGCCAGAAATGAAACTCTGCCACCCATGCAAAAGCCGATTGAAGCAATTCTATCCTGAGCCGTCCGGGCATTATTTTTTATCCAGTCATACGCGGCGTTAATGTCTGCTGTTAATCCTTCATTGGTTAAAGCTTGTATGTGTTTTCTAGTTCCATCGAAATTTTCGTAGCTTCCTTCAAAGCCTGGCGCAGTGCGGTGAAAAAGCTCCGGTGCAATTGCAATATAACCAAAGGCGGCAAACCTTTCGGCAACATCCCTTATGTAAGAATTAACTCCGTAGGCTTCCTGGAAAACCATTATAGCAGCGAAGCCGGCAATTTCCTTAGGACGAGCTACAAATGCCGCCATAGTAGTGCCGTCGGAAACATTCAATGAAATATCTTCGATTACCACGCCGCTCATAAATCCTCCGTATCTTAATGCAGGTACTTAAAAATTTTTAGTTGAATTGATTCTGTCTGAAGCCGGTCTGATTTCTCCAAATAAAAACCGCTCGTGCAGAAGTTAACGGCGAATATAAAATTTTAATTTAATAACAGACGTGCGCCCGGTTTCAAATAAATCTTCCGGTGACCTGCAAATCTTTTAACCGATCCGGTTCAAATTTTTATTATTAGCTGGTTGTTTATAAACTGGGATTGGTATTGAGTTAGCGGGGCTCCTGCCGGTCCCTGCGTTACCTGTCCGCTGTTGGAGAACCTTGAGCCGTGACAGGGGCAAATAAACTGCTGGCTGGGCGCGTCGTAGTTGCTTATTATACAGCCCTGGTGCGTGCATACTGAAGACAGCGCGTTGAAGGTGCTCTTCCCGGGCCTGTCTACGAGTAATGAGCCGCTTGAAAACTGTACAAGCGCCGCACTGCCGACGTTTGCCAAAGGCGACGAAGAATTTATATCCAGAGCTATCGTGTTGTTATTCGGTGTTACATTTATTGTCGCCAATCCGGCTGCAGAAGACGGCATTGCCGGGTTGGACTGGCTGCAGCTTTCCAGGACCGATCCGAGAACAGCCGGTACTGCAATTATTGCCGCCCCCTGAATAGTCTTTGTAAAGAACTCCCTTCTTGATATTTTCATTAATTCTAACTCCGCTTGTTATAAAAAATGATTATGATGTTTTAATTATTTTTTGTCCGCATCAAAAAATACAAACAATCAAAGCCCCGAATCATCAGCATCTTGGGAAAGCAATAACACGGTCATCTATTTTCAATTGTAATGTTCGGGGCCTTGATTAAAATTTAGGATCAAACATATTTTTTAAGCGCCGCAGTATCAAGGTCGTTATTTAAGCATAATGATGCTGAACACAGAAATTGCCGGCTATAGGATGAAGATTATTTTTTCTATTGAAGATTTTGTTTATGACGAGACAGCAGCCTTACTGCCGGCTGCTTATAGAAAAAAGCTTAGAGTTTTACGCAGCTGCAGCCGCGTTGTTACTCTAAGCTTATCAGGAATTTTTATAGTGCCTAGCTCAGGCCCAAAAATTATTTCCCTTCAAATCCCAACTGTTCTTCAGTTTTTTTCTTACCGAACAGTCTGCGAATGAAAGCGGGAAAAGTTACGCGCCAGGTTTCAACTTTCATATATATTACCGGCACAAGAATAAGAGTTAAGAACATTGAGCTTATTAAGCCCCCTATAATCGCCCATGCAAGTCCCGATTTCCATTCCGAGCCCGCATCCAGTGAGGTTGCTATTGGAAGCATACCGAAAATCATTGCCGAGGTCGTCATCATGATCGGTCTTATTCTGTCTCTGCCTGCGTCAATCAATGCATTGAACGTAGACTCGCCTTCTCTCTTGCGCTGGTTTGCCCTGTCCACCAGCAGTATTGCATTTTTACCTACAAGACCGATAAGCATTATTATACCGAGTATGGAAAATATATTTAACGATTTCATCGTCAATGCCAGAGCCAGCAGGGCGCCTATCATCGCCATCGGAATGGAAAACAAAATTACGAACGGATCGGAGAACGAATCGTACAATGCAACCATTACCATGTAAACGAAGATTATAGCAGCCAGCAGAGCTACACCCAGGCTTCCGAATGAATCGGACTGGTTTTTCAAATCTCCCCAATACGCTATATCCACTGCTTTGGGCAAAGCTGTCTTGGCCAGTGCATTCTTAATATCCTGCCCGATGCTTCCGGAAGGCCTGCCTGCAACCTGAGAATAAACAGTTACGGCAGGTATCCTATTGTTGCGCATTAATTTTGTCGGGCCGGTAGTTTGGTAAACGCTAGCAAACTGCTGAAGCTGGATTGACTGGCCGTATTTGTTTACGAAAGTTAAATCTTTAATATCCGAAATTTTAGACCTGTCGAATTTATCTAGAGAGATCTTTATATCGTAGTCGTCGTCGCCGTCTCTAAACTTAGAATCATCGTTGCCTTGCAGCGCCACGTTGAGAGCCGAGCCTACGTCCGCAATCGAAAGATTGTAATCGGCCAGCTTCTGCCTGTCAATATCCACGCGCGTTTCAGGGTTTCCGTCTTCCGATGAAAGCCTTACATCTGCGGTGCCGGGAATTTTTTTAACAACGCCTTCAACTATCTCCGCAGCTTTCTGAACATCGTCCCTGTTGGGCCCGCTTACAATAAGCTGGATAGGCGTTTGGTTTGCAGTACCGAATATTCCTATCGGGTTTATACGCACCTTTACTCCCGGAATGCTGTTAACCATTTCCTTAATTTCATTACCTATCCGGTCTGTCGATTTGCTTCTTTCATCCTTAGGCACCAGAGTTACGTCCAGTTCCGAAACGTTGTTGGAATACTGCCCGACCAGTCCTTCGTTTGAAGCGCCGACCGTAACAAATAAATTTTTTACTTCGGGTAAATTCTTTATATAATTCTCAACCTTTTGTGTTGCAAAGTTTGTATTCTCCAGAGTATAGCCCAGCGGCATTTCCAGTATAACCGCAATCTCTCCCTGGTCGGTTTGCGTCATAAATTCCGCGCCGATAAAACCCGCAGGAACCAGAGCCAGCGAGGCAATAAACAATACCAGGGCTATAACTATCACCTTCCACTTATTTACAAGCGACCACTTAAGTATGCTGATATAGCTGTCCGTTAATGAGCGGAACCCTTTCTCAAACCAGATGGCGAATTTTCCTATAATCGTCCTGCCGGCCAGCTTCTCAAGCTTACCTATTCTTGAGGCAAGCAGAGGTGTTACAGTAAAGGAGACAAACAAGCTGAGCAGAGTGGAAATAACAACTACTACCGCAAATTCCTTTAAGATGTTTCCGATTAAGCCGCCGGTAAGCGCTAGTGGAACATAAATTACCACGTCTACCATAGTAATTGCCAGAGCTGCAAATCCTATCTCGTTCCTTCCTTTTACTGCTGCAGATTTTCTGTCTTCTCCTTTTTCCAGATGATGGTAAATATTTTCTAGAACGACGATGGAGTCATCCACAAGGAATCCTACTACAAGCGATAATCCAAGCAAGGTCATCAGGTTTAACGTGTAGCCGAACAGCAGCATTACCGTAAAGGTTGATATAAGCGAGCAAGGTATTGCCATCATAACAATAAACGAATTTCTGATGCTGTGCAGGAAAAATAGCATAACTATTGCAACCAGCACTACCGCCAGGGCCAGGTCGAACTTAACGCCGTTTGCTGCGTCGATAGTAAACCTGGATTCATCCTGCGCTATATTGAATTTAACATTATAAGCCTTGTAGTCCTTCTCTATTTTATTCATTTCCAGCTTAACAAGACGGCTTACGTCAACCGAGTTGGCATCCGTCTGCTTTTGTACAAGCATTCCTATTGAAGTTACCCCGTTAATCCTGCTTATGCTTTCGGGGTCCTTTACTCCGTCTTCAACTTCCGCTATATCGCTAAGCCTAATATTGCTGCCGTTCGGCAGGTGCGCAACAACCAAGTTCCTAAGCGAGCTTAGCGACGAGAACTTACCTGCAAGCCGCACTACAAACTGGTTGGTTTGGCTTTTAATATTGCCTGCCGGGAAGTCAATATTCGATGATTGAACCGCCTGAACTACCTGAAGGACGGACAGACCGTAAGCACGAATCTTATCCTCGTCAAGGTTTACTTTTATTTCTCTTTCTTCACCGCCGACAAGTGTAATTTGGCCTACGCCCGCTATCTTGGAAAGCCTAGGCTGTATCCTATCAACTACGAACTGGTAGAATTCTTTGGCGGGCATATTGCTTGTAACGCCCATCCTTAATACCGGCAGTTCGTCAAGAGCAAATTTGGAAAGTACCGGCGTCTTGGTTTCAGTAGGAAGCGTATTTATTATCTGGTTTATTTTTCTTTGAGCGTTCTCCAGCGAGATATCTACATCCGCCGACTGCTGCAGCTGGATAATAACAAATGAGATCCCTTCGCCCGAAGTTGAGCTTACATTGTCTATTTGGTCTAATGTTGAAATAGCATCTTCAATAGGCTTTGTTACCGAGGTCTCTACTTCATTGGGCGATGCACCGGGATAAACAGTAGTAATTGTAATTACAGGGGGAGTTATCTTGGGCAGCAGCTCGTAGTTAAGCTGGGTATAGCTGTATATGCCCAGCAATACCAGCGCTGAAAATACCACTATAACCAGCGACGGCCGTTTAATTGAAAGTTCCGTAATAGTCATTTAAAATCTCCTAATATAATTTTCCGTTTTATCTTCTGATTGTTAAAGAAGAATTACTTAAGTATCTGCACTTTGTAATTCTCTTTTAAGTTATTCTGGCCGTTCACAACAACTATATCGCCTTGCTTTAAGCCGGAAAGAACTTCCAGATAATTGTTTGAAGAGCTGCCGACAACCAGGCTCCGCAGTTTTGCAACACCGTCATTAACAACAAAAACCTGCGCGTCCTTAACGCTGCCAAGTAGTGCATCGCGGGGAATTACAAGAGATTTGTTTTTAGAAACGGAAGTGAAGATAATATGCGCAAACATTCCGGCCTTTAACGGATGCTCTTTACTGTTGCTCAAATCCACTTCAACCGGATAGGTATGCGCCGCATCTCCCTTATCGGAAATTGTCTTTATCCTTCCCTCGAATGTAACACCGGGATACACATCGGTGGTTATATTCACCTTGTCTCCGGGCTTCATATTAAAAACATCAAGCTCGGCAACATTAGCCATTACTTTTAGCGTCGCAATATCAACCACTTCCGCAACTAGCGCATGATTGGAGACGTAATCGCCGAAGTCAACATTGCGCGATGTTACTATGCCCGATATGGGAGTAGTAATTTTAGTGTTTTCAAAATTGCGCTTGGCTACAATATACTGTGCATCGGCGGACTGCATTGCAAGCTTGGCCGATTCCAACTGGGCATCGGTAGCCGACTTTTCTTTATACAGCGATTGATATCTTGCATAATCTTTCTGTGTCTTGTCGTAATTTACCTCGGCAGTTTTAAAAGCCGCCTGTTCCAGCACATTATCCAGTTGGATTAATGTAGAGCCCGCCTGCTTATAGTCGCCCACGCGGGCATAAACATTTGTAACCTTGCCTTGCGCCTCTGCAATAATAGGTACGTCGTTATTGGCCTGTATGGTTCCTACCAGGTTAAGATTTCTTGTTAAATACTTATCGGCTACAGTATCCACGTTAACCGGGTACGAGTTTATTTTTACAACATTTTCCGCCGCTTTAATCTGCGATCTGTTGTGGAGTAATATTGCAACTATAGCAGCAAAGGTTACAATTAAGATTATAAATATTCTAGCTTTCTTCATTTTAATTCCCTTTGAATTTTAAATTATTTAATTCCCAATGCCCTGTCCATTTTAGCAACGGATAGTTCATAGTCTACTAACGATTGAACATAATCTGTTTTGGCCTGTGTTAACGCAACTTCCGCATCTAGCAGTTCTGAGTTAAGTGTTAAACCTTGTTTAAACCGCTCGTCGGTAATCCTGTAGTTCTCTTCGGCCTGTTTTACATTCTCTTTGGAAACCGTAACCTTCTGGCGCGATTTCTCCAGGTTCAAATAGCTTTGGTTTACATCCAGCGTAACTGCATCCTTAAGAAGCTTGGAATTGTCCTTTGCCTGCTCATAGTTTGCTTCTGCCTGTTCGGTCCTGTCTACAGTAGCACCCCAGTTCCATAGATCGTAGGTTACACCGACGCTTACATTCCAGGTTCCGTAAAATTTGTCCTGAGTAGGGACAAGCCTCTGATTCGGCTTTGAGTAGTCGTACTCTCCGGCCACAAAAAGCTGCGGGAACCAATCGCCCTTTGCAGCTGTAATCTGCATCGATGAAGCATCAATCCTAAGATTCATCGCCTTAAGCTCCGGCCGGTTTTTCATCGCTTCGTTAACAAGCTCATCCACGCTTTTATTCTCGGTGGTAAGGTCATTCATCGAGACCGAATCGGCCAGTGTAATCTTAGTATCAAGCGGCAGACCCAGCACATTGTTAAGACTAAGCATTGCAAGCTTCACATTATTGTTTGCATCAATCTTCTGAAGCTCAGCCTGCGAAAGCTGCACCTGGATTTTAAGAACGTCATTTTTTGTGGCCAGGCCCTGTTTATAAAAATTCTGCACATCTTCAAGATGAGCCTTAACAGTATGAATTTCATCTTCAATAACATTTTGCATCTGCAGTACCTTGAACAGGCTCCAGTAGGCATTCTTAATATTAAGGAACAAGTCCTGCTCTGCCTGCGAGTAATCCATATTCGAAGCCGCAGCATTAAGCTTTGCCGCATCGTAGCTGCTTTGCAGCTTAAAGCCGGTAAACAACGGCTGCTGAAGCGACAATTTTAAATTATAATTATCCAGAACAGTAGGTGATATTGTTATCGGTTTCGGAATAAGCGGCGGGAAAGAGATCTCGAACGGCGGTACGCTGCTTAACCTTGTATAAGTAGCGCCGAAGTTAAGCGATGCAAACCGGGAGGCTCCTACTTCCTTTGCCTGCGCTTCTGCAAGCTTCGTCTTCATAAGCGATGCGTGAAGCTGCCTGCTGTTCTGCAAACCGATCTGCAGGCTTTGTTCCAACGTTAATGTCCTCTGTTCCTGCGCTAACAGCTTTGTGCCGGATATAAGAGTAATTAATATTATAACGGCGCAATAAATTCTATAATTTTTCATTCGATATTTTCTCCTCTAATTTTTTTTCTTCAGGTTGATACGACACATACTTTGCTCTTCCTTCCTCTGTTAATATGCCTTCAAAAATTACTTTGAATATTGTTTCAATTACCTGACTCCCGGTATAGGGTATTTGAGACAGCGTTTCGGGATTCATTAAAGATTCTACGGCGCTAGTAAACATCAACATCACTATATCCATCCCCATGTCATTTCTAAAGATTTTATCCTGTATGCCGAGCTTTAATACGTCGGCAGCTTTTTGAAAGCTTTTTATTTTCTTTAGAACGTGGGTTTCCATCCACACTTCCGGCATGCTTTTTCTCAGGTCATCGAATAACGGGCTTCTTAATTTTGACGACTGCGCGCCGAGGTAGTCCATCATTTTTTTCAGCTTGCCTACAAAATCCAGTTCCGCATTCATCCATATCCCGTTTATATAATTTTCCGATTCACACTGCCTATTAATTATCAATTCCTTAACAAGATTTTCTTTACCCGAAAAGAATTTATAAAGCGTTTTCTTGCTCATTCCAAGGCTGGAAGCAATTTCATCCATTGTTACCTTAGCAAAGCCGTGCTTGAGAAACATTTCCTCGGCAGACGCTAAAATTCTTTCCTTTATTTCGTTTTCCTCTAGCATCATTCTGACCTTTCCACCTTAAAAACTATTTAGGTATTTAGAGTTTCCTTATCCGGCTAAAAAAAGCAGCTTAAATCTGCTTTTTTTGTCAATTCAATACACCAAGGAAACTACATTTGTATTTTGGGTTTCCAAACTTAATATGTCAAATGCCTTATGTCAAGTTTTAAACGACTTTAATACACGGATGGCTTTATTGGTGTGCCGAACGGCAAACTTTATGGCTAGTGATAATTACGAATCATTCAGCTTCAATATTCTTCTCGTAAATACTTCTAAATTGTTTAATAGCCTGCACAATGGCCTCTGCAATTTTAGCCTGCCCGGTTTTGCTGTTCAAATAATGAGCGTCCCGCGGGTTAGACAGAAACCCGGTTTCAATTAAAACACTGGGCATTGATGCGCCCACCAGAACATAGAACCCCGCCTGCTTAACTCCCCTAGGCGCAATAGAAATATCTTTGCTGAACTCTTTATCCAGCAGGTCGGCAAATTTTTCAGAATATCTCATATACGCAGACTGTGCCATGCTAACCAGGATAAAATTTTCATCGGTTAGTTTTTTATAACGCGCCGGGTTGTCTTCATATTTAATAACGCTGTTCTCGCGCTCGGCAATTGAAATTGCCTCTTTGGTTCTGCCGGGCCTAAGCAAATAAACCTCAAAGCCGTTTGCGTCGCTTGGCTTTTTAGGAGTTGCATTACAGTGGATTGAGATAAACAGATTTCCGCCCGCCTCGTTTGCAATTTGTCCGCGCCGGTATAGTTCAACAAACTTGTCGGTCTTTCTGGTATAAACAACTTTCACATCTTTCATCTGTTCCTGCAAGTCTTTCCCCAGCTTTAATCCTATGGCAAGGTTAATATTCTTTTCCTCTATGCCGTCAACGCCAATTGTACCTGTATCTTTACCGCCGTGCCCGGGATCGATAACAATTACGTTAAAGTCCCACTTGGCTTTTTCCTTGTTCTTATTAACATTATTCACGAAGGATTTGCTGTACAAGGCTATCAGGATATCGTTACTGTTGTCCACATTCAAAACTTCGCTGGAGGTATATTCCTTCCTCAGATTAAACTGAAGCTCGGTATCGTTTTTCAGGTTCCGCGCCCGTACCCATTTTATAAGGCCCTCGCCGTTCTGCATATCTATTTTGCTTACATCTGCTTGTACTCTTCTTAGTATGATGGTTAATATACCGTTTTTAAAATTGCTGCCGTATGAATAAATCCTCTTCCTGGAAACAACTCTAACCAGAGTCCCGTTAGCTTTCTCGTTAATTGAAAGCCCTGAAATATCGAAATCATGTTCCGGACCGGAACCCTGGATTACATTCTCTTCGCGCCTTTCCTGCAATGCTTCCTTTCCGCTTATTGTTAAAACAGCGGGGGAGGTAAGCATCATATTCAACCCGGAAGCTTCTTTTAAAATATCCAGGCAATACTTAAGCGGAATGAACAAACCGTCGTTGATAAGATATGTTGAAGTAGGCAGCTGATAAATGCGGTCCCTTCCGCCGGTCTTCGATTTAAGTATAATAAACGGATTCTTCGCAGTAATATAAAGGTTGAACGATGGAAAGTATATTTCTATCTTTTCGGCGGCGGGATCAAAAAAATAATTTGCAGACAGAGCGTCGGCCAGCGGCTTAACGGCGGCGTAAACCGTACCCTCGCGATCGTACACCGGCACATACTTTGTTACTCCGTCTCTTACTACGGCCAGCTCATCAATATTCTGAGCTACGGCAGAGACCGATATAAATACGAAAATTAGTAAGACAACTTTAAAATTCATTTATAAACGCTACGGCATTATCTATCCGATAAAAGGAAACATAAATCCGCTCTTCTTTTTATAGGCGGAGAATGCGTCTTTAAAATTTTTCTCGAGAAGCTTTTCTTCCAGCAGTGCCCTTAGGATAAGCAGGGGTATTTCAATTAAAGCCAGC
>JAKAJV010000043.1 GCA_021813585.1 Bacteroidota bacterium | reverse complement strand
CGATCTATCGAACTTTGTTCATCAAATGCCTGGTGCTTGCAATCTTCGATATGTCTGCATACTGGTTTACATATACCTGGCTGCCCGCATACCTTCACCAGCAGAGGCAGTTTACGATCGTTAAGTCAGCTGAATGGGTGCTGATAACTCAAGCCGGCGGACTGCTTGGATATTTTACATTCGGATTTATGGCCGACAGGTTCGGGCGCAGACCGGCATATTCTGTTTATTCGGTTATAATGGCAATCGGCTTAATTATGATTACGCTTCTCTGGGAAGAGGTTGCCATTTATCCGCCGCTTATTCTCAGCTTTATGTTTCTGGTAGGATTAGGCACTGGAATGTTCAGCGGGTATGGTCCTTTGTTTTCGGAGTTGTTCCCGACGAAAATAAGAAATACAGCTATGGGCTCTGCGTTTAATCTTGCTCGAGGCGTGCAGTTATTAACGCCTTATATTATTGCCGTAATTGCAACTAACTACGGATTGGGCGGAGGAATTTCTATTGCTGCGCTGTTTGCAGTCTTAACTGGCTTATGGATTTGGATATTCCCGGAAACCAAAGGAAGAAAAATTGTAATTTGATGAACGTCGACTTCTGTTGCCCATCCATCAAAAAGGAAAAGGGCTTGCGTTAAACAAGCCCTAAAATTATTAAGTGGAAATAATATTAATATCTGTAATAATCCGGTTTAAAAGGACCTTTAACAGGAACATTAATATATTCTGCCTGCCTTGGTGTAAGAGTCTCAAGCTCGCACCCAAGCTTACCTAAGTGAAGCATTGCAACTTTTTCATCCAGATGCTTGGGCAGTACATAAACTTTATTCTCATACTTGCCGGGGTTTGTCCACAGTTCAATTTGCGCAAGCGTTTGGTTGGTAAATGAATTGGACATTACGAACGAGGGATGCCCGGTAGCGCAGCCGAGATTCACCAGTCTTCCTTCCGCTAGAACTAAAAAGTCCTTGCCGTTAATCGTGTATTTATCAACCTGCGGTTTAATGGTATCCTTTGTATGTCCGTAATTTGTATTTAGCCAGGCCATATCAATTTCATTATCGAAGTGGCCGATATTGCAGACTACCGCATTATGCTTTAGTTTCCTAAAGTGCTTTTCGGTTATTATGTCTGTGTTCCCGGTTGCCGTAACAATTATATCGGCTTCGCCAACCACGGTATCAAGCTTTTTAACCTGGAAGCCGTTCATAGCAGCCTGCAATGCGCAGATAGGATCTATTTCCGTAACTATAACTCTAACTCCGGAATGCGAGAGAGATTCCGCTGAGCCTTTTCCTACGTCGCCGTAGCCGCATACAACGGCAACCTTGCCGGCAAGCATTAAATCGGTGGCGCGTCTTATAGCATCAACAAGCGACTCGCGGCAGCCGTACTTATTATCGAACTTCGACTTTGTTACCGAATCGTTCACGTTAAATGCCGGAACCGGGAGAGTACCTTTATTCATTCTTTCATACAAGCGGTGAACACCGGTTGTTGTTTCCTCGGATATTCCCTTAACGCCGGCAACCAGCTCCGGGTATTTATCCAGCACGGTATTCGTTAAGTCTCCTCCGTCGTCAAGAATCATGTTTAACGGCTTCTTATCGTCGCCGAAAAATAACGTCTGCTCAATACACCAATCGTATTCTTCAAGAGTTTCTCCTTTCCATGCAAACACGGGTATTCCCGCAGCGGCAATTGCAGCAGCCGCGTGGTCTTGAGTTGAAAATATGTTGCACGAGGACCATCTAACTTCTGCGCCCAGTTCGACAAGAGTTTCAATTAATACCGCAGTCTGAATCGTCATATGAAGACATCCGGCAATGCGTGCGCCCTTAAGAGGCTTTTGCTTTCCAAACTCCTCGCGGACGGACATTAGTCCCGGCATTTCAGCTTCTGCCAGTTTTATTTCTTTTCTCCCCCACTCGCCCAAAGAAATATCTTTAACTTTAAAATCTTCCTTATTCTTAACTTGTTTTTCCAAAACTCGACTCATATGTATACCTTTTACTAATTATTAAATTTTTTTCTTCAATTATACTTTGATAAAAAGGACATACCAGCTTAAGCGTATTTCTTAAAGACGGAAACCAGGTCCAGCTGTTCCCATGTAAAATCTTTATCGTTCCTGCCGAAGTGACCGTAGGCCGAGGTCTTTTGATAAATCGGCCGTCTTAACCTTAGTCTTTCGATAATTCCCTTCGGCGTCATATCGACTTCTTTAGCAACTATCTTCGAGATTTCAACATCCGGTATAACGCCGGTGCCTTTTGTATCAATATAAATAGAAACAGGCTGAGCAACGCCGATTGCATAAGCAACCTGTACAAGGCATTCCTTAGCCAGCTTAGCGGCAACAATATTTTTTGCAATATGGCGTGCTGCATACGTTGCGCTTCTATCAACCTTGGAAGGGTCCTTACCGGAGAACGCGCCGCCGCCGTGCGGGGCCCATCCGCCGTACGTATCGACTATAATTTTTCTGCCCGTCAAACCGCTGTCGCCGTGCGGTCCGCCAATTTCGAACCTGCCTGTCGGGTTAACAAAATATTTTGTCTTCTTATCGATGTACTTTTCCGGGATGACGGTCTTAATAACATTTTCAATAACATCTTCCCTTATGGTTTTCTGTTTCGCATCGCCGTCGTGCTGGGTGGAAATAACCACCGTATCAACTCTAACCGGTTTGTTCTCGTTATCATACTGGATAGTAACCTGGGATTTTGCATCGGGGCGCAGGTAGGGCATAAGGCTGTTATTCTTCTTCCTGATGTCGGCTAATTTTTTAACAAGCTTGTGAGCATACATTATAGGCATAGGCATAAGTTCCGGGGTCTGGTTGCATGCATAGCCGAACATTAGTCCCTGGTCGCCTGCGCCGCCTTTATCAACACCCATAGCTATATCGGGAGACTGCGAATGTATTGCGTTAAGCACCGAGCAGGATTCCGAATCGAATTTATATTCGGCACTGGTGTAGCCTATATTCTTTACTGTTTCTCTAACTATATCCGGAACCTCTATGTAAGCTTTGGTTGTAATTTCACCGCCTACCAATACCAGTCCGGTTGTAACGAAGGTTTCGCAAGCTACTCTTGCATTAGGGTCTTGCTTGTATATTGCGTCTAATATGCCGTCTGATATTGCATCGCATACTTTATCCGGATGCCCTTCAGAAACTGATTCTGATGTGAAGAGATATGACATTTTTATCTTTCCTGTTTTAATAATAAATAAATTAATAAAAATCTATTTCGGATGAATCCCCGGAGTTCAATCTCTTGAATATGCCGTGAATAATCGAGTTGTTTCCAATTATGGAGTTTTCAAGAAGAGTTTTTGAGATTTGGGCATTCGAACCAATGATTGAATTTTTAATTATCGAGTCTTCAATAATGCACCCCTTATCGATTGTTGTATATGGGCCGATAACCGAATTTGAAATCTTTACGTCGTCAGCTATATACACCGGTCTGTTAACAACAACGCTGTCGAACTTTTTACTTACGCTTTTAATATCCAGAAGATATTTATTAGTCGATAGCAAAGTCTCGGGCTTTCCGCAGTCATACCATCCTTCCACCGGAAAGGTTGTAATCGGTTCCCCGGCTTCAATCATCATTTGAAGTGCATCGGTTAACTGCAGCTCTCCTTTTGTCCTTACGTCTTTCTCAACCAGTTGGTTCAAACTCTTTACCAGAGCATCGGAGTTAGCAATATAATATAAACCTACCAGCGCCAGGTTTGATACCTGTGTCTGGGGCTTTTCAACCAGCTTTTTAATGTAGCCGTTATTTAACACCGCTACGCCGAACCTTCTGGGATCTTCTACTTCCTTAACGCCAAGTGCGGTTTTCTTGTTTTTAAAAACGCTCTTTAAATTAACATCGAAGATCGTATCGCCGAGAATAATAAATATTTCGTCATCGTCAAAAGTAGGAATTGCGGTATATATTGCATGTCCCAGTCCTTCCATTTCCTGCTGCTCAATAAAATCCGCGTGAATATTAGGGAAGCTGGCTGTTACATAATCCTTTATCATTTCGCCCAGGTGGCCGATGACAAAAGTTGCCTTGGTTATATCTTCTTCCAGAAGCTTATTAAGAATGTGCCCTAAAATCGGCTGACCGCCTACGTTCAGCAATACCTTGGGTATTGAGAAAGTATGGGGTTTCAATCTGCTTCCTAATCCGGCTACCGGTATAATAGCTCTCATTTTTCTGCTGTCTTTTAATTCTAAGGTGCAAAATTACCCAATACCTTAAATAATAACAAATTATTTAAGCCGTACTATTCCTAAGAAAATTTTATTCTAATATTAATTTGAAATTCATCAGCGCAAAGTGGAGATCGGAATTCTAAAGGCTGCAGCATAGGATGAAAAGAAACAAGCATTATACTGTATGATGCATGTTAAATTTTCGTTCATCAAAAAATATTTTCGCTTATAAAAAAAATGATGGGTTTATAATTTAATTTTTTTAGTTTTGTATTTTATTAAATAGCGGAGAATTAAAATGACGATTTTTAAGAATAGTTCTTTAGCAAAGCTCTTTTTACTTTTAGCACTCTTTACCCTTCCACTTCTTGCACAATCGCAGGATATTGATGCTTACAAAAAGATAAGCGAGATAAAAGACCAGCAGCAGAAGATAGAGGCAATGAAAAAATTCCTTACCGAATTTCCCGAAAGCAGGTACCTGTTAAACGTAAAATATATGATTTTCTCCGAATACCTGGACGCATCCCAAACCGATTCGGCACTTGCCTATGCTAACCTGGCTGTAGAAACAATTCCGTCCATGGCAAGGTTTAATTTGTACAACGACATAGCTTATGCACTCGCAAAGAAAAAAACAGGACTGGATACAGCCGCAGTTTACGCGCAGAGAGCGGTAACTACGGTTAGGAATGCAAATATGAGAAACCTGGGAATGTACCTGGATACGCAGGCTCTTGTTTTATTTGAGCTGGGCAAAGCCTATTCGGCATTGAAGCTGGAACAGCAGGCCATCGTCGGGCATGAAGATGATCCGGATTATTTGACAAGCTTATCCGTTTATCTGGAAGCGGCGGGACAAAGGCCGGAAGCAGTAAAGACGGCTGCTAAGGCAATAATGTACGGCAATACTTCAGATGCGCTAATAAACTTTCTGAAATGGCTTAAGGCTGAAGAGCCTGAAGAGAAACAGCAGAACGAGCTGAAACGTACAATAGCAAACGAGACGGTTAAAAATTATTTTGCTTCGTTGAAGGAAAATGAAATATTAAAGGGCAGATCGGTTGCGGCTTCCTTCCTAGCAAGTCTAGGTGTTGAATTACCCAAAGCGATGAGCTGGGCAAAAGAGGCTATGGCGAAAAAAGACATCGGAATAGAGGACAAAGTTTTATTCACCAAAAATTATGCGATGATTCTTGCCGCAGAAGGAAAATCCAAAGAAGCGATTAACGAATTAAACTCGGTAAAAAATCTCGCCGACCCATGGAACGTGGATTTCTGGTATACTCTAGGTAAGACATTTGAAAAGACCGGCAAGCCGAAAGAAGCATTGGAAGCTTATATAGAGGGCTCGGTTCCTTACAAAGATCCCAAGATAACCGGTGCGCTTAACGAACTGGCTGCAAAAGAAGGATTAACCGAAAAGGATATTGCGGCAAGAATTGAAAACAAAAAGAATGAACTTGCCTCATTTAATCCGGGGCGTTATAAATCGACATTAAAAACAAAGGGCAAGGTTGTATTGGGGGAGCTATTTACCGGCTCGGAATGCCCGCCCTGCGCCGGTGCCGATTATGCATTTGAGGCATTATCCGAATACTACCCGAGAAGCATTTTTGCTATCTTGGAATACCATGTTCATATTCCGGCGCCCGATCCGATGACAAACCCGGATACGTTCAAACGCTACTTGTATTACGGCGGAGATTTCGGTACTCCCACAGTTATAATTGAAGGCAAGGATAAAATAACCGGCGGGGGTCCGAAGTTCCTGGCTGCCAATAGGTTTAACGTTTATAATTTTACCGCGGAAAAATATTTTGACGAAAAGCCTGAGGTCGAAATTTCGGGCAATGCGCAAAAAGATTTAAATCTTGTAAAAATAAATCTTAAGATAAAGGAGAATAAAAAGATCGATAAGGATGCGCACGTCAATATCGCTCTTGTTGAAAAATCGCTTAATTACCCGGGCGGCAACGGCGTTACAAAAAATATCTATGTAGTCCGCAGCCTTTATAACGGCGCCGACGGCTCAACGCTGAACTTCAAAAACGGGACTGATAATCTAGATGTTTCATTCGACTTGAACAAGATTGAGGAAGGCTTGACCAAATACCTTAACGATCCTACAAAAGATCCGTCGTGGAGGAGAGGCGTTCCTTTTACCGGCTGGAAGCAAAGGACAGATAAGCTGAACAGGGACAATCTTGCAGTTGTAGCCTGGGTTCAAAATAACGAGAGCAAAAAAGTTTTGCAGGCATACTACGTGGATGTGCCGAGTGCCGAGGTAAAGTAGCAGATAAAATTCTTAAACTGTTTTTGTTAAACATCAAAAAAATTATTTAGAGACTTAGGATGAATAGAACTTCGAATAAACTCGTACTGTATTTTATAACTGCGCTTCTTTGTTCCGGTTTTATTAAAGCCGCCCACGCTCAGAATGTTGCGCCAAAGGATGTGGTGAAGATAAATGCTAAGACCGAGCGCTTTTACAATAAAAATAAAAATGTTGAAGTCGTTCTGAATTTATTAATAAAAGACGGCTGGCATATAAACGCCAATAAGCCTTTCGATGACTACCTTTCTCCCACTGTTGTTTTGCTGGATGATTCTACCAATATAAAAGCAGTAAGCATTAAGTATCCGGTCCCTATTATTAAAAAGCTGAGCTTTTCTGAAACTCAACTTGCGCTGTATGAAAACGAGGCCGATATCAGGATAACTCTTCAAATAAAAAAAGATTTTAATAAGCCCGTTTTGAAGATTAAAGGAACGCTGCAATACCAGCCTTGCAACAACCAGACTTGTCTGTTCCCGGTTTCCAAACCTTTTAGCTTTGAGGTTCATTTAAAGAAATAGATTCTTATGCCCGTGATGTGAAGGAGGAGATTCTGCTGCAATAACGGGAATCTCCTTTTTTATTTACCGGACAAAAACTTCCCGGTTACTTCCTCAATGCTTATAGCATCCTTAAAATAAGAAAGCAATTTTTGAATTACCTGTTCGACAACAGCATCGGGACAGGAGGCACCGCTTGTAACTATGATATCAACCGGCGTTTTGGGCGGGATATAGTTTGTTGTTGTTACTACCTTTTTTGTATGGATATCGAAATGGCTGATCTCTTTACTTGAGATTATATTTGCAGGCGAGGATATAAAAAATGTTTTAAACTTCTCCCCGCATAATTCCACTATGTGCCCGGTATTGCTGCTGTTGTAGCCGCCTATAACAAGGGCGAAATCGGCGTTCTCTCTTAATAGCCCGTAAGTAGCTTCCTGGTTGTCGTTGGTTGCATAGCAAAGCGTGTCTCTTGTGTCGGCAAAATGGTCTTTAACTTTTTCCGCCGCATATTTTTTTACCATAACCGTTTTAAGATGGTCTGCAATATACTGCGTCTCGCTTGCCAGCATTGTAGTTTGATTTACAACTCCGATTCGCGTTAAATCTTTTTCCGCGTCAAATCCTTCCGAAAATTTACCTTTAAACAACGAATAAAAATCTTCCCGGTTTCTTTCGCCAAGAATTATGCTGCCGAGAATTTTGGCTTCTTCAATATTGCGGACGATAACCACCGGTCCGCTCTTTGCGCCGTGAGAGAATGTAGCTCTGGTCTCTTCGTGGTAGTACTTTCCGTGCACAACAACTGTATAGCCGTTTTCGCCTAGCTGGTTGGAGCGGTTCCATACTTTTTCTACGAACGGGCAGGTAGTATTGTATTTATGCGTTTCTATTCCCAACGCGTTTAGTTTATCCTGTATTTCTATTGTCGTTCCGAATGCCGGAATTATAATTATGTCCTCGCCTGACAATTCGCTCCACGGTATCACCTGCCTGCCGTTTGCATCCATTATAAAACGGACACCACGGCTTTGCAGCTCTTCATTAACCGCCGGATTATGAATTATCTCGCTCAGTAGAAAAATTCTTTTACCGGGATTCTGCTCTATTATCCTGTACGATATCTCAATCGCATTTTCTACGCCGTAGCAAAATCCGAAGTGTCTCGGTATTAAAAACCTTACCGGGCCAAAATCTAATACGGCGGGAGAAAAGTCCTTCTTCCGCGGATCGCTGAGCCTGCGGGCCTCCTTAATCTTGGTGATGAACTTACTTCTATAAAAAAGCGGAATATCAAACTGTTTCATTTTCTCAATTCTTTTAACTTCGGTCCGTTAATATAACTTTCTAAAATTTGTCCCGGCTGCCGGTTTCTAACTGTCGCATCTTATTTACGCCGCCGCTTCAATCATTCAAATATAATGAAACAATTTTTTCGGCAAGGCTTTCAGAATCACCTTCATTCCTGTTAGTAAGCATGATTACTGTAACTTTTAAGGAAGGTATCCTGTAAATAACATTTCTAAAACCGCGTGTAACTCCCGTATGAAAGACGACCTCATGTCCTAAAAACTTTTTTAAATGCCAGCCGAAGCCGTAATCGATTTTTTCTCCGTTGCTAAGTGTTCCGCGTGTAAAAGATTTTTCTTTCATCTTTAGCGGGATGATTTTCCCTGTGTAAAGCGACTGGTCCCATTTGAAAAGATCATCAACCGAGGAATAAATGCCTCCGTCGCCAAGCACTGCGCTAGTAACGCTCTGGTCGTCTCTAACAAAGCCGCCGTTCTTGCGGGAATAACCGTAAGCCCTGTTTTTGACTTCCGAAATTCCTTTTTGATATGCGATTGAATTCTTCATTCCCAGCGGCTTAAAAATATTTTCTTTTAAGAACCGGGCAAAAGGCTTTCCGGTAACTTTCTCCACTATCATTGCAAGCAAAGCATAACCGGTATTGCTGTATTGATATTTACTGCCGGGCTCGAAGTATGTTGAGTCTTGCTTCATCATCATTTCAAGCACGTCTTTATCCGTAACCTGTACCGTGTCAGTAGCCGGAATCAAACTTTCATAATCGATTAACCCGGATGTATGGTTAAGCAGATCGGTTATAGTTATTTTTTTACCGTACCCCGGAAACCCGGGAAATATTTGAGTCAGGTTATCATCATAATTCAGCTTGCCTTTCTTTACAAGAAGCATAATTGCAGTGGCGGTAAATTCCTTGGTAACGGATGCAAGCCTGAAATTTGTTTTGGCCGTTACGGGTACTGCTTTCTCTATATCTGCCATCCCGTATGAATGCTTATAAGCGACCTTCCCGTTGTGTATCACCATTAAGGATGCACCCGGTACATTACCCGAGTACTCTGCAAGCAATGAATCAATTGCCGAAGATTTTAAGCGGCTCTGGGGAAGAACTAACTCCGTCATAATTATAAAAATTAAAAATGTTTTAAATGAAGTCTTCATTGTATGATCAAAATGTTGGATGATAAGTCACCTTACGCAAAAATTCAGAACTCATCCCCCTCACCCCCTTCTCTTGGCAAGAGAAGGGGGGACGGGAGGTTGAGTTTCTATTCAAACAGATAAATCCTGCGTAAGGTGACCTGATAATATTATAAATCGAATGCTGAATTCAAAATTATTTTAGTCAGCTTATTTTTGTCCCTTGCATCACAGACTTGTTTTCAATCATATTATTTATCTTTTAGATGAATTAAGATTAAGCGCAAATTAATTCTATTTACTGAAAAATAATAATTAAGGCTTTAAAGAAAGACATTTATACAACTTCGTTTTAAATATATTGTTTTAAAAACATTTTAAAACAAGTATATCCTAACTTCTTCTTTACTGCCTTACATTAGTAATCCATCAAGCGGATCAATCAAACTAATATTTAAGCCGGCATATTCTTAAATATGCGCGAACATTTAACTAATCTTGCGGAGGACTTATGTTAAAGAAGTTGCCTTTATTGCTTATTGCCATTTTTTTGTTCAGCGTTCCAAACTATTCTCAGATAATGTTTACAGCCTCACTTAACGGTAATAATGAAGTTCCTTCGGTTACAACGAGCGGAACAGCAACAGGCTGGTTCATCCTTGATGCTTCAATGTCGTCATTAACTTATCGAATTACATATGCTCAATTATCTTCGGCCTTCACTGCCGCGCATTTCCATTTGGGTGCAGTAGGCATAGGCGGCGGAGTTGTTATGCCTATTACTACATTCACCGGCAATACGGCTTCGGGTACTTGGTCTAACATCCCGGATTCGCTTGTTGCAAAATTATTGAACGGAAATATTTATGTTAATATCCATACTACATTGCATCCCGGCGGAGAAATACGCGGACAGATACTACCCGTAAACGGCATCGGCTTTACTGCATCAATAGACGGCAGCCAATCCGTACCGAGCATTTCATCTAACGGAACCGGTACCGGATGGGTAGTTTTAGCTAACAACGGTACCGAAATTGATTACGGTATTACTTTCGCCGGACTATCCAGTTCGTTTACCGCAGCCCACTTTCACATCGGTGCGGTAGGAACTAACGGCGGAGTATTGCACCCTATTACTTTTACAGACAGCACTGCAGTTGGAGCCTGGACGGGCTTTACCAGCGACAATATTGCCAGCCTTCTGCATAACAATATTTATATAAACATCCATTCGTCAAATTATCCTGCAGGCGAAATAAGAGGACAGCTACTTAGGCAGGGCAATATTGTTCTAGACGCTAGTCTAAACGGAGCCCAGGAAGTACCGTCAGTTACTACTTCTGCTTCCGGAACTTTATGGGCAGTATTCAGCAGCGACCTTTCATCCTTAACTTACAACATAACATACGCAAAGTTATCCGGCATTTTTACCGCATCTCATTTTCACCTTGGCGTAACCGGATCAAACGGCGGAGTTGTTTTGCCTATTACTACTTTCCAGGGCAACACCGCTAAAGGAACTTGGACTAACCTGACTGACAGCATGATCGTCCATCTGATTAAAGGCGATGTTTACGTTAATGTTCATTCGGCATTAAATCCCGCAGGCGAAATAAGAGGACAAGTCTGGCAGAGTAACGGAATAGGATTTACGGCCAGCCTGGATAGGCTGCAGGAAATTCCGCAGGTAACAACAAACGGCACCGGTACTGTCTGGTTCGCCTTAAAGAACGATACGCTGAATTTCCGGGCTACGGTTGCAAATCTATCCTCTGCTCTTACAGCCGCTCATTTTCACTTAGGCGCAGCAGGAGCCAACGGCGGCGTTGTTCACCCGATAACATTTACAGACAGTACGGTCTCATCCATGTGGGCAGGCATTGATGATGCCAACCTGGCCGCTCTAGTTCAGGGAAATATTTATATGAACGTACATACCTCAAACAATCCCGCAGGCGAAATTAGAGGACAGGTTTTACTTGCAGACATGGCGACTACCGGCGCAGTACCGGTTGAACTTACAACTTTTACAGCATCCGCAAAAAATAATTCCGTCAATTTAGTCTGGATTACCGCTACCGAAACAAACAATGCAGGCTACAGTATTGAAAGAAGCGTTGACAATAAGAACTTTACCGGCATCGGCTATATAGAGGGGAACGGAAATACGGCGGCTCAACATTCGTACTCCTTTACCGATAAAAATTTACAGCCCGGGAAATATTTTTACAGGTTAAAACAAATGAACTACGACGGCGGTTATACTTACTCTAATGTCGTAGAAATTAATGTAGGCGCTCCGGCAGATTTTACCTTAAGCCAAAACTATCCCAATCCGTTTAATCCTTCAACCACTATTAGCTTTAGCGTGCCCGAGAAATTGTTTGTTACTCTTAAAGTTTATAACATACTTGGCAAAGAGGTAACCACTCTGGTAAACGGTATTAAAGACGCCGGCAGCTATAATATTAATTTTGATGCAGGCAGGTATTCAAGTGGCGTTTATTTTTACAGGCTTAGCACAGGTACCGGCAAGAGCTTTGTAAAAAAGATGATCTTGCTGAAGTAAGGCCCTACGTGATTTTGATTCTAGGGTGCTGTACCTTTGCTATAAATATTTCATCCCTAACCGGGATTTGGAATACCTTATCCCGGAGGGATTGGATATTTATAGAAAAATGAACAAAGAAATAAATGAAATCCATTTAGGGATGATATATAAGACTCCTATCTACTGCACGCAGGTTCGTGGGAATGACATCTAGGCTATTCAGGCTTTTTAGCGGACTCATAAATTTTTAACCCGGCAATTCTTGATTATTCAACTTAGATTTTCAGCCTTCAGTTTGCTATATTTGCACTCCAAATGAAAGTTAAGTTTGAATGGAACTGATAGAGAGACTACAAAGAATAAAAGAAAAGTATGATAGGATAAACCAGCAGCTTTCCGATCCTTCCTACATGAACGACAGGGATAAAATTGTTTCCCTAAGCCGCGAGCGTAGCGAACTGGAAAATATTATTCAAGCTTATGAAAAATATAATGCGGTTCTGAATAATATTAACGGCAACAAGGAGATAATTGAAAGCGGCATGGATGCCGAGCTGACCGACATGGCGGAGAACGAGCTATCGGAGCTGGAAGTCCAGAAGGAAAAGCTTGAGGAAGAAATAAAATACCTTCTGCTGCCAAAGGATCCAAACGACAACAAAGATATAATTATGGAAATAAGAGCCGGCACAGGCGGCGAAGAAGCCGCACTGTTTGCAGGCGATCTATTCAGGATGTATACCAGATATGCCGAAATGAAAGGCTGGAAGACCGAGCTGATTGATATTAACGATACAGGGCTCGGCGGCATTAAAGAAGTCGTACTTTCGGTTAGCGGAGAAGGCGTTTACGCAGAATTAAAATTTGAAAGCGGCGTACACAGAGTTCAAAGAGTTCCTACAACGGAGACTAACGGAAGAGTTCATACATCTGCCGCCTCGGTTGCCGTTCTGCCGGAAGCAGAAGATGTACAGGTAGATATAAATCCCAACGACTTGAGAATAGATATTTTCAGATCGGGCGGCGCAGGCGGACAGAATGTAAATAAAGTTGAAACCGCGGTAAGAATAACTCACCTTCCGACCGGAATTGTGGTTCAGTGCCAGGATGAAAGATCTCAGCTTAAGAACAGGCAGAAAGCCATGAAGGTATTAAGAGCCCGCCTGTACGATGCGAAGATGAAGGAACAGAACGCTGAAATATCAGCACAGAGAAGAAACATGGTAAGAAGCGGGGATAGAAGCGACAAAATCCGCACTTACAACTTCCCGCAGAACAGAGTTACCGATCACCGCATCAGTCTTACACTATACAATCTTGCCAACATAATGGAAGGCGACCTTAAGGAATTGATTGAGCAATTAAAAATAGCGGACAGAACTGAAAAGCTTCAAGCAAGCGCCGAAATATAAATCCGAATTTTCTTTCATTTCCTCAAATGTTTTCCTTATTGCTCTCTGGGTGGAGCTTGCCGTAATTCTCTAAAAATTTAATTAAGAATACCAAGCCGAAACCGATGAGCGAAAGATATAAATCTTCCAGCTCCAGTTTGAAAATGTCAACAGAACCAAAGAGAAATCCGAGATACTTTGCAGCT
>JAKAJV010000016.1 GCA_021813585.1 Bacteroidota bacterium | reverse complement strand
TTGAGTGTCATACCCGCGAAAGCGGGTATCCAAGATGCGAAAATATGATAAAAAATGGATTCCCACTTTCGTGGGAATGACAATGCGGACATCAAAATGTATTCCTGCGTAACATGAGTTTTTAATATGAATTTTACTTGCAGAGAGATTTCGTGTTCTCCCGTAATAACTTTTTTTTTCAGGTAATCTGATGATGGTTTATTAAAAAGGTTGCAAAGGAAATATACGCACAAAAAATTTTTATAATAATTTTTAACCTTTGATGTAACTATAATACCCGGCATGTAGAATAGCTGTTATTAACGGAATGAATTTATTATTTATCGTACGGAAAAATCAAAAGGGAATAAAATGAAAAACTTATTTTTATTTTCGGTCGCTCTTTTTACCATCCTCCTTAACGGAGTGTCGTCGGCGCAAAACTCGTCCGATATCAATTTTAAATTAAACGATAAGGTTATTGCAAATTTTATTATGGCAATCAATTCGGATAATGAGGGCTTAAAGAAAAGCGCAATATACCTTGTAAGCAATTATAAAATCGAAGGGGCAGTCGACGCATTGATAAATGTTTTAAATACCGATAATTCCGGCTCGATAAAAGTGCTTGCTGCGCTGGCCCTTTATGAAATAGGTTCCGCAAAAGGATTAAATGCGGTATTAAAATCTGCGGTAATGGACAACAATGAGTTCGTCAGAAAGATGAACTCAATAATATACATCGATTATAAGCAGAGATTTGCAAATGGAAAATCATTCTAACTTAACTTTGGTTTTGTCTCTGCTCATATCCGCAGCCTATCTACTTTTTAATCTTCACGGATCATATCGTAATGCCGGTATGATCCTTATTCCTTCGGCATGTAGAGCTCTGAATAAGAGAATGAAATTCGATTGCTAGCCCCGGTTTTGCGGTTATCTATTTCCCTACAAATATTTTTTATTCATGTTGAATTTTTTGTCCGCTTATCTGCTCAACGCCGTAAGAAGTTTCCTTCTTTAAAATATTTTCTAGTCCCGCATCCGTCAGCCAAGAAGTAATTTCCTTTTCAGTATATGTATCTCCGCCGTAAGTATTAACGAGCATATTCAGAGCAAAGAAGGCACCGCCGGGCGGATTTGTTCTGTCTTCATCCATAACATAATCCTGGATGACTATTCGACCATTTAAATTTAATGCAGCCGCACACTTTTTAATTAAGTGCTTATTCTCTTCGAATGAGTTGCTATGTACAACCGCGGACAGGAATATCAAATCATATCCGTTACCGATATCATCTAATAGGTAATTGCCGCTTAGAGTTTTAATTCTATGCGAGAGTCCTGCTTCGGCAATGTATTTTTCGGTTAACGCAGTTACATTCGGAAGATCGAACACAACTGCATTCAAATCATTTTTTGCGTTGGCAAATCCTATGGAGAATGCGCCTGATCCTCCTCCAAGATCCAGTACGCTATTAACACCCGAAAGATCGATTTTCCCTATATCCTCATCAGCCTGTTTCATACCTCTGTAATGCATGGCTTCAATTAAATTTTCAAGCCAATCGAATTTTCTGGTCTCATAAAATTTTTCGGCAGGTCTGCCGTTTTTTACCGCATCAGTTAATCCGCTCCACGATTCCCAAAGGTTGATTGCATGCAGCATGTTGGAAATATAATCTCTTTTCCCCTTAACCAGATACCTGGAAGAAAAAGCGGAATTTGAAA
Organism: Bacteroidota bacterium; assembly: GCA_021813585.1. Taxonomy (GTDB): domain Bacteria; phylum Bacteroidota; class Ignavibacteria; order Ignavibacteriales; family Ignavibacteriaceae; genus FEN-1297. Next base: position 12,625 of record JAKAJV010000016.1, on the reverse strand, counting down.
ATTTACCGTCCTTCTTTTCAAGAAGATTCAAGCTGCAAAGAACGTTCATTAGCCTGTCTGTGGCTCTTGCATCGGTTAAAAGAATTTTTGATGTCTCTTCCGAAGTACGGGCTTCGGGCTCCAAAGCATTATATAATTGTAATTCAATAGAGGTAAGTATTATCCGGCTTGTCTGGAAGCTGTAAACAATATCTCTAAATTCCTGGGGAGTCATCTTTGCACTCCAATTTTGTTGCGGGAATTAATAATAACAGTTCAGTTCTTTTCAGTCCTGCTTCTGGCAATTAAAAATACATACGAGCTGAAAATTAATGCCATTAAAAGCTGAAGAAGCAGCGAAGTGGAAACGACGTCCATCTGCAGCAGAGAGAAATTAACAAGTATAACTTTTCCCAAATAATAAAAAATCTTTGCGATAATTATACTGGCAAAAACCGAAAGGAACGGGCGGGAGAATTTTTCCTGTAAAAGATAAAAGAAGAATACATTAATCGTCAACTCACCCGTCATTAGCAGAGCTTTTATAAAAACCGGATGTGCGGAAATTAAGAACGACACAACAGGCAGAGAAAGGGCAAGCAGAAATGTGTTCCGCTTGGTTGAATGTGTTAATGCGAGAACCACCATCATCCTCATGGGATCGAAAATATACAGCGGGTAGCTGAACAAGTGCGATACAGTGGGAACCAAATAAATAAATGCAACCGCAAATAAATCAAGTATAGAATTTTTTACGATTATCCTATTCTTTGAAACAGCCAGTGAATTCTCCATATCTCAATCCTTCAAGCGTTTATTTTTGATGTTAATATAAAACTTTTTTGTCTATTTATAAACAAAATTGTAAGTTACCGACAAGTTTTTATAGAATTTATAAACGGGAATCCGGCAAAAAAATAACAAACAAACTAATTAAAATAATTTAGGCGGCAAGATGGATAGAAGAGAATTTATAAAAAGGAGTGCGCTCGCTGCTCTTGCTGCAGCTCCGGCAGCCTCGTTGGGAAGCATCTCTAATCTTTTTGCTGAACCGGTTCTATCAAAAAACTCGTACGACCTGGTTGCAGTTAAAGGCGGAGAACCCGACTCGATGTTCGATAAGGCAATCGAATCCCTCGGCGGGATGAAGAACTACGTTAAGAAAGGACAGACAGTTGTGGTTAAGCCGAATATAGGCTGGGATACTTCGCCGGAAAGAGCTGCCAACACAAATCCAAAATTGGTTGCAAGGATTATTCAACACTGCTTTAACGCAGGCGCAAAAGAAGTATACGTATTCGACCACACTTGCGATAACTGGACAAAATGCTATTCCAACAGCGGTATTGAAAAAGCAGTTAAAGATGCCGGAGGAAAAATTGTGTCCGGCGCAAGCGAAGGCTACTATCAAAAAGTCGACATCAAACACGGCATCAATTTGACAGATGCAAAAGTTCATGAGCTTATCCTCAGTTCGGATGTGTTTATAAATGTTCCCGTATTAAAAAGCCACGGCGGAGGTAGAATTACCGTCGGGATGAAGAACCTGATGGGCATTGTCTGGGACAGAGGCTACTGGCACAGGAACGATCTTCACCAGTGCATCGCAGATTTTGCCTCATTTAAAAGGCCCGAGCTTACAATAGTGGATGCATATAATGTTATGATGCGCAACGGCCCGCGCGGGGTATCCGTAAATGATCTTTCGCCGATGAAATCTCTGCTAATCTCTCAAGATATTGTTGCCGTAGATGCCGCTGCTGCAAAGATTTTCGGTTTGGAGCCGGACGATGTGCCTTATATTAGAATTGCCGACAAAATGAAAATCGGAACCAAAGACTTAACCAGGCTTAACATTAACAGGATAAAGATGTAAAATAATTATGCTTCAATCCTACCGGTTGAAAGTTAGGTTTGCTTAAAAGTAATATGATGAAGCTTTCCAGTTTAAAAAAATTCCGCGTTGCAGTTTCGGTTCTATTTTTTTTATTGTTCGCCGCTTTGTTTCTGGATTACAGCAACTTCATTTCACCAAAGTATACAAACTATATTACCTATCTGCAATTTATTCCGTCATTACTAAAATTCTTAAATTTGTTCAGCCTTACTGCAGCCGGGTTTATTTTTATTTTATTACTAACTGTATTATTCGGCAGGGTATACTGCTCATCTGTATGCCCTCTTGGAATTCTTCAGGATATAATTTCGCTCGTTTCAAGAAAACTGCATAAGAAAAAATATTACAGCTTAACAAAGGAGTACACCCTTCTCAAATACTTATTCCTTGTTTTAGCTGTAATTTCAATTTTATCAGGCAGCTTAATCATAATAAATTTGTTGGATCCCTACAGCAACTTCGGAAGGATATTCACCCAGTTGTTCAAGCCGTTGGTCCTGGCGATAAATAACGTGCTTGTCTACGCCCTGGCCAAGTTCAACATTTATTGGCTTTACCCTCAGGAAATTAAGGCTGCCAATATTCTGCTAACATTGTTTCCTTTACTTTTTCTGTCTCTGGTATTCTGGCTAGCATACAAGCATGGGCGATTGTTTTGCAATACCGTATGCCCCGTAGGAACCCTTCTCGGCTTATTATCAAGGATATCCTTGTTTAAAGTTGAAATAGAAAAAGACAACTGTATCAGCTGCAAATTATGCGAGCGAGTCTGCAAATCCGGCTGCATAGATAAAGAGAACAAATCCGTTGATGTTTCAAGATGCGTAAGTTGCTTTAATTGCTTCCAGGTTTGTCCTACCGAAGGAATTAAGTACAAACTTAATTTTAAGCCGCAGAAGAAAAATAAAAAAGCTGCCATATTTGATATTGAAAAGAGAGAATTTATTTCCAGCGTTGCTGTTTTTTTTATCGGCATTCTGGGATCGGCTTACGCGCAGAAAAAGATAGTTGGTAAAAAGGCGAGCAAGTTTCCGGTATTCAAAAAGAATCCTGTTTCACCGCCCGGTTCGTTAAGCATTAAAAATTTTAAAGACTCGTGCACGGCATGTCATCTGTGCATCAGTTCATGTCCGTCCCGCGTTCTGCAGCCGTCATTCTTAGAATACGGCTTTACAGGAATGCTTCAGCCGGCAATGGATTATAGAACAGGCTTCTGCAACTTTGAGTGCTTAATCTGCAGCCAGGTGTGTCCAAGCGGCGCAATACTGCCAATAGGTCTTGAAAAGAAAAAGACGCTGCAGATAGGCAAGGCTAAATTTTTAAAAGAAAACTGCATTGTATTTACTGAGAAGACCGACTGCGGCGCATGTGCAGAACACTGCCCTACCAAGGCTGTTACAATGGTTCCCTACGGAGATGTTAAGTCTCCCGAAGTGAAAGACGAATTCTGTATAGGCTGCGGCGCGTGCGAGTATGCATGTCCGACTGTACCGTACAAGGCAATTTATGTGGAAGGAAACGCAGTACATCTAACAGCAAAAAAGAAAGAAGAAAAGCAGATGAAAGAAAAAATAAATTACCAGGAAGATTTCCCGTTTTGATTTTTTTGCCGCATGTTTCTGCCGGTTAGAAAAACGATTCGCACAGACTTAATTCTAGAAAAGGCCAATCGCTCATTTGGAATTTAAATATATCCATATTAACTAACTACACGAACGTTCAGACTAATTATAACCGACCGCCATTTTTTTACTGCCGCTTTCCAGGGCAAGCTCAATTATACGTGTAGTAGCCAGCGCTTCTTCGGGCTTAACGGCAAGCTCTTTTCCTCCGGTTACCGCATCGTAAATATTCTCAAAGTATTTTTGATAGCAGCCGGCTTCGGTTTCTATTTTTCCCTTAAAGTTCAAACCGTTTACGCCGGTATTCAATTCGCCCCACATTTCTTCAGGCTCTGTTCCCCAGCCTGTAGAATTATTGTAGCCGAATGTTTTCAGTGTGTCTTCCTGCGGATCGAGACCGTTTTTTATAAACGTTCCTTCTGTTCCGAACAGAGCGAATCTTACAAGCGGCTGCTTGTAAAGAAATCCGCTGTTGAGAACTACCTTTAGCTTATCGTAGCTTAAAATGATTTCAAAATTATCAATAATTTTACTGCCTTCTCTTAATGACCTTAAATCTGCATAGACTGTTTCGGGTTTACCAAAAAGCACAACTGCCTGATCGATAAGATGCGGACCGATATCGTAAAGCAGGCCGGAGCCGGGATGAGGCTGCTCTTTCCACGAATTCGGCTTTATATAATTCCGGTACCTGTCGAAATGCGACCTGAATTCCACAAGCCTTCCCAGCAATCTGTTCTCAATAATTTTTTTAACGGTTAAAAAATCGCCGTCCCATCTTCTATTCTGGAAGACGCTTAAAACCAGATTTTTCCTCTTCGCAATTTCTATCAGCAAAGCCGCCTCCCGGGATGTACATACAAACGGCTTCTCAACAACCACATGCTTACCGGCCTCCAAGGCGCCTGCCGCCATTTCATAATGAAGATAATTCGGAGTATTGATTACCACAAGATCAATCTCTTCATCAATTAAAACTTCTTTGTAATCTTTAACAACTTTTACATAAGGATAGAGCTCCTTCGATCTGGCCGAATGCCTTTCCACAACCTTAATAAGATTAAAGTCCGGATGGGCATCGATAAAAGGGGCATGGAAAAACTCGCCCGACATTCCGAAACCTATCAGCGCTGTATTTATTTTTTTACTCATGTTATTCTGCCCGTCTGAATGTTTTTAATTCAATTTGAGTTATATTTTATACGGAACAATTTTGGTGTTTATGTTATCCGCACGGATAGACAAACAATAACCAATAAATTCGTCTTAATTATAATCCACATTTTTTTAATGTGCAAATTTAATGAGTATTGAATTCAAAATTTTAGGCAGACCGGGCAGAGACAATGCGCTATTGGTCCGGATAAACTCCGGCAAGAAGTACTACCGGCTTCTGTTCGATTGCGGCGAAGGCCTGCTGAACGGGTTGAAGTATTCCGAGATTGCTTCAATCGATCATTTATTTTTCTCTCACTTCCATCTAGACCATGCCGCCGGGTTCGATTACTTTCTGCGCAGGAACTACGACAGGGCCTCAAAGCCGGTTTATGTATGGGGACCTGAAGGAACAATAAAAATTATTCACAACCGGCTAAGGGGATTTACCTGGAACCTGGTAGACGGCATTCCCGGGACATGGCAAGTGAATGATATAAATTCTCAGAGCATACTTTCGTCAAAATTCTATGCGTCCGAATCATTCGCTAAAAAGCACCGTGTTAAGCCTTCGCCTTTTAACGGTACCATAATAGACAACGGCGATTTTAAAGTTGAAGCGGTTATTCTTAATCATATCATTCCTTCCGTTGCATACAGGATAACCGAAAAAGAATCATTTAATATAAGCAAGAAGGCCCTTGTTAAAGGAAACTTTCTGCAGGGTAACTGGCTTGGAATGGTTAAAGATTTTTCTTTTGACGAAAACGAAAAAATTTCTTCGGAGGGGAAATTATATACCCTGAAAGAATTAAGAAACCTGCTGCTCATAAGACAAAAAGGCGGCAGCATATCTTACCTAACGGATTTTATTTACGACCGCGCTTCAAAAACCAAAGCTAGAAATCTAATAAAGGATTGCGAGACGGTAATTTGTGAAAGCCAATACTCAACTGATGATGCGGAGCTGGCTAAAAGGAATTTTCATCTTACCGCAACGCAGGCTGCCGGACTTGCAAAGAGCGCTAATGCAGGTAAGCTTATTTTGTTCCATATCTCTGAAAGGTATAAAAAGAATGAAGATTACCTCCGGCTTCTAAATGAAGCCGGAGAAATATTTCCGAATACATTTTTTCCTGACGAATGGCGAAAAGAATTAAAAAGAAGGAAGCTTTAATTTCTCCCGCCGGCTTAACTTCACAAAGAATAAGAAAGTGTTACGTTGCCGTAGAAGGACGGTTTATAAGAGCCGGGAATTATATAACCGTCGCCGCTGCCGCCGTCCTTCGATTGTTCCAATCCTTTTATATTCGGTCCTACAAATAGGAAAGTATAATAAGTACTGCTTAAGAGGTTGTCGCCCCCGGCATAGATATTCACTGAGAAGTTTTTTCCAAACTGCACTTTGTACCCGGCTTTTGCGCCGAGGAGGCTGTAGGCCCTAACGTAAGTGGAATTATCGAACGTAACCGGGACTTTGTCTACATATTGATAAGCCCCGTAAATATAGAATCCGGCTTTTGTTTCAAGATCAAATCCGGCGCTCACCATATTCCGGGGAACCCTTGCAACATAATTCCCTGAAAAATTAATTGTTCCGGCGTTGTTGTTATTGTCGCTCTTAAAATCAACATATTTAAAATTAGAATATGTATAAGAAAGCCACGGACTAAACAACGAGATGAACCGGCCTTGATTATCGACTGCAATATAATGAAGCGAAAGCTCCAAGCCCTGGTTGCGTTGTTTGCCTGCGTTTGTAGTAAACGAGACCGAATTAGCAGTCTGTCTTACCAGCTTGTTGCTGTTCTCCAGATCGAACAAGGATAACTGGTAGGCAAGCTTGTTATCAAATATATTTCCCTTGGTGCCTGCTTCGTACTGAACGGCTTTCTCGGGAGATAAAGACAAATCAACCGAACCGTTGCTTGCAACGGCGTCGCTTAACAGCGGCGGAGTATAACCCGTGCTTACGCTTAAGTAAGCCGAAACTTCATTGTTAAACACTTTAGATACGGATATTCTCTGTGTAACTACCGGATCAAACGCCTTTACTGTAAGCTGTGTTGTATCGTTTACCTGGTTGTTCTTCAGCATGTTCCTTATACCAAATTCATTTTTATTAAAACTTGCACCTGCCGTAACAGTTATCTGTCCAGGAAAAGCAAAGCTCCATTCGGTAAAGAGATTATATTTCATTGCGTAATTTTCCTGGTCGCTTGGTCTTTGCGTGAAAGGCGGCGCAGGAACGATGAACACTCCGTTGCTGGTTAAATTCGATCTCTGGAACATACCACCTAAAATTCCGTTTATACCCAGGCTACCGGTTTTTACTGTGTATCCGAACTGCGTTCGCAAACCGTAATTAAATTGGTTAACATCCGTAACGCCGTGGGCAAACGGCTGGTTCGAAGTGAAACCTGAACCGAAAATGGTTGTCTTGTTAGTAAAGAGGTCGCTTATGCGGTAATTATCTGAAACGCCGATTATAAAATTATTAACCTTTATATGTGAATTGTTGGAAAGATATTGTTGATTACTGACAGGCAGACGATTATAGTAGTCTGCAGAATCAATTTCACCTGCAAGCTCTTCATAAGAGCGGTTAATCGACATGAAAGTAGAAACAGTCTGATCGGTACCAACCTGGAAATCTCCGTTCAAATAAAAGAAATCTTTATTTGATGCGCTGTGGGGACGGAATGAATCGTACGTCTGGTGTCCGTAGTTTACAACAAAGTCTGATGTTTTTCCCGCACTGTTAAAAGTTGTTGTACTTCTAAAAAGACCGTTGCTTCCGCCAACAACCTGCTGACTGAAACTCGTATGCCCGGGCTTAGGTTTTGAAGTTGTAAATAATACGGTTCCTCCTATAAAGCTGCCGTAGAGACTTGACGACGGACCCTTAATTACTTCAACATTACCGAGAGAAGAAAAGTCGATATTATCCAATACTGTTGTACCGGCTGCGTCTGTTATCGGTATATCGTTTATGAAAGCCTGATACCCCAGCCCGTTTTGATTGGGACTATTGCCGCTGGTGCTGGGGTAGTAACCGCGTATAGTTATGCGTGCGCCTCCCCAGGGAGTTCTGGACTGCATGAACACACCCGGGATTGTATTTATGGAATTGACGAGTGAAAGCCCGCTGAATCGGCTAAGGTCTTTACCGGTAAGCACTCCAATCGGCTGGGCCTGCAGTAGCTGCATACTTCCAACCACTTCTACACCGGTTAACTGAACCGGAGAAACCGACATTTGGATATACAGAGGTTCTTTGTTTTCGGAAACGTTTACCGATACGGTCTTATAACCTATACGCTTTACCGTTAACATTGTTATTGCCCTGGGCGAAATAATTTTGAACTTGCCGTACTCATCCGTATTGGCTGATATGCTTGTCCCCTCCGTTGTTACTGCTGCATTCTGTATCGGCTCTTTAGTTGTGTGGTCAACTACCGTACCCTTAACTGTTACCTGTGCTTTCACTATTAACGAGAATGAGAATAAAATAAAAACAAACATCCCGAAAAGATTCTTTTTCATTGAGTAATTCCTTTCTGATAAATATATCCGTAACCTGCACATGCAGTTATTTAGCTATATCAAATTTGAATGATGAATTCTGCGCTAAGCAGTCAGGTTGAGTTTTGGGGGAGGTAAGTTTACTTTGGTATAAGCGCTTTTATAAAAGTTATGCACAAATATTTTTTGAGAGACCGGAAAACGTTCAGGGTTTAATAATGAATTCGATGACAGTTTGTACTTGCTTAGTTCCTTAGTGAAATTTATTTTTTCTTTATTGTTGTTCGCTCCGTCCTTTTTAACCAGAATATTAATTATGTCGTTCAGTTTGGTTTCATCATTATCTTTAAGACAATAATAAATAAACTTATCGCTGGATTTTTCTATTCTAACAATATCATACATTTCCCCTTGGTATTTGAACTCACTGCCTTCTCTGCTCCAAACAAAGCTAAGAGGTTTATCATTAAGGGAGAAAATTAATTTTATCAAGTTAACGTTTTCAAATTTCTCTCTAACTTCTTCGTTCATTTTACTTCTAATGACAGAGCGCACTAAAGCGTAAGGAATGTAATATCCGGTAATATTAAAAATAAAAATTAGAATAATGATAGCGGTAACTGTTTTTTTCATTCAGTCTGGGTTTCACTTAAGCAATATCATTTTTTTTACTTTAATAAAGTCATTCGCCTTTAACTGAAAGTAATATATTCCGCTCGATAGATTTTTGCCGTCAAATAAAACGTCGTAATTGCCCGCCGGTTTATTTTTGTTTACCAAAACCGCAACTTCATTTCCTAATGAATTGTACACTCTTAAAGAGACAAAACTATTTTGCGGAAGTGAATAACTGATAATTGTGGTAGGATTGAATGGGTTAGGATAATTCTGATATAATTTATATTCAAACGGCTCACCCTGATAATTGTTTGACAGATTTATTTGAGCCCGGCAGAATTCCACCGATATAAGCAGCGATAAGGATAAAATAAGTAAATACAATTTTTTCATAATTTTAACTCACCTTACAATTATCGTAAAAGTATATATAAAATCAATAATTAATTCATCCGGTAATCACATATACGAATTTATATTATTTTTTTGTCTTTTAGACGCATATTTTTTCATTTTGTTTTATTTTATTTATGGGGGAAGAAAAAATATCACAAATACTTATAGTTGGAAGGTTAGGACTTGAGAATGGAATTTTTTATTTCATAAATTCGTCTACCGATACTCCGATTTCTTTAATAATAGCTCTTATTGTTCCCTTACATATAGATTTACTTAGTGAGGTACAGGAACTGCCTTTCCGTCAATATCTCTTACCCATAATTCGTGTGAGCTTTTCCTGGGTCTATAATATTTAAAACCAAATTTTTTTAAGCGAATAGTAATGTCGTGATAGGATAATTCAGTTAACCTCTGCATTATACAATACCGATAGGAAATGCAAAGGTCATACGCATATTTTTATCTAAATCAAATTCGTTAAATCCAATCGGTTCATTTCTTTCTTTGCGGTATTCAAATATCATCGTCGCAACATCTATGCAATTAAATATTGCATCTTCAACAGTATCTCCTTCTGCAAAAGCACCTTGAATGCCCGGAATTCTTGCAAGAAAGCCATCATCATTTTTTTCAATTTCTACAGACGCCAATACTGCCTTCGATTTTTTCATTTTCTATCTCCAAGAAATCTTTCTCTTCCAAAGATAGCAAATTTTAATATTATATATCATACCCCGGAGAGCAATAAAATCCGGCCTCTCATTTTAAAAATATTAATTTCTTTGTTTCCACAAAAGTTTTTCCTTTCCCCTTCAACGGAACTGCTGTCATCCTGTAAAAATAAACTCCGCTAGCAAGCTGACTGCTGATTGCTGAACGCTGATTGCTGATTGCAGATATCTGAACGCTGTACCTCCCCTGATTCTTTTCTTCATTTACAAGAGTTGATACTTCATTACCAAGTACATTATAAATTTTTATTGATACATAGCTGTTACTGGGAACGGAATAATTTATAACCGTGGACGGATTGAACGGGTTGGGATAGTTTTGAGAAAGGTAGAACCCGCCGACTGTATTACTTTCATCTTTTACGGAAACAACTATTATCATAAATGTCAGATCGTTCCCGTTATTTGCCCCGGCACTGTTTGAAGCAACGATTCTAAAATGATACTGCTTGTTCGAGCTTAGGCCTTCCACCGTATCGCTTACTTTAAAAGGCACTACTCCGCTGCCAAGTATTTTTAATGCCGTGCTAAAGCCGTACGTAGTGTCTATCCCGTATTCAAATTTATAGCTTGTACTTAAGCCGTTTGGGTTAACGGTACCATATAAAACTTCTGTATTATCGCCAATCTTACTTGCAGAATCGGTAGAGACAACAGGCTGCCCGAAAGAAACTTCAAACTGCGCTATAATGTTCTTGTTTGAAATCATTTTAATATTTATTGGATTTGATGAAGTTACTGTATCTCCTCGCCATCCTATAAAACTAAAGCCAGGATTTGGGAAAGCTTCGAGTAAGACTAATGTTCCGGAACTGAAATTTTGTGTAACCGGAAGTGTAAATTGGCTACCGTTTATTTTAACATACCCGCTGCCGTTTCCGCCTAGCGTAACGTTCATATTAAACACTGTATCCTTAGTGGTAAATGTAAAATCGTTTCCTGCTGCCTTGCCCGCGGAGTTTGATGCACCTATTCTGAAATGATATGTTGTATTCGGCTGCAGAGCGGAAACACTTTCCGAAACGGTAAACGCACTGCTGCCGCTGCCCGCATCCTTTTGAATTGTTGTAAATCCGTAACTCGTATCTTTCCCGTATACAAAATTATACTTTGAAGATAGACCATTCGGATTTATGCTGCCGTTTAGTTGCGCTGAATTGGAAGTAATATTTGAAGCAGCAATTGTAATTAACGCAGGAGGAACCGGCTCTGATATTGTAAATACCGCATCGCTGGTATCCGTTATATTTATATTTGAAATATCGGTAATCCGTATCTTTGCCTGCGATGTAGGATTATTCGGTACTACCCAGTCATAGTTGCCGGAGGCTGCAGGCAAATCGGAAACAACATTAAACCAGTTAAACCCGCTGTTGGTTGAGTAATCGATTTTTATACGAGAGATTAACGGGCTTGTCCATAATATTTTCTGAATGCTTCCGGCTATCCAGTTTTCGCCGCCGTTGGGAGATACAATCCTAATTAGTCCCGGATTTAATTTGTAATTTATATTTAATGAATAGCTCTTATACATTGTTAATGTAATTTGATTTTGAGAAGTCGTTGTATCGCCCGTCCATCCGGAAAATTGACTCAGGCTGTCCGGTAACGGCTGCAGATTAACAACTCTAAATAAATTATATCTAGCCGCATAAGGCAGCGTATAAGTAACACCGTTCACCTTAATAAATCCCTTGCCCAGCCCGGCACTGGTTACACTCAACAGTCTAACCGGCAGGTATTGAAAATTTGCGGTTAAAGAAATATCGCTGTTCATATTAACGTTTAATATGCTTGCAGAGGCCTGTATTGAGCCTGTCCAACCCATAAAGTTAACGCCTTCGCCCCAGGTTATTTGTACCGATACTACAGAGCCCGAATCGTATACAGCTTTGAATGCAGAGGTATCCTTTAGGATATAATTAACATTATTAACCGATATTGTAACTGCGCTGTCTACACCTACTTTATAGATAGTTAAAGAAAATTGTTTCTTCAGAATAGTTTGTGAAAACGAAAAAGTAGATGCAATAGCTGCAAGTAAAATTATTTTAAAAATAGTTTTCATAAAATTTCCTTGTTGCTAAATAAAATCAATTTTCCTTATCTCATAACAAGTTCTTAATTATGCATCCCCAATTATTAAAGAATACTAGAATTGATTTTATTAAGCATATATTTTAGTAATGAAATTTGCATGAAATAATTACGACTTCTTCCTTTGTTACTTCATATACAAGACAGTGAATGTTCGTTATTCTCCGTGACCACATTCATTTTAAGTCATGCTTAAGAACTTCAGGCTTGCCAACACCCTTAAAAGGATCACGCAGAACATCTCTTATTAAATTAACTATTTTTAAATATATCTTTTTATCAGTAGTCGACCATTGTGTAAAGTCATCAAAGGCTGCCGGGACAAACGCAACCTTCCTCATAATTTTTCCGGGTCAACGTATTTGTATTTTTTTTATCATCTAGTTGCTGCAATGCTTCTCTTAAATGTAGCCGGTTGGCTTCTGTAGATAGTAAATATTCAGTCTCATCTTCTTCCGGATTAACAAGTACAATTACCTCTACAGTATTCCCTCGCTTAAGTTCCGGAGAGTTTATGGCTATCCGTCCGTCTTCGTTTACAACCATTTTTTTCGTAAGCTTTTTAGCATAACAACTCCTTAATACTTACTTAATATACATAA
>JAKAJV010000080.1 GCA_021813585.1 Bacteroidota bacterium | reverse complement strand
ATGCCCAGGTTAAGGCTTCCTCTTACAAAATTTAGGGAGTCAAGAGTGGTGATGGTTCCTTTTACAGGCGTGGAAAAATCCTTTACCGGCAGGCTTTCCGTTGGAAAGGCAGGCTTAATAAATTCCTCCGATAGAGTTGAAACGAAATCAGGCGGAATTTTATTTGCCTTCCTAAGCGTAACAATGTCCTTGCCGGTAATAACAAATTCCGGTAGCTCAACGCTTGAATCCTGCTTCTTCTGGCTTTGCTGGTCCTGCGCAAAAAGGGATAACGATGCGGTTAAAACAAGTACGATGATAATTCCTTTCATCTCAGTCTCCTCAATTTCGTTAACGCTTCGTTGCCGTATTTATCGCCCCGGTGCTTTATAAAAACAGCTCTGTACATTTCCTCCGCTTTTCTTTTATCTTTTAATTGAACATAGCAGTCGCCCAGCTTTAGATTGGCTTTGGTAACCCAATTGTCGTATGCCGGAAAAATAGTACCGACTCTTACCAGGGCAGTAATAGCATCGGAATAATTTTTTTGATTGAATAAGATATCGCCGTAATAATACTGCGCCTGCGCTCCTATCTCGTCTGTTCTGTTCTGCGATAAGTCCTGGAAATAAGGAATGGCAACATCATACTGCTTGGCATCGTAAGCGATAAGTCCTAATTCCAGTTTCGATTTTTCAGCAAATACGGTACCGTGGTAGTTCTGCATAACCTGGCTGAAGACATCGGCCGCATCATTCGGGTCTTTTTTACTCAGCAGGGTCATTCCCTTCATAAAAGTAATTTCCGGGAATCTCAGTTTATTAGGCAGAGTGCTTAATGCTTCATTATAAACGCTTAAAGCCGAGTCGTAATTCTGCTGCATGTTGTAAATATTCCCTAGCTCAATTGCAGATGCCGGAGCCGATTCACTTGAAGGATATGAATTGAACACACGGTTGAAATAAAATATCGCATCGCTGTATTGGTTCAAATTTTCGGCGCATTTGCCAATCCAGTAATAAGCCTGGGAAACCAACTTGCTGTTCGGATAGTTTGCAATAAATTCCTTGTAGCTGTCCGAAGCATTCTTATAGTCCTGCATGCTGTAATAAATATCGCCCTTCTTATAAAAAATCTGGTCGGCATTGCTAGTGGAAGGATTTTGATTTATAAATTGATCGATGAACTTAATAGCCTTTTCAGGGTGGTTCTCCGCAACATAGCTGTCCTGTATGCCGGTAACCGCATCAAACACATGGTCGGATGACGGATATTGAACCATTACCTGCTGATAATTAACTACAGCGGAATCGTAATTCCCGAGGTTATAATAGCAGTCGCCGATAGAATAATAAATCAAAGAACCGATTGACGAGCCGGGGTAAGCAGCCAGCACATCCCGGTACCGGGATATAGCCGTGTTATAATGCCCCTGCTGGAAATATATCCAGCCGATTAAATACATCGCTTTGTCTGCATATTCGGAATGAGGAAATTTTTCCCGGAGGGTTGTGAATTCATTTATCGCATCCTGATAATCATTGCCTTTAAATAAAGCCTGCGCATACTGGTAGTAGTCGTAAGGATTGTTAAGCGCGGTTTTATCGTAATGCATAAGCTCCTTATAAATTTTACCCGATGCGGCAAAATTTTTGGAGGCATAGTAGCTGTCTGCCAGTCTTAACCTGGCATCCATTGCGCGCGAATCATCTGGGAACAGCCTTATAAATTCGGTAAAGTATCGAGCGGAATTTTCATATTCTTTCAACTCGTAATAGCAGTATGCCTTGCCGTATAACGCCATGCTTCCGAGATCGCCGTCGGAAGGGTCTACCCGGTTATACCTGTTTATTGCGTCTTTATAATTCCCCATTGCAAAATAAGACTCGGCCATATAAAAGTTAACTTTATCCTTTTCAAAGTTCGGATTCCTAAAGCTGATGTCAGATAAGTTCGTAATGGCGTCGTTATATTTATGGAGGAAGAAATAAGCAGCGCCCAGCCCCAATGTAGAGCGGTTGATCAAATCTTCTTCTATGCCGGGTACGTTCATTGCATCTTCAAAATACGTGGTTGCATCCTCAAAATTTTTCTTGTCCAGTTCAATCTCGCCAAGCACGGTGTACGACCTTGCCTTTACCGAGTTATCAGAAGTTTGTATCGAGCTGCGGAGGTACCTTTCGGCAAGATCAAACTTTTTAGAATTATAATAAAGCAGCCCGAGCTGGTATTGCACTCCTTTCATCAGATCGCTGTCCGGGAAGCGCCTTAAGAACTCCTGATAAATATTAAAGGCCTCGGCATCCTGCCCGGCATATCTTTTAGCCTCCGCCTTCCAATAAAAAGATTTAACAGCAATGCTGTCGGAACCATCGGAGAGATTGTTAAATATCCTGTATGCGTCGTTATATTTTTTCTGCTGGAAGTAAGTCCACGCAAGTCCGTACTTAACATCCTGTATTTCATTAGACGAAGGATAACGCTTAAGAATTTCAAGGTACACTTTCTCGGCATTCGTATAATCGTTCAAGCGGTAATAGGAATTGGCAAGCACATAAAGGCTTTGCGAATAGACATCGTCCGGCAGGTCTTTTAAGACAGGGTCGTTTAGTTCCAGAACCGATGAATCGTATTCTTTAAGTTTAAAATAGCAAATGCCTATTCTAATATGAGCATCGGTAGCAAGTGGGCTGTTGGCATGGTAAGACAGCAGATTATCGTAGTATTTTACCGCGCTCTTGTAATCGCCTATTTTTTCGAAAATGCTTGCGAGAGTGTAGACTGAGTAATCTATGTACTTGTTGTAAGGATGTTTTTCGATTGCATCCTTCAGGAAAATAATTGCATCCTCAAGCTTATTCTGTTTTGAGTACGTCTCGCCCGCCCAGTAATAAGCCGAACCCGTATGGTCGCTTTCGGGGTATTCGTCGATCAATTCCTTAAATCGTTCCCTGCTTTTGTCGTATTCGGAGTTTTTATAATAGATCAACCCGAGTTTATACAGCGCGTCATCCCTAAAGCTGGACCACTTGAAATTGTTAACGAAGAATTCAAAACCGGCAGCGGCGGCGTTGAATTCGCCCATGTTCATCAAAGCATCGGCAGAAAAATATTTGGCAGTTGCATACTGGCCGTCGGTAATTTTATAATCGGAGAAAAATTTTTGAAATAGATCGTTTGCCTTAGCATACTCCTTATTATTATATGCATTCATAGCCTCGGAATATTCTCTTGCAACTGTTTGTGCAAATGATGAAGACACTGATAAAATAATTATAAAAAATGCTAAAGTTATTTTCTTCATTATATTTTTAAAAGATAGTTTAAAAGGATATAAAATAGTCCGCCGGATATTCCGGCAAGTAAATTTACCGCATCGTTGTTAATCCAAATTATACCGTTCGTCAACCTGCTGTTTTGATTACAATGAAATTTCTTTTCCGTAATTTTACCGCAAATTATGCATTTAAATTGTGCCTGAACCAACGCCCCCAAGATACTGTCTACTAAGCTCCCGATTATGCCGGCTACCGTAACGACAAGCATGAAAGTAAAAATATTTTTACTAATCCAACTTAATGATGACAGTGGAATAATAAAAGCACCTAATAATGAACCAAACATTCCGGCTAACGAAATACCGCCTGAGACACCCTGATCGACCGTTTTAAAATTTATGACACTAACGGTTTTTGCTTTTCTCATTGTACCTATTTCCGTAGCCCAGGTATCCGAGCAAAAGACCGCCAGAGATGAGACGTAGACAGCATATAAAAGTTCCGAAGAATAGAATTGATAGACTATGATAAGCAGACCGGCAATACCGCCGTTGGCAAGTACCTGGTAAATATCTCTTGTACCGGTTTTCTCAAAAAATGAATCTACACCGGGATTGTATTTTCGGCGTATCTTCGAAATTATGCTAGACAGGAAAAAGAAAACAATAATAGGGACCGACCATTTCAATCCGCCTAATCCGAACAATAAGCTGCCGAGGAAGAATTGCGCTATACTGCCATTGAGAGTTAGGTACTTAAGCCTATACGAAATTAACGAAATGATTAAAGATAGAATTACACCGGCTATCAATTGAAAGACAGGCGGACTTAGCTTTGGGTTAAGGATAAGGATAAAACAATTAAGAAATATCTGCATACATGTTTTTATGATTTGTCACTAATATAAATTTTTGCCGGAGGGAATGTCAAGTTAGCGGGCATCAAAAAAACGGCCAGCCGGAGAGACTTATAGGTAAATACCATCGCACTTTTTTATTAGATGCAGAAGGCGTATTTTATCTGCAGTCGATTTATAATCCTTTTCCATAAAATTAAAAAGGTGAATAAATGAAAAAGTTCGCGATGCTTTCATTATTTATGTTGATAATTTTCGGCAGCCTTGCAAGCGCACAGATAAAAATCGGTCTGGGCGGCGGATTAACTTCCATACAGTCTCCGGATGCATTTAAGAACGACGTAGCCAGCGGAGGCGAAGGCTTTACAGGCAACTATCATTTAACCGCAATGGCTAAACTTTCTCTTCCTTTAATTCCCTTTACGCCGGCGGCTTTTATCGATTATCATGTGCTAAGGGGAAGCGGAACAAGAAATTCTTATGCGGTGGAAACATCCATGAATATTCTTTCATTCGGAGTTGAGGGAGAATTGACGCTGCTGCCAATTCCTATTTTAAGCCCTTATGTCTGTGCGGATTTTGCCCTCAATAAATTCGGCCAGCTTGAGGAGACCTCGCAGCTAGGCAGTATTGTGCAAGGCGGAAAATCAAGATATGGAGTCGGGCTGGGAGTCGGTGCCGTTGTTACTGCCCTTCCCAAAGTAGATATTGACGGAAGCATTAAATATCAATTTCTGAATTTAATCGGTAAAGACAGCGGTGAAAGCAATATTAACGCACTTACTTTCAATATTATTTTATTATTCTAATAAGTTCCGGAAATTAATTACGGGAGCGCAGGCTTAGGCCTCGCTCCCTTTTGTTTTAAAAATTTTTCCAATACACGCAGGCCAAATTTCTCACAATCCTTTTTGCCTGTACAGCTAAGTATAGCAACAGCATCCCGTATTTCCCGCAATGTGGCTTTCAACCTGTAGGCGCCATTAATGTGGGAATACAACTGGCTTGAAAATTTGAGAGCAGCCAGGATTGAAACATTTATAAGTTCCCTTTCCTTTAGGGTAAGGTGCTTCCTTCCAAATACCTTGCCGTACCCTTCAGATACAAGCCACTCCGCAAACTCCGGTGAAAATGCAGAAATATTTTCAATTAATTTTTCGAACTTATCCCCGTATATCTTTCTGCAGTTAACCTCCCCGATTACATTAAATTTTATATTCGAATTATTACTTCTTAATGAATTAACAGGCGGGAAATATTCATTAAAAATACTTAAGGAAATTAAAGCGGAGGGAAAGCCGGCAAAAAGATATGTTTGTAATAATGCTTCGTAAATTTTCCTCCGGTTTATTGAACGTTCTTTTGCCGAAACAAACAGCCTTCTTAGAAATTTTTCTTTTCTTAAAACCGCCGATGCAGATATTAAACAAAGGAAGTCTACGGTTGAGAACTCTTTGGAAAAGGAAAATATATCGTCATTCATTTTAATGAGTGTTTAGATTTTAAATGTTCGCACAGACGGGTAAAAGATATTTTATTTTTCCAGACTGTCCATTCTGAATAATTCGTAACGGGCAATATTTTTATATTCCGGATCGTTAATTGCCATACCAAATTACCGGCATTATAAAAACCGGCAGCATCCTGCTTCATTTCCTGCGCTGCGGTTTGCACTTGAATTGCCAGTAAAATAAAAGACAAGCAGGTTATTAGCAATTTGTTCATTAAGTTATTTTTGAATGGAAGAGAGAAGTTTTAGTGCGGAAGACGGGACTTGAACCCGTACGCCAATTAAGGCACTACCCCCTCAAAGTAGCGTGTATACCAATTTCACCACTTCCGCATAAAAGGCATTAAAAAATACGGGGGTAAATTTATAAAATCAAATCTCAATTAACAATTTTTTTCTTCATTTTATCTGATTATCAGAGTTTGCGCTACTTTAATCTTCTCTGTCTTTCCTGGAAAAGTACTTTCCTTATTTCGTCGCGGAACTTCTTTTCGAATACGATTAATTCTGTTATTTGATTGTAGGATAGGATATCCGTTAGTGAATTAAAAAATTCTTCTTTATGCTTTTCTAATTTGTTCTGTATTTCCCAGTACTGGCTCAAATCGTTTTTCAATTCTGCGTCGTTTTTAGTACCGCTCTTTACTTCCTCCTCCATCTTGTTTAAGAGAGTATTGGAATCATCAAAAAGCCTGCCTTGTTCTTCTCTAAATTTTGTTCGTCTAGCAAAAAATTTTAGAGTTGTTGTCTCGTCCATACCGAGTGCTTCGATTATTTTAATCTTCTCTAGCTCCTCAATTTTTTTGAACGGCCCTTTATCGTCGCGGCGCATATGCTGGCCGTAAGTAATTAACGGCAATATTAAAACCGCGATAAATACATAAATTATTTTCTTCATTTTTTACCCGTTAAAATATTTTTTTATGTAAAATCTGATTGTAAATGTCATCTGCTTCTTTTTCATTTAATCCCTGAAGCATGTTCTTTAAATCAGTATTGTTATCAGCAGAAATATAATTCAAGCTCTGCGGAGAAAGGCTGAGTTCCTGGGATATCATAGTATTCAAAGTAGTATCAAAATTAGCTATCTCATCCTTCGAGAAATCGTTCGGGTCCAGTTGGTACGAATAATAAGTATACGATTGAATATCGCCGGAACTTGTTACGCTGCTGGTTACATTATTTAGCGAAGACTTTACAACTTGCCTTCCATTAAAAGATAAAACAAATGCGATTAAAAGGATAGAAACTGTAGCGGTTCCTAGAGCAAGCTTTGGAATGTATTTCAATTTCTTTTTTTCTTCGGCTCTGCCTCTTAACCTTGGAATCATTTCAACTAAATAGGATTCTTCAAGCGCACTGTCATTTACCGATTTCATATCCTCAAGGAACTGCCGGTACCTCCGTAATTGTTCTTTCAGCTCCGGCGAGCCTTCAAGTTCCTTTTCAAAATTAGCCTTATCGACGTCGTTCATTTGCCCGTCGACATACAAGATAATTTTGTCATTAATTTTCATTGTCTTTTATTAACTCCATAATTTTTTTTACAGCATGAAAATAATTCGCTTTCAATCCTCCGACACTTTTGCCGGTAATCTCGGAAATCTCTTCGTAGCTAAGCTCATCAAAGCTTCTTAAGATGAAGACTTCTTTTTGCTTTGCCGGAAGCTTTTGCAAAACCTTTTCAAGCCTGTCTAGCTTTTCTTTCGTCTCAATATCCTTAACAACATCTTCTTTGCTTTTTAAGGAAACCGATTCGTTGTCGTCGATAGAAAAAAACTGTCTTAGATTTTTCTTTTTAATATAATTTATGCTTCTAGTAGAAGTTATCTTATAAATCCAGGTATAAAGCGAGGATTTAAATTGAAAATTTTTAAGTTTGTTATAAAGAACAAGAAGCACTTCCTGAACTATTTCGTCCGCATCCAGATGGTTGCCCGTCATCCTTCTTGCGTGCCAATAAATTCTCTGCTGATACTTCATTACTATTCTATTAAAAGCACTCTCATCGCCGGCAATAAAGCTATTTACAAGTTCATAATCGCTGTTTGTATCTGTCATTTCCGGTTATTCTTTGTGTTATTTGACATTAAATACACAATGAAGGTTTAATTTTTTTCTTTAAACCTAAGATAGCTTTCTGATGTCAAAAATTCAAAACTTATTTACACAAGGAGATATAAAATGAAAAAAATAACATTAGCAATGGTACTTATATTAGCGTTCGGCTTTACAGCAATCAGTTATTCTCAGCCTGCAGGCACCCCCGCAAAACCAGGCAAAAGAATGATGATGATGAACAGAATGCACAAGATGGACATTTTCAAAAAATTGAACCTTACAGACCAGCAGAAAGATAAAATTAGAGATCTGAGGAACGATTTTCAGAAAAAAATGATCGATCTAAAAGCAAACCTGCAAAAGAGCAGGCTGGATTTGAAGGATTTAAGACAGCAGAGCAAATTAAACCGCAGCGACGTAATTGCAGCAGTTGAGAAGATAAATAAAGACAGAGACGCTATTTCCCTGGCAGTTGCAAATCACATGCTGGACATCTATGAAGTATTAACTCCCGAACAGCAGAAAATATGGAAAGACAATGCGCCTAAATTTAATATGATGAAGCGGCATTTTAAGATGATGAATCACGGGATGATGTGCAGATAATTTATAAAGTCCGGCTAAGCCGGACTTTTTATTTTTAAACCGTCTCAGTCGCACATTTCAATTTTTTACTTTCTCTATAAACCAACCAATTGAATTTGGTAATCAATAATTCATCTATTCTCAATTATAATTTTTTCCGGCTCCGTTAGGTGAGATCAAGGTACAATGGCTTATCATTAATCAGCTTAATTAACTTGATAAGATTCCTTGCCGTTGAAATGGATTTTACCGGAGGCTCTTTCAGGAATTCTTTTCTTACAGAATTAATTATACTTAGGTTATCGGGCACCTGGTGTTTTATCCTTGAAAATACAGAGGCGAAAATGGCTGTTTTAAGAGTAGTCGCTTTTACTCTAATGCATAAGAAAGAATTTCTAGCCGGATGTATGTGCACGTATTTTTGCTCGTCTTCGCCGATACGCAGTACCCATTTAGATTTATCGCTAAGCAGAAGCGTTTGAAAAGCCTGGGGATTCGAAAAAATCCAATCTTGGTATAAAACAATCCCATTAATCCCCAGTCTGTGTAGTTCATTCAATATTTCCCGGCAAATGGATGATGGGCTAAGATTACCGGTATAAATATCCATTTGGGAATTGCCGACCTTTAATAATTCATTTTTTAATGTGATGAAGCTTTCGGTTTCGTCCTCAATACTATAATTGATTCGCTCCTTGATATAATTCAAATGATGATTCAACAGATTAAACTGAAATATTACCGGCAGCTTTAGATTATAATTACGCATTATTAAGTGACCGATTTTTTACAACTAAATTTCTTATTAAAACCTATTATAAATTTTACTTGCAGTCAATTATAGAATAGCAAACTTTGTGTTCGGGAAAGTAAAAAGGCGGCAAATGCCGCCTTGGAATGAACATCGTTTTCTAATTTAATCTCCGTGCCCGTCTTCGTTGTTATCTTCAAATCCTTGCCTGAACGAAGCTCTGATTAAATTGTTTATTACAATTGTGTTGGTAATATCCAGCGGATTCAATATCCTGCCTTCAAAATTAAACCAGCTGTACGGATCGACTACTAAGGTTACCTTAACAAAGCCGTTATTAGATACTACAACAGGATTCTGAAATACAACTCTTTGATCTGCTTCCAACTGGGACTTATATATAAAAGGAGAACCGTTATAGGTCCCCTTAACAACGATGGAATATCTTTCATCGCCTTTAGTGCCCTCGGTAAAATCAGAATCGGGCGGAGTTTCATTTTCTCCCAGCTTATGAATTTCAAATTCTGCAGCCGTATATGTCCCCGCTGGAACGCTATTAACAGTTACTGTACTCAAGTTGCCGTTCAAATTAAGCGGCACTATAAACGGACCATATTTCAATTCAACTGAATTGTCGTCGTCACCTTCGCCGCTTTCCTTAAGCGAATCGCTTTCGGTGCTTTTTAGCTTTAAGTTTTTAATTAATATTTTTACTGAAGATATGAAAAGAGTGTCCGACTGTGCCTTAGCCATCTGTTTGCTTTGTGAAAAGCTTAAAGCAAAATTTCCGCTCTGTGGCGATTGGCTGTTGGAACAGCCGTTAAATAAAATGAAGACCAATAGTACAATAAACAACGCTAACAGCGAAAAAAAAACTTTGTATGCTTTCATGGTAAATCACCTTCTAGTTGTTCAAAATTCCAATGTGGTAATCAGACTTTATGCCAACAAAGTTTTTCTTTATTCGGATGAAAAAGAATAAATCGGACGCCTTTAGGCTATTTATTACCGTCTACTGCGAAATTCCTTTACACCAGACGAAAATTTTTCACATTAAGAATTATTTTTTGAGATAGGCAATTTTTCAGATGCAGATTTAAATTCGTTAAATAATTCTTCCACTTTCTTTACCTGGAAGTGGATTCTCTCCATATGGTTCGGTTTATCCTTTTCCAATCCGAGGTACTTTTTAAAGTTCATCCAGTACCTGTCGAAAAATCCGTCGGTATGTCTAACTGCCAGCTCGGCAAATATTTGTGTGTTCTTTTTTTCTATTTCATTCAAAATTAATACAGCCAGTAATGATTCAATTCTGCTTATTCTTTGATCAATTTCTTTATAGCTCTCTTCCATAATGCCCTCCCTAAAAAAGTTTTCTTATTATAATAAATAGAATAAATTTTATTTAACTGGGAAAAAATTTCAGATTTTAGTGATAATTTTATTATCTAAGAAAAGGCTCCCTTCAATTTATAAATTTTTCCACCGTTTAATTGAACCGGTCATTTCGGGTTAGTAGGTCTAATATCAATTTCACTTACCAGCGCTCTTGCCGGAAGTTTCAAAATGGTTAATATCATTTCGCCTATGTCTTCCGGCTTCAGGATTTTATTACGATCGGGTTTTAAGCCGGGACTATTAAATTCTGAATCCACAGAGCGGGGACAAATTGCTGCTACACGTATATTGCCGGATTATTCTTTCTCACCTAGGTCTCCTGTAATCGGTCTTACAACAATTTCTTCTGTTACCATATTGCCTCTCTGTAAATAAAGCCACACAACCAAGCGGCCTATATCAGCGCTGGTCATCATTTTCCCGCTGTTTTCTTTTCGAACATCCGGCGGCCACATCGGCGTTTCGGTAGCGCCCGGAATAATATTAATAATTTTAATTCTATATTTTCTTACTTCTTCCCTAAGCGAATTTGTGTAGCCTAACAATCCCATCTTTGAGGCGGCATAAGCACTGCTTTCTGTAAAAATTTTTTTGGTTACAATTGAAAGCAGGTTGATTATTGTACCTCCGCCGTTCTCTATCATATGAGGCAGTATATGTTTAATTGCATAAATAGAACCGAGAAGATTGGTATTGATAATATCGTTAATTTCTTTGATTGAGTTAAGCTCGGCTTTCTTAAACGAAGTGATTCCAGCGTTATTAACAAGACAATCGATTTGCCCTGCCGCTAAGATTTTCTTTACCGTCTGATCAACGTTTGCGGAGGATGCTACGTTGCACGGAAAAATTTTTACATCCAGATTTTCCGGTACGAGATCCGCATTCAACCTTTCCAGTTCGGTAATTCTTCTGGAAGATGCATAAACAACAGAGCCTGCTCTGGCAAACTCAATTGCCGCCGCTCTGCCTATACCTGAACTGGCGCCGGTTATCCAAACACCCTTTTTCTTTTCAGTCATCAAATATTTTTTAATGAAATTAAGTTTAAGAACTCTGCCCTTGTGCGTGCATCTTCTTTAAAGAGACCGTGTACTGCACTTGAGGTTGCCGCGGAATTTTGCTTCTCAACTCCGCGCATCATCATGCACATATGAAAAGCTTCCGAAACAACAGCCACACCCTTAGGCTGGATATATTTATTTATCGTATCGGCAATCTGCTGCGTCATTCTTTCCTGCACCTGCAGCCTTCTTGCAAATACTTCTACTATCCTTGGTATCTTGCTTAGGCCAATTATCTTTCCGTCCGGAACGTAAGCTACATGAACCTTGCCGTAAAACGGAAGCATATGGTGCTCACATAGACTGTAGAAATCAATATTTTTTACAAGGACCATTTCATCGTACTTTTCGGTAAATATCGCACCGTTTAAAACCGTCTCTATATCCTTATCGTATCCGGAAGTTAAGAATTCGTAGGCCTCGGCAACTCTCTTGGGGGTGCTTAGCAGCCCTTCTCTTTGCGGGTCTTCGCCTATCACAATCAGTAATTCGTTTACTATTTTTTCCAGAACGCTTTTATCCAAAACTATTCTCCTTTATATTCAAAAAAATTATTCTCTGTTTCGTGAAGCCTTACTGCATATAGCTTTCCGGTAGGAATCTTATCAACAAGCTGGTACCAAATAGCCTTGGCAATATTCTCTGCAGTAGGTATAATCCCTTTCATAAAATCCGTCTCCAGATTCAAATTCTTATGATCGACTTTCCTAATTACATTTTCGGTAATTATTTGCTTTAAATACTTTAAATCAATTACATAACCGGTATCAGGATTTATCTCACCTGCAACAACAACTTCAAGTGTATAATTATGTCCGTGCCAGTTCGGGTTGTTGCACTTGCCGAATATGCGCTTATTTTCTTCTTCCGAAAATTTTGGATTGTACAGCCTATGTGCAGCGCTAAAAGTCTCCCTTCTTGAAACATAAAACATAGTAGTCTCTTTATTTTTCTAGCTTTCTATGGCTTCAATTAATTCCTTATTATGCCCGGGAACTTTAACCTTTCTAAATATCTTTTTTATCTTCCCATCTCCGTTAATTACAAAGGTGGTTCTCTCAACCCCCATATATTTTCTGCCGTACATGCTCTTTTCTTTCCACACTCCGTATTTCTCAAGTATTTCTTTTTTCTCATCGCTTAAAAGACTGAACTGCAAATTATACTTTCCGGCAAACTTTTTATGCGAATCGGCGGAATCCGGGCTGACGCCCAGTATTACCGCATTCAGATTTTTAAACTGTGAAAAATCATCTCTAAAGTTACAAGCCTCGGCAGTGCAGCCGGATGTATCATCTTTCGGATAAAAGTAAAGAACCACATTACTGCCCTTATAATCGCTAAGTGAAATAGTACTGCCGTTCTGATCTTTTAGTTTGAAGTCCGGTGCGTTTTTCCCTTCTTCAAGCATATCGTCTCCAATTTTTTATTAATAAATTTTTACCGAGCTATCAACGGTGCGGGACCATGCGTCAATTCCGCCCTTAAGGTTAATTACGCTATTAAAGCCTTTCTCAACCAGGTATCTGCACGCGCTGTAACTTCTTACACCTTTGTGGCAATAGATGATAAATCTATCTTCTTTAATAAAATCTTCGGCCTTTTCTACAAAGCTGCCCATGGGAATAAGCTCTGCTCCTTCAATCCTGGCAGTTTGAAATTCCCATAACTCTCTCACATCAATAAGTCTAATCTTTTCCATTGAATCGATTATTAACTTTACTTCTTCAGGGGAAAGATCAAATATCATCCGGTTCCTATTTTAAATTATTTAATATCTCTTCAATCTTATCCTATGCCCTATCTTTAAATAAAAAGCAGTCACCCAAAGATGATATTCCGCCTGTAAGAGGGATAATCATTTCAGTTAAAGCAAATGTAATTTAGTCGGCCATAATTGTTTTTATAAAATTACCTAAATATAAAAGTACATTCAAGTTAAGCTGACTACCGTATTAACTGTAACACAAATCATTCAACAAATTTTTACCTGCAAACTGCTCTTGAAGGACAAAAAATTTTAAAAAGTTTTTTTAATGATGAAATTACTTCAGCAATCCTTTGTGCTTGGTCCAATCATAAAAACCCTCCTTCAACTGTTCAAATGATTCGATGGCAAACAACGCAGGCTGAAGATGCCAGACATCGTATTTCTGATTTACTATTTTTCCCGGATTAAAATCCATCACTTCCACTTCATCCGAAAGCGCATGCTGAACTTCTTCCAGCGACGAGACTATTCCGGCGCCGTAAATTTTGTAGCCCTCAGGCTTTTTAATAAGCCCGAACTCAACTGTAAACCAATGGAAAGTTTCCAGCTCCTTGCGGCTTATGCCGCTAGTATTTAATGCTGCCTCACCAAACTTTTGGTAGAAAGACGCAAAATTAATATCGGTTAACAGAGGCATATGACCGAATATATCATGGAATAGATCGGGGGCTGGAGTGTAATCAAGTTCGTCCTTTCCCCTTATATAATCTGTCGACGGGAAGACCTTCCTTTTAAGAAGTGCAAAAAAGTCATCCACATCAATAAGTCCGGGCACGCGGGCTACCTTCCAGCCGGTTGCCTTGCTAAAGACCGCACTTAAATCCCTTAGAGCAGGAATTTTATCCGGGACAAAATTCAATTTGCTTACGCCAGTTAAATATTCGTCGCATACTCTGCCGGGCAGAAAATTCATCTGCCGTTTAAAAAGGAATTTCCATATACCGTGGTCCGAACTCGGGTAATCAGGGTACGGTATATTATCTCCTTCCGGTACTGGGCCGTTCAATTTTTGAGGAATGCAGCGGGGGTCAATCCCTTCGGCAGCAGCTTTTTCGTATGCTGATAGAGATCGATTTTCATCTTTTGGATTTTCCATCTTACTCTCCGGTATTTTTGTTGATCCGCTTTTGGCAGGATAAT
>JAKAJV010000073.1 GCA_021813585.1 Bacteroidota bacterium | reverse complement strand
CTTTAAAATAATTAATTTCTTCGTTTCCACAAAGGTTGTCGAGTTGGTTGGTGAGCTTGTCAAACCAGTCAAAGCACCGCTCGCTGAGCTTGCGTTGACTTCCACGTTATAATTTCCGGGTTTCTTTTTCTCATTAACGAGCGTTGTTGTCTCTCTACCAAGCATATCATAAACTTTTCACTTAGTGACCAATTTTGGTAAGCCAGCACACAAGTATTGTAACAAAGCTGGTACTGGGAACCGAGTAGTTTATTGTTGTTGGATTAAGAAAGATTAGGAAGGTTATGCTTTATATAAGTGTTGCCTTTACATAGAGACATATTGGGCAATAAACTTAAGCTGCGTTTATTTCAGTTCTTTTTATTTTTTTTTAACTCATCTCTTTTATTGACTAAAGCTTCCTCTAAATCATAATCATCCTGTAAACCAAGCCAAAACTTAGCTGAAGTACCGAAATAACTGCTTAATCTTAGTGCAGTATCTGCAGTAATGCTGCGTTTGCCTTTTAGAATTTCCGAGGTCCTGTTTTGAGGAATGCCTAAATCTTTTGATAATTTATAAGCGCTTATGTTCATTGGTTTTAAAAATTCTTCCAATAAAACCTCACCCGGATGTATGTTTAATAATCTTTTCATCGTTTATATCTTTTTTAATGATAATCTATAATGCTAACTTTTTCAGCATGTCCTTCGTTCCATTTGAAAATCATTCTCCATCGATCATTTATCCTTATACTGAAAAAGTTCTTGAAACTTCCCGCTAATTTCTCTAGCCTATTTGAAGGAGGGGTTTTTAAGTCTATTAAATTCTCTGCGTTGTTTAACATTCTTAACTTTCTCCTCCCTATCTGTTGAATTAGGATTGGGAGAGTTCTGACAGGGATACCGTTCCAAATACTTTCAGTATTTTTGTCGCCAAATGAAACTATCATTCATTCTTTCATTACTGATATTAAACATAAGTGTTATATCCCTAACTTACAAGACAACCTCCTTGCATAGTTATTTCAGCAATAATAATTTCTTCGTCTCAACAAAGGCTGGTGAGTTTGCCTGCCCGGCGAATAGATGGGTCGAAGCGCGCATCCTATAGAAATAAATCCCGCTTGCAAGCCCGTTTGCATTAAATTCTATCTTATAATTGCCAGGTGTTTTTACCTCATTTACTAAAGTAGCAACTTCATTTCCTAAAATATCGTAAACTTTTATTGTAACTAAACCGGCATTAGGAACTGAGTAGTTTATTGCAGTTATCGGGTTAAATGGATTGGGATAATTCTGGAATAACTCGTATGCCAGCGGATATTCTATCGGCTTTATCTGCAACCTTTCTATTCCTGGATTCGAAATTACAATGCTTTGCCCATCCTTCACTTCAGCGTTAATTACATGTCCACCTATCTTATCACTAATATTTAAATCGCCGTCTACAACTTTCAACGTTATAGGATATTTAGCAGAGTGAATTACCAAAACTTTTGCACCACTGTTTATTTCATCCGCCAGTTTATTACTATCCCACCTTACATCAAACACTCCGTCTGGCGGTAATGGTGGTAAAACATAATTGTCGAAGTTCATAGCCTCGGTAGTGCCGTAAACAATTCTACTATTTCCTTTACTGTCCGTTACAATTATTTTAATCCATGTAGGTTTTATATCACCTTGTGGAATTATTTGATTATTATTTTTTGCAAGTGCATTTTCTATATTAATAACGCCATCTTGGCCTACTCTTACCCAATAACTCTTACCGGCTTCCATTACCCTAGTTACTTCATATTTATTTGTATATCCGTAGAATGGGGAGTTTATTATGCCCCATGGCGTTGTCGTTACCTGACTTATATTAACATCCTTTTCATAGCCGCTAACTAAGTTCCAGCCCGCTGTTACCGGAATTGAAGTACTATTTACAATTCGACCGGTGATGCTAACCGTATCAGCATCTGGATATCTTATCCAATATCCCTTCCCGTTTTCCAGGCTCGTTACTACATTGTATTTATCAGTGTAATTATACACTGGCGAATTGGCGCCCGAAAAAAGTAAACTTGAAGACATACTATCAGCGATGACTGGAACAGATACAAGATTCCAACCAGGCAGCAAAGCTACGTTTGAAGTCGCAATGTTACTTTGGTACGAAACCTTAAAATTAATATTTGTAAAAACGCTTTGGTTATTATCTGGAATTGATCTTGGCGTCTCGGTTGATGTTGACGTATATCTAACTCGTAAATCTGTAATTGAAAAACTATTGACAATTCCTACCACTGTACTTTGAGTCCCCAAGTAAATGTTATTGCTTTGCACAGTATCTATATATGCTAAACCATCGGAAAGATCGAAATCAATTTTGTTATTTGGAAATTGCCTTGGTGGAAGATTTCGATTTGTGCTCATATAAAAATCAAAACAATTCTTTGAATATATAGGGGCATTGTTTAATCCTATTCCAAATCCTAACTTCAATACATTTATATTCGGATGCGTTATTTGAATTGATGCAATAATTGTTGGAGAATAATGTATCCTATCGGTGGTATAAAAAACATATCTACCGGATAAAGTAGAATCCATAACTGCCTGGTAGGACATCCAGCAAAATCCATTATCTCCCCAGGAAGTTCCCCATTGATTGACCAACCTAAAAGCGCCGGTTCCATCATCAGTTGCTTTGTTATCATCATAACCAACTATCGTAAGGGCATGCGCCCCGCGGAAACTTCCTGTTGTATCCTTTACACAATAAGTATTGTTGTATTTATTAATGTTATCGAAATTTCCAAAAATGTTTATGCCGAGAATTGCTATATTGCCGCTTGCCAAAAGTTGTTTAACCTGTTCAATTCCGGTCATGTTATTGGTTTGAATATAGTATGCTGAGTCTGCCCTATACTTTATTGCATTGCGATATACTGATTCATTCGGAAATAATGTATAATCACTTTGATAAGGGAATTCAGCAATTGTAGCGCAGCCATTTTCTAAAAGTAATTTCATAGCATCCGAAAAAAAAGAGCCGCCGTCTACACCTCCATCTATATTGTTATAAATAAATGAAGGACTAAAAATATGGTTGTGGTCTGTAACGCTCCAGCCATGTTCCTGCCATTCTTGATAAGTTTTATAGTAGTAGCCGAATGCCCAGGCTACACAGCTTCCTTGCATTCCTTGATTGCCTACCGGCGGTAAATTGACTGAATTATCAGCAAGTGATGCTAACTTATATAATACTTTTTTCGGTTCCGCTTTTTTTATCCAGGGAGCTTTAGAAATATTTTCAATTAATAAACCTCCTCTATGCACCTGCTGCCCTTTAAGTAAAAAGCTGGAAATAAAAACTATTATAATTGCGCTAACTAATAATTTTTTCATATAGTTTTATTCTCCACTTTACTTCAATAAAATTAGTTTCTTCGCCGAACGGAATTTTTCTTTACCATCCAATGAATTTGCCGTAATTGTATATAAATATATCCCCGAAGCTTTATTTGATGCATTCCACGTTGTCTCGTGGTAACCGGCATTCTGAGTTCCGTCTACTAACGTTTCAATCTCCTGACCCAATAGATTATATATTGTTATTCTTACATCGCTTACAAAAGGCAATCCATATTTAATTGTTGTAGATGGATTAAATGGATTTGGATAATTCTGCGATAAACTGAAAATTGTTGGCAGAGACGGATCAACTTCAATGACGTTTGAATAATTTGCTGAGCCGTTGAAATCAATTTGTTTTAATCTATAATATAATTTAGCAGTGGGCGGTTTTATATCTTTAAAACTGTATTTATGAATTTCTGTTGTAGTTCCGTTTCCTTCTACAAATCCAATTTTACCATATTCGTTACGATCTTTACTTCTCTGAACTTCAAAACCCGAATTATTTTTTTCCGTTGCAGTCTGCCACTCTAAAGCTACTTCATCTTTATTTGCTGTTACTGTAAATGAAGTAAGTTCTACCGGAACATCTTGCTTTGTTTTTACAAATTCAATTCTTAATGAGGTTATGCCAGTGTTTGTTAATGTATATGAATTATTTCTCTTCATATCAACATTTACAATAGTTCCGGTTATAACATCTTTTAAGAAAATACTACCTTGGGGTAACTTTGTTGTATCCCAAGAAAAGGTAATTGGATAGCCGCCTTCTCCCGGTTGGAATTTTATTAACCATGTAACAGTATCCAAGTTTGAAGAACGAAAATCCTTCCAAGAATCATCTCCGGTTGGTAAATGTAATCTTGCATCAAATCCGAACGCTGGCGGCGGAAGCGGCGCTTCGCCTAATGCTGTATCTATTCCATCCTTACCTATTGGTGACTGACCAAAAGTTAGTAACTGTGAGACATTTCCGTTATCCTTAATATTAATATTTGCTTGCCATGTTGAAAGATCAATTAATTTAACTTTTGTTGTATTAAAAACTTCTCTGGTATATATATCTTGTATCCAAGATACAAGTTCAAGATTTGTTAATGACCAGGAAGGCTGAATCGTTAAATTAAAAGGAACAGAAACAGAATTATGGTTTACCATATCAATTGCAAATCCTTTCCCATCGGAAGGTAGCATTGTACGCTCGCAGTAATCAACTTCTGTTTGCCCATACCATGAAAATGGAATTTTATTTTCAGTTAATGCTACAAATAATTTAGTATTAGAATTAATAAAAGGTGCAAGCTTCTGAACGTTAATAGTTATATTATAATTATTTTTTGTAGTTACCTTTCCTGCAATACTAATATCCAATGGAGTTTTAACAGAATACATTGATTCGTAAAGAGGTAGATAACTACTATACATGTTGCTATAACAAGCGCCCACTGATTTTAAAGTCCCATCAAATAATGTAGTCGGAAAATTAGAGATTCCATAATAACCGATGCTTCTGTCCCAACTTTCATTGGTAGCATATGTATCCGAAGAATGATATGCGATTATGGAAACATTTTTACCGTTATTGATTAAATCATTACTTCCCAATTGAGCTGGAGGAGAGAATCCACACCACGTTCCGGAAGCAATTTCTACCAAAACAGCTTTCTTAGAAGTTGAATAAGTATTAATATATTCAGCAAGGGTATCATTATATATATTAAGATCTCCTGTTAATTGCGTAGTAAACCCTACTTTGTAAAGGTAATTATCAGTTAAAGTGTAAGGCGTAAAATTAACTGTTTGAATTGAGTCCGGTACAAGGTTTGTTACAGCCTGAGAACTCTGTGTTAAAAAGTTTCCTTTATAGTCGTAAATCTTGCATAAAA
This sequence comes from Bacteroidota bacterium, assembly GCA_021813585.1. Classification (GTDB taxonomy): domain Bacteria; phylum Bacteroidota; class Ignavibacteria; order Ignavibacteriales; family Ignavibacteriaceae; genus FEN-1297. The sequence continues at coordinate 57,210 of JAKAJV010000073.1, read as the reverse complement.
CATTGAAACTTTCTTGACTAGTTCCAAAGTTTAGAATTTGTACAGACGGAGTATATTGCATACCCCCTGTAAAATGATTAGTTCCATTGACTTTGAGAATTCCGACATCATGCTTTGGGGAAATTTGCTGTATATTTATTTTTGTCACAAAGACGTCATAATAACCTCCTTTATAATATTTCTGATATGCTTCATTTGTTGTGGGAAAATCTATTGATGATGTCTGCCCTGTTATATAAGCATTCTCACTATCATCTATTACTATTGAATTTCCTAAATCATCACCGCTGCCTCCCAAATAAGTAGAATATATTAATCTATTTCCTGTTGTGTTTAGTTCAGTTATAAACGCATCGTTCAATTTATTAATCACATCACCTTTATAAATAGTCTGAAAAGCACCTGGAGTCGTGGGGTAGATTTGGGATTTAGTGTATCCCGTTATATATGCATTCCCAATATTATCGATAGTGACTGCACAGCCTGCGTCACCATATCCACCACCTCCGATAAAAGTTGAGTAAACTAAATCGCTTCCTGTTGAGTTCATTTTTGTTAAAAAAACTTCAGAATAAATTGCTACATCAGAGCTAATCATTTTAGTTTGATAAGAACCCTTTGTTATAGGATAGTTCGAAGATTTTGTCCATCCTGTTATATAAGCATAACCGCCAGAATCAACAGCTATCGAATTACTTACATCTGCCTCATTACCTCCAATATAAGTTGAGTATATTACTCCGCTGCCGGTCGAGTTTAATTTAGTTATAAAAGCATTTCCATATACATTGCCATTATAATCAGTAACAGTAGCACCCCCATAGGTAGTCTGGAAAGCCCCTGAAGTTATGGGATAATCTTGAGAGCTGGTGTGTCCTGTTATATAAGCACTTCCAGCAGCATCAACTGCTATTGAATTGGAATAATCATTATTACTTCCCCCAATATATGTTGAGTAAATTAATGCGCTACCTGTAGTGTTTAATTTTGTCACAAAAGCATCACCAGTAAAAATATTTCCACTACCACCACCGTAAACAGTTTGAAAAGCTCCGCTTGTAATCGGATAATCAACTGAATTTGTTGTCCCAGTTATATACGCATTTCCAACGGTGTCTATAGCTATTGCGCAAGCATTTTCATCTCCACTTCCACCAATATATGTAGAATAAATCAATTCACTCCCCGTTGAGTTTAGTTTTGTAACATATGCATCGCCAAATTCTATATCTTTTCCACCGGAACCACCACCATAAGTAGTTTGAAATGCTCCTTGTGTTGTTGGAAAGTCTTGTAGGGTGTTACCTGTAACATAAACATTTCCATTTTTATCGATAGCTAATGAATTGTCTTTACCATACACACGTAATGGATAATACAAATACGTACCTATAAAAGTAGAATAAACCAAACCACTACCGTTTACATTTAGTTTTGTTATAAAACCACAACTTCCAAGTTGGGTTAGATATGAACCCGTTGTCGTAGGATAATGCACATCGCCCGCAGAACCCTTTATGTAAGCATTACCGGCATTGTCTATTGCTATTGAATTCCCTCTGCTATAAGTACCTACACTAGCATCCCCACCAATAAAAGTAGAATAAACTAATGGATCAATTATTAATTCTTTCTTTGCATCATAACTTGCTGCTTTTAATCTTATCGTTCCGTCTTGTCTTTGCTCAAACTTGCATTGTACTTCTTTTTTATTTCCATTGTCTAACTGGTAAGCATAAATCTTTCCGTTCGTTACTTCTCCTATGCTTGTCTTTAGTATAAGTTCTCCATTTTCGTTTACACTAATATTATCTTGTCCGTCATACTTTAATTTTATTTGAGAAACATCTGCACCTGGTTGGGCTATGTAATCATATCGCAGTTTCCCATTGTCATAATAATATTTAACATCTATATTATTATAAACTCCTTTTAATTCAACATTACCATAAAGGGGTACGAAGCTTGCCCATTTACTTTTATCATTGCTAAGAAAATAATTATAGTACCCTTCTTTCTTATCATTCTGTAGGCATGTTATGTTTTTATTACCGTCAATAAATTCCATTTTTACTACGTGTCCCTTTATAGTAGTATTCATCACTTCAAATGCAATCTGTTCTTTAGGATTAATCTTCTGCATTTTTGTTTGGTCAATATTTTTCTCTAATTTGTAATAATCATATACCACACCCGTATTAGTAATCCATGCATTCATGCCTCCAATACGGGCAAGGTATTTTACTTCCGGGTTCCATTGCCCTTTGTTAGCGATAAAGAAGTAATGATTGACATTGTTTAATGCTTGCTGCGGATTGTCTATTAACTGTGCGTTTGTTTTCGTATACAGAAGAAAGGAAATTGTAATAATTAAAACACATAGTAAAAAAATATTTTTCATATTAAACCTCTGAATTTTACTTCAAAATTGCATCAACAACTTACTATTACTCAAGCCGAATCAGCGGCTATCAATATGGCTGTTAGTTAATTAATAATTTTCAATAGCGTTATGAACCATTCCGTGACAGAACTGCATATTTTTAATTAATTTCTTTCCATCCCTATTAGGTTACCACTTCTAATCCTTAACAGAAGTACACTGCATTCAGTCAGCTGTTTCTATGTCTAAAGCTCATAGTCGCTCGCTGCCATGGTGCAGAGCATGTCAGCCTAGAAATATTTAATTTTTTTTACCGTGTATAACCGACCGCTTTTTCTTTAACTTGAAATCCGATTTTTGTCTTCGACTTTTCCGGCGGTGCAAGCAGTTGGTTAATCGCCTCCATAATATTTAATACTTGCTCATCATGCACATCAAGACGGGCTTCTATTTCTTTTAATTTCTCTTCGACCTTTTGGCTGGTTGAAATAATCTCACGCAATTTTACAAATGCACGCATTATAATGATATTAATTTCAATAGCTCTATCGGAATTTAGGACGGAGGATAGCATTGCCACACCTAATTCGGTAAATACATACGGTAAATACTTAGAATGCTGACCTCGCTTTAAGGTCGCAATTTGCGACCTTAAAGAAGCAGGCTCACCCTTAGTTAGTTGAAGCATAAAATCGGAAGGAAATCTTTTTATATTCCTTTTTACCTGTTCATTCAACCTTTTAGTTGTTACTTTATACAGCTTTGCCAGATCAGCATCCAGCATTACCTTTTGATTTCTAATTAAAAGAATCTTGCCTATTACTACTTCAACTGGTATAACTTCGTTCATATGTATTTGTCTTTTTATACTATAAAAAAGAATTCAATACTCGAAAGATTATTTTTTGCTGCTGCTTATGTTAAAGCGGAATAAAAAATTTTAACTAAATAATTTTATAAATGGGAAATAATGATAGATATTATTATTACTCTCCCCGTCGGCGCATCTGTAAGTAAGAAGATTTTTGGTAAGTATAAAGCCCCCGTAATAAGCAGCAGTTCGGCAGTCATTTACCGGCGGAACTAAAAATTTTATATTATAAAAATTCAACGTCATCTTTTTCCCTCAATTACCAATGGTAAGTAAATAATATTTTTTTACAGAAGCAAGAAATATTTTTATTTTCTAAAATAATTTCTAAAATGATGAACTGTTAGTTGTTTCAAATCCCTCAGCCTTCAAATCCCTCTGTCGACTCCGTCGACATCTCCCTTTATTAAAGGGAGAAAAATAGTAAATCAAAGTCCTCCTTTAGTAAAGGAGGTGGCACCCGCCTCTGATAATGCGGGTGACGGAGGATTTGTTCCAATAAATCTTCAATTAGAAAATCTTGATATACTTTTATATCTACATTAATCTTTATGAGCAGAACTATTTGCTCAATTCTTTTTGATGGGTAAAATTAACTTCGAAATAAAGCTTGGATTTCAAATCCCTCTGTCGACTTCGTCGACATCTCCCTTTACTAAAGGGAGAAAATTACAAATACAAATCCTCCTTTTGTAAAGGAGGTGGCACCCGCTTCTGGCGGGTGACAGAGGATTTGCACATCACTAAGTAAGCTTAAGCTCTTTCATTAAGTATTTCCCCGTTAGGCTACTCTTACTTCTAATAATTTTTTCAGGCGTGCCTTCGGCTATTATCATGCCGCCTGCATCGCCGCCGCCGGGACCTAAATCAATTATCCAATCCGCAGTTTTAATCACATCTAGATTATGCTCGACTATAACAACCGTGTTGCCTTTATCCACTAGCTTGTTCAATACATTCAATAAAATATTCACATCCTCAAAATGAAGCCCGGTAGTGGGCTCATCCAGAATGTACAAGGTTTTTCCGGTGCTTACTTTGCTCAGCTCGGTTGCAAGTTTTACTCTTTGCGCCTCGCCGCCGGAAAGAGTTGTTGCCTGCTGACCCAGCTTTATATATCCCAGCCCCACATCGTTTATCGCTTTTATTTTTCTTTTAATCCTGGGAAGCTCGTCAAAAAATTCCAAAGCTTCGCTTACTCTCATTTCCAGAACGTCTGCAATCGATTTTGTCTTAAACAAAACTTCCAGGGTTTCCCTGTTATATCTTCTTCCGCGGCAAACTTCGCATTCAACGTACACGTCCGGTAAAAAGTTCATCTCAATTTTTCTTAAACCGTCGCCGCCGCATTCCTCGCATCTTCCGCCTGCAACGTTAAAGCTGAACCGGCCCGTAGAGTAGCCGCGCATCTTGGATTCGGGGAGCTGCGAATATAAATCCCTTATAAATGTAAAAAGCCCGGTATACGTTGCGGGATTTGACCGCGGTGTCCTGCCAATCGGAGTCTGGTCTATCTCAATTACCTTATCTATAAACTCCAGTCCTTCAATTGACTTGTATGGAAGCGGAACGGATTTCGATTTGTATATTTTGTTCATCAAAATCTTAACAAGAGTTTCGTTCATAAGAGTAGATTTGCCGGAGCCGCTAACGCCGGTTATTAAAGTTAAAGTGCCTAAAGGTATTTTTAAATTTATATTTTTAAGGTTGTGCCCGGCGGCGCCTTTTAAGATTAAGAAATTACCGATGCCTTTCCTTCTTTCAGCCGGTACGGGAATTTCTTTCTTGTTGTTAAGATAGGATAACGTTAAGGAATTAACTCCATCCTGGGATTCGATTAATGCTCTGGTATCTCCGGCCAGGCAAACTTCGCCGCCGTGTTCGCCTGCGCCAGGGCCAAGGTCAATCATGTAGTCCGAACTTTCAATGGTCTCCCTGTCATGCTCAACTACAATTACGGTATTGCCAAGGTCGCGCAAATCCTTTAAGGAATTTATCAGCTTTATATTATCACTCTGATGAAGGCCGATGCTGGGCTCATCAAGAACATACAAAACCCCCGCAAGCTGCGAGCCGATTTGAGTAGCCAGCCTAATCCTTTGAGACTCCCCCCCCGATAATGTTCTGGCCGACCTGTCCAGAGTAAGATATTCCAGGCCGACATTAAGCAGGAACCTGAGCCTGGTTACAATTTCCTTAAGCACCGGCTTTGCTATAATTCCTTCCCGCCCGTTCAACTTTAAAGATGAAAAAAACTCTTCGCTCTTCTTAATGGAAAGCTTTGTTACCTCGCTTATATTTATACCCTGGAATTTTACCGCAAGCGATTCTTGCTTAAGCCTGCCGCCGCCGCATGACTGGCATGCAACGGTATTCATGTATGATTCAACCCACTCGCGTATGTTATTAGAGGATGTGGTATTGTAATAATTTTTCAGATAGTTTATTAAACCGGAGAACCTGTGCATGTAGGTAACCGGTTTGCTTCCGCTGTAGGAGTAAGAAAAAGCAATTTTATCTTTGCTGCCGTATAGCAGAATTTCTTTTTGTTCTTCGTTCAGGTCTTTAAGCTTAGTATCAAAATTGAATCCGTATTTTTCCGCAACGGCGGTAAGCTGGTTAAAGAACCAGATAGAGCGGGGCTTGCCGACGGGTGCAAGTCCTTCTTCATTAATTGATTTGTCCCAGTCGGGAATAATAAGATTGATATCCAATTCTTTCTTTTCACCTAGGCCCTCACAGTCAGGGCACGATCCGTAAGGTGAGTTGAAAGAAAAAGAATTAGGCGCAAGTTCGGTATAGCTTATTCCGCAGTCAAGACAGGCTAGATGCCTGCTGAATACGTAGTCTTGTTCCGAATCATTTACAATTACAATTCCGTTGCCGTAATTCAATCCTACTTCAATCGATTCGGTAAGCCTGCTTATAAACCCGGATTTTCCGTGATCGCTAACTGTTAACTTATCAACCACAATTTCTATGTTGTGTATTTTGTACCGGTCAACCTGTAATCCTTTGGTTATTTCATACAGTTCGTCATCAACTCTCACCCTTAAAAATCCGTCGGATAAAATTTCTTCGAATAATTCCCGGTAATGTCCCTTCCTGCCTCTAATAACCGGAGCCAGTATTGTAATCCGTTTGCCGCTTAATGTTGAGACAATCGTATCGATTATCTGAGATGAAGATTGTCTTGTTACAGGCTTGCCGCAATTATAGCAGTATGGCGTTCCCAGTTTGGCGTATAGAAGGCGCAGATAGTCATAAATTTCGGTAACAGTACCAACTGTTGAGCGCGGGTTTCCCGAAGTTGATTTCTGCTCTATAGATATGGCCGGGCTGAGTCCCTCTATCAAATCCACATCGGGTTTTTCAAGCATATCCAAAAACTGCCTTGCGTATGCAGAAAGAGACTCTATATATCTCCTCTGACCTTCGGCATAAATAGTATCAAATGCAAGCGACGACTTACCCGAACCGGACAGCCCGGTAATTACTGTAAATGAATCCCTGGGAATTTCTATATCGATATTTTTTAAATTATGCTCTCGCGCGCCTTTTATTATTATCGAATCTTTTTCCAATGTTCTAATAAATTTTAATTATTGAAACAATTATATTACTATTCAATGTTTTGAAAATCAAATATATTTGAAGTACATCAAACCGCTTTTTTATTTATTACCGGAGAAAGATGAAAAATTACGGGCAGATAAAAACCATAAAATCTTTACGCGAAACAAAATATAAAGAGAAAGGTTCTTTGTTCATCGGGAAAGTATTCCCCATTAGCTCCGCAGAAGAGTGTGAGAAAACGCTTGCCGGAATAAAAAAAGAATATTACGACGCTACTCATCACTGTTATGCTTACAAATTAACCGGGGGAACTTTAAAATATTCCGATGACGGAGAGCCGAACGGAACAGCAGGAATTAGAATCTTAAATGCAATTGAACATTTCGAATTGAGCGGGGTAATGTCTGTAGTTATCAGATATTTCGGCGGAGTTAAATTAGGCGTCGGTCCGCTAGGCAAGGCTTATTACTATTCGGCTTTTCAAACTCTGGAAGCGGCAGACATCGTTATAAAAAGACCTTACAAAAAAATTTCCATAACTGTGGATTTCAATCTGCTTAGCAGAGTGCATAGAATCCTTTCAGACTATAAGGCAATCATAGATAAAACATCATACGACTCAAACGTAAATTTTATTTTCTTTGCAGAGATTGAATCAATCGATTCTATCGAAAAGGAACTAGTTGGAATATCAAAAGGAGGAATTAATTTTACTAAGCCGGAGGATGTGGAATATTTATAATTAGGGAAATAAAATAAAAAAAATTAAAAAATGTGCTTAACAACTTGACTTAATTGTTTCCGTTAACGAATTTTGATAAAAGCAACAATTATGTATGGTGTAATTCAATGGCAATAAAAGAAGATGTGGCAAAAAACGCTGGCAAATTAGCAGACTTAACTTTTAGCCTGCTGGCAAGCTGTCAGGAAAAGGAAAACCGGTTAGCAGAACAGCACGGATTAACTCAAGCAGAGTTCAGGTGTCTGCGGTTGTTTAGTGCGGATGAGAGTCTGAACAACAAGCAGATTGCTGAAAGGATGGGATTAAGCCCGAGCAGGTTAACCAGGATTATTGACGGTCTTGTTAAGAAAGAATATATTAATAGGGAGATCGACATATCCGATAGAAGGAATATGCGGGTTTCTCTTTCCCGAAAAGGAATCCAGATAGTTCAGCTTCTTAACAAAGCATACGTGGACATCCATCGCGAGATACTTGAAGATATTGATGAAAGCCAGCACCAGCCGCTTATAACGGCTATGACGAGCTTGCTTTCCGCGCTGCAAAATTGGATTTCCAAAACATAATTATTTGTAAAATCAATGGTATGAACCTCGGGGCAAGCCCCGAACCCAGTTCCTCCGTAAGCGGCGGGGAATTATACCCAACCTTCTCGTCCGCCGAAGTGGAACGCGTAGGCGGATTAAAAAGCGGATTCCTTAACCGTCTGATTAAAAACTTTAGCAAAATTTTTAAGAGATTTGATTTGCAGTCCTTACCCGGCAAGCTAAACTGCTTTAGGTGCGGTTAGTGTTTTTCTTTTCTCTTCCTCTCGTTAATATACATTTTGCTCCATTCCAGGTCATTTAAAAGCTCGGATAAATTTAGGAAGCCCTGCTGCGTCAGCTCGAAATAAGTGTTTTCAAAATGACTTTTCATCTCATCGCCCGCCGAAACGATAATTTCTTTTATTTGAACTACCACCTTATTCAAATTGTCCGAGAAGTCTTTTTTGATTTGTTCGATATTGGAAATTTCGCTGCTGTAAGTGCCGGCTTGTACCGCCCGCATTAATCCTTGAACATACTTAGCGGTAAATACCAATTCCTCGAATAATTTCTCCTTTCGGTATTTAAGAGCTTCTTCATAAAGCCTTATGAGCTCGGCTTTTCTTTTTAGTTTCGATTTGGAAAACTTTTCAACTTCGCAGGCAAAATCGGCGGCTAACTTTGAGTATACCTGAGCCATTGCTTTTATTCCTTCACGCCTATTCCTATTCCGTCGCCTACGGAAAGTATAGTCGTCTTCAAATTAGGCTGAGAGGAAAATATCTCGTTAAACTCCCTTATAATCTTGGCGGAGCTCCTGTAGTTTTTAGGAACCGTTTTAGCAGCCGCATAGCCATGCCATAAAAGGTTATCCACAAAAAGTATCCCGCCTTTTTTCAGAAGTATCATCGAATAATCGAACAGCTTTTTGTAATCGTTTTTATCCGCATCAAGAAAAATGAAATCGTATTTCTTATCCAGCCTCGGCACAATTTCCAATGCGTTGCCTGCGTACAAGATAATTTTATCATGCAAACCCGACTTGGAAATATTTTCTTTTGCCTTTACAATATTATCTTCGCTCTTCTCAATCGTGTGAACAACACTTTTCTTCTTCAGGTTGCGGGCTATTCGTATAGATGAATAAGCTATAGCCGTACCCAGTTCAAGAACTCGTTTGGGCGAACATATATTTACTAAAAGCTCCAGCAGCTCAGCAGAGTCCCTGCTTAATATGGGAATGCTTTTTTCTTTTGCAAACGACTCCATCTCCAATAAAAGCGGATCAGACTCATTGCGGAATTTTTCTAGATATTTAAACTGCGAAGCCAGTAAAATGCTACTCATCTATAGCCTGTTCTTTTATAATTTACGAATTGCAGTTAAAAGGTTAAGTACAAAAATTTTATTTCCGGTTCCAAACCGTAATTAAATTTTTAGATTATAAATAAACCCACTTGGAACGGGATCATTTACTCGTTACTAATCTACTAATAAACAAACTAAAATGCTTAATCGATTTAGCAGCGGGGTAAATACATTCTGTTTGGCATCCGGCTGCCTGCACAAAAATAAATGCCCCCTCCATCTCCCCAATGGGGGGAGAGAAAAATACTCGGTCGGAGTATTGACTCCGACCTGCGTTAAAAGACACCCACGACCTAAGGGTCGGGGTATTTAAAGTCCTCCCTTTTGGGGAGGATTTAGAAGGGGCCAATAAAGAAAAGAAAGCAGGTTAATTTGCTTTCTCTTCTTCACTACTAAAATCCCTATTTATTAATTTCCTCCCGACGCTTGTTCTGCAAGCTTTTCGCTCACCGATTCAGACGCTTCTTCGCGTAAAGTATTGCCCGCCTTTTGGGCAGCCAGTTCCTTGGCAGTATTGGATATTGTTGCTGTATCCTTGCTGTTGTTGGAACTATAAATAGAACTTCCGCTAACTTTGCTGCCGCTGTTTGATGCGGTGGGAAAATAATAATTACCTCCAACAGCACCTACTGAACCTATTGCCATAATAATTCACCTCCTTAAGGTTTAAGATTGGGGTAGTATGTTTGATCCGTCCAAACAACTGCAGTATTATCGATCCGTCTTAATAAAACTTAAGTAGGAAAGAACTTTGTGTGTTAATGATCAATTTAAAGTAATCAGGGAAAAGATTACCAAGAATTATTTAAGCAAAATCATTTTGTTGCCGTAATCTCTGCCGCCTAGTCTTAGAATATAATAATAAACACCGCTGGCACATTGCCTGCCGCTGCCGGATTTACCATCCCACACAAAAGAGTTTCTGCCAGAGACGGCGGTACCGTTGAATAAAACTTTTACTACCTGACCGATAGCATCCATAACAATAAGTTTAGCGCTCTGGTTTGCGGTGGAATAAAAATCAATTCTTGTGGATGAGTTAAACGGGTTGGGATAATTTACCGCCAGAGTTGTTCCCGAAGTATTTATATCATTCATCGTGCCGGTAACAATCTCCGGGCTTCCGTAATTAAACGTGTAGTAGTCGGCAGCCGGTTCCCGGACGTTATTGCCAAGGCTGTCTTTGTATGTATAATAAAAATAAATTCGGCTGTTGTTCGGCATAACAGGTACGGTAAAGCTATACTTTAAAGTATCGTCATAATTTAAAGAAGCAGTTGAAAATGTCATATTAGTATTTGAATAATGAATTTGCGCGCTGCCGGGAACTACACCGTTTGACGAGAAGAAAATTTTATTTATTCCAAACGTGCCGTTGTTCTCAAAAATATTCGGGAACGATATTGCCTTTTCCGCAGACAGCAGTCCGTACCCTATATCGTTATTGGGGCTGTCTGCATTGCCGGCAGTCTCCATCAAAATTTTTCTTGCCTGAACGTTTGTAAGATAAGGATAAGTAGAAAGCAGCATAGCGCCTATGCCGCTTGCAATAGGTGTTGCGGCAGAAGTGCCGTTGGCGTATTCATATCCGTTCGTAGTGTTGGCGTTAGCGCCGTAAACATTTACACCTTGCGTTACTATGTCGGGCTTAATTCTTCCGTCGTATGTGGGGCCGCGGGAGCTGAACGAAGCGACAATATTGTTTTTATCCACGGCGCCCACTGCAAGCACATTAAACCCATCTGCAGGCATATCCACATAATGCCAGGACGTAGCGCCTTCGTTACCGGCAGCGGTAAACGTAAGCACTCCCCGGTCGAATGCCAGGTTTATAGCCTTTGTAATTATTGAGGTATTACCGTTCAAATCTTTATAGGTATACGAATATGTAGTATCATCAAAGATATTGTAACCCAGAGAGCTTGTGGTTATATCAACTCCCTGTGCTTCCATCCATTCCAGCGCCGCCGCATAGTTGTCTTCTTCTATATGAGATTCGCTCCTATCGTCTTCGGTCTTTGCAAGTATAAAGCTTGCATTATAAGCCGGGCCTATTATAGAGCCGTCTTTGTAACCTGCCAGGATAGAAAAGACATAAGTCCCGTGGTGGCCGGATTCGGGCGAGTCGCCGGGCTGCGGTGCGGTTGAGGTTGTATGAAACACAAAGTTGTATTCGTTCAGTACTTTTCTTGCGGCCAGCGCTTCGTGGTTCTGCCAGATAAAACCGTCATCAAGAATACCTATTATTATTCCTTTCCCGTTTATTCCCTTAGACTGTACGATTGGAATATCACTCAGTTCATATTGCCCGTATGAGGGACCGTAATCGGCAGGTGACTGAACTTTATCCGTATTGCCGGAATAATTTTTTGCAACCGGTATGCTTGTATCGATTCTAAAAATTTTTACAGGGACAATTTTTTTTATAAACGGCAGCTTAATCGCGCTGCTTAATTGAGCATCTGTTAAATATGCGGATACTGCATTAAACCAGTTAAGCTGATTGACTATCTTAATCCCCAAATTCCGGATATCTTTTACGTACCCACTGTTCACAGGAACATCTTCATAGGTAACAAGCTTACCGGCCGGCATAACTTTTTCTCTTCTTTCTATGCACCGGGTAGAAAGCGAATTCAATGTTTCGCTGTAGAGTGCTTCGTTCTTATAAAGAGCATTGCCTTGAGGAATGCCTTTGTCTTTAAAATAAATTAAATACTTTGTCTGCGGGAAAGCATATGGTAAAATAAGTAAGACGATAAGGATGATTTTTTTCATTTGTAAATTTTTATAAGATATTGCCAAATAATTTTATCAGGGGAAATTCTTTTCCGTTAATATAAATTTTTGCGGGTAAACAAAAAAACATATAATCTTTACATTCTTACTTAATTGCTTTAAAAATTCTATTCCACCTTATTTTCTCTAATCTTCTTAAAAAGCTGCCGGAATTTGAGGACAAATCCCACGACCAATAAATGAAAGCCGCCTTGCCGATAATATTCTCTTTAGGTACAAAGCCCCAGTAGCGGCTGTCCATGCTGTCGTCTCTGTTATCGCCCATAACAAAATAATAATTTTCTTTCACCTTATAGGAACGGACCGGCGCGCCGTTAATAGTAACAACGGTTCCTTCTATGCTTACAGCAAGTTTTTTTTGTTCCCTGTCAATTAACAGTTCCCACTTTTTTATATCGTCTACATTAATGGGAATAACCATACCCTTTTGGGGAACTACAACCGGGCCGTAGTTATCCCGGTTCCAATCTTTACCGGGAGGATAAATTCTGCTATCCCTTTCTCCGGGCCGGAATATTTGACTGTCTGAGATAACCGCACTTGGAGGAAGCGGAATTTTTACACCGTTTAGATACACAACTTTATTTTTAATCTGTACCGTGTCGCCGGGCAGCCCTATTATTCTTTTTATATAATTTACATCGTTTTCCGCATTAGGCTCGTTTGGGTAGCCGGGAAACTCAAATACTATTACATCATTCCTTGCAGGCAAGCCGGTTTTTAAAATTCTAAACCAGGGCAGCGAAATATTTGTAAACGGGATATACCTGGGAGTGTTGATGGAATATGCAGCTTTGTTCAGAAGAATAAAATCTCCGGGCAGCAGCGTGTTTTCCATTGATGCGGATGGAATTTTATCTGCCTCTATAAAAAAAGTTTTTATAATTAGAGCAGCAATTAAGGCAAGGATTGCGGAACGGAAAAATCTTTTAACTCTTCTTCCTTGTTCGCTTAGGGTGTTTGTCTTGCCGTCTGCATAGCCGTTTGTACTGTTATTTTCCGATGAAGGCAGAACCATTATTTAATCTTCTATTTGAAGTACCGCTAAAAATGCTTCCTGCGGAATTTCCACATTACCGACCTGCTTCATGCGCTTTTTGCCTTCCTTCTGTTTTTCAAGGAGTTTTCTTTTACGGGTTATATCGCCGCCGTAGCATTTGGCAAGAACATTTTTGCGCAGAGCTTTAACTACCGATTTGGATATTACCTTCGAACCCAACGCAGCTTGAATGTCAATCTCAAACATTTGACGCGGGATTAAATCCTTAAGCTTGCTGCAAACTTTTCTTCCCCAGTCGTACGACTTGCTCTTATGCACGATCATCGAGAGTGCATCAACAGGCTCGCCGTTAAGCAGTATATCCAGCTTAACAAGCTCAGACTCCCTGTAGCCGGTATATTCATAATCGAATGAGGCATAGCCGCGGGTAGTAGACTTTAACTTATCGTAAAAATCAAAAATTATTTCTGAAAGAGGAAACTCATATTCTATATCAGCCCTGGTAGGATCGATATATGTGGTGTTTTTGTAAACTCCGCGTTTCTCCATCGCAAGCTTCATTATATTTCCTACATACTCGCTCGGGCATACTATCTGGGCTTTAACGTAAGGTTCTTCAATATGCTCGATATCTCCCAGCGGCGGCATCATGGCAGGGTTATCTACAATTATTTTCTCGGCTTCCCGGTTGAACACATAATATTCAACATTGGGCAGGGTTGTAATTATCGATTGGTTGTATTCCCTCAGCAGCCGCTCCTGCACTATTTCCATGTGAAGCAAACCCAGGAAGCCGCATCTAAAACCGAATCCCAGAGCGGCAGAGGTTTCCGGCTGATGAATAAGCGCCGAATCGTTTAGCCGGAATTTTTCAAGCGCATCTCTAAGGTCCTCAAACTCATCTGCATCGGTAGGATAAAGCCCGCTGTAGACCATCGGCTTTACTTCTTTATATCCCGGCAGAGGATGGTCAGCACCTCCTTTTGCATGCGTAACCGTATCGCCTACCTTAATATCATGCACTTCCTTAATTCCAGAAATCAGATATCCTACATTCCCGGCAGACAATTCTTCGGATTTAATTTTCCTTAAGCCGAGCACACCGATCTCTTCGGCTTCAATCACTTTATCAACCGCGAAATATTTTATCTTGTCGTTGGTCCTTATTGTCCCGTTAAATATCCTGATGTAAGCGATAGCTCCGCGGTAGGCGTCAAATATGGAATCGAAGATAAGCGCTTGCAGCGGCGCATCGGCATTGCCCTTTGGCGCAGGAATCTTTTTTACCACCCTCTCCAGAATTTCTTCGATGCCTATTTTGCTCTTTGCACTTGCAAGTATAATTTCATTTTCGTCGCAACCGATAAGATCTACTATTTGACCTTTTACTTTTTCTATTTCAGCGCTCGGCAGGTCAATCTTATTAAGAACTGGAATTATTTCCAGCCCGGCCTCTACAGCCAGGTAAAGGTTGCTTATGGTCTGGGCTTCAACTCCCTGGGCCGCATCCACTACCAAAAGCGCGCCTTCGCATGCAGCCAGCGACCGGGAAACCTCATACGAAAAATCGACATGACCCGGAGTATCTATTAAATTTAAAACATATTCTATCCCGTCGCTCGCCTTGTATTTCATCTGGATTGCGTGGGACTTAATTGTAATTCCGCGCTCCCTCTCTAGCTCAAGGTCGTCCAGAACCTGAGCTTTTAGTTCCCGCTCCGTTACAGCACCGGTTTTTTCAAGTAAACAATCTGCTATTGTAGATTTACCGTGATCGATATGAGCTATTATGCAAAAGTTGCGAATGTTATTCATTAAATACCTAAAAGTTGGACTCAAATATAACTACCAAAGCAGAATTTTAAAAGGTAATAGGAGCCGATGAGGTTACAGCTATGAAGAAAATTCCGGTTGCCGGAGAAAAATTTTTTTAAAACTCCACGCCGCTATTCTTTAACTCTGCTTTTCGATATCATTTCCAAAAGGATTCCTTCTCTTAAAGCAAATTCCGAAACAGTCATTTTCCTAATGCCAAACAGATCGAAAATTTTTTTTAAGACGAGCATGCCGGCAGGAATTATATCTGCTCTCTTCGCTTCCAATCCTTTTATATTTATTCTCTCGGACGGCGTCTTCAGCCTCATCATATCGTTAAAAATAATTTTGAGCTCATCGCTTGAAAATGTAAAGCCGTTTAACGAAGCGGGCGGCTTGGAATATTTGACCGAGCAGATAATGGAAGCAGCGGACTGAATAGTGCCGGAACTTCCAACTGCGAAATCAATCTCAGTGTTAAGCTTAATTCTGCGGTTGGATTTAATTTCCTGCTCAATAAATTTTTCACATTCCGATACCGACTTTGGGGTTAATACATAGTCCGGGAAAAATTTTTTGCTTAATCTTACCGCCCCTATTTTCACACTTTCCGCAAAGGCCGGCTCACCATTATCTCCCAAAATAAACTCGGTGCTTCCACCGCCAATATCTATGCACAGCACCTTTTTATCCGAGATAGGCAAAGCCTTTTTTACACCAAGGTAAATAAGACGGGCTTCGTGGTGACCTTCGATAACTTTTACCTTTATGCCCGTCCTCTCCTTAATTAAAGAGATAAACTCGTTCTTATTTTCTGCTTCTCTCACCGCGCTTGTCGCAAGGGCGTTCATGTTTGTACCGTATATCCCGGAAAGTTTTTTAAACCTCAGCAGTACTTCAACAGATGCTTCAATTTCTCCGGGTGATATTATGCTAAGGTTTTGTCCTTCGTGAGAGCCGAGCCTGATTACTTCCCTTTCCCTATCGACAATTTTAAACGAACCGTTTTTCTTAACCTTAGCAATGATAAGGTGGAACGAATTAGTTCCCATATCGACTGCGGAAATAAAATTATTCGGCATAATTTATCTCATTACGTTTACCGTCTAGTATACCGGTGCACATCTCGAATACATCGCTTACCGAAACATCGTCTATAAGCTCGGACTTCCTTATAAAATATTTATTCTTCCCAACAGGCGCCCAGTTAAAAGGATTTGTAGGGCCGAAGATTGAAATCTGCGGCGTCTCTGTTGCTCCTGCAACATGCATAATCCCGGTATCGTTAGAAATAAATAAATCCGATAACGAGATTAGAGCCGCAACTTCGGGAATCTTACGGTTTATAAACAAGCCCGCATCGAATGCTGAACGGCTTTTAATATAACTTATTTCCTCTTTATCCGAAGTGCTTCCCGTTAAATAAAACTTAACAGGATATCTCTCAATTAATTCGTTCATCAACTGAATATATTTATCCAGCGACCACCGGTTCGGAATTTTACCGGCCCCAGTGTGGAAGCCGATCAAAAAGATTTTAGCCTCACTGCTAAACTTTTCGTGCCGCGTCTTGTCCGCTATGGGCAGTGATTCCAAAAAGCTCTTTGCGGCTTGTACATCATTTTCATCGAATGAAATTTCGGAACGGTAATCTTTCGTATTTATCCCGAAGGGTCTTAAAATATCCAGGCTTCTTTCCGATACATTAGAGTCCGGGTGTTTTCTCCAATCGATGTTTACCCGCCTGTCAAAAAAGAAAGCGCTCTTATTTTCTTTGCCGTTTAGGCTGTTCGGGCCTATCCGTATTTTTGAGCTTGAGATACGCGCTATCAGGTTACTTGTAAATGAAATTGAAACTGTAACCGGAACAACTGCCAAGTCGTATTCCTCTTTTAGCAATCTATAAAACCGAATAAAGTATAAAGGATTGTATATTTTCAGTTTGTCAAAAACAGCCAGCCTGTCTATAAATTTATTTTTAACAAGGCCGGTATAGTTGAACGGGCTTACGATAAGGGTAAGGCGGCATTCCGGGAAAGTTTCCTTTACTGCTCTTAGCAGGGATACCCCTGCAAGCAGGTCGCCAAGCTGGTTATGCGGACGAATAATTAAAATTTTTTTTGGCGTGCCTATCTCAACGCTTTTATTTTCCTTAACCGAAAATAATTTTGAAAAAAAAGAATAGACTAATTGGGGGAAAAAATTATTTTGAGCCATTGGAACCGGTTTGCTCTTTCTCGGTTTGTTTGTCTTCTTTTATTTCTATGAATTTTGCTTCTTCCACATCCTTATACTTCGACTCTGACTGCTTCGGTCTGCCTGCAGGCGGTACTTTGCTGCTGCCGGTTAAAGCTCCGAAAAAAAACTTTACTACCTTAAACAAAACATATAGCAGAATGAATAACAAAAAAAATCTAAACATTATCACTCAATCCTTCTTGACTCGGGTTTAAAATATTCCTTAACGCCCCTGTCTTCCCTGAATATTTGCTTGAACAATTCATTAAAGTCGTTTTCGCTGTTCACAAAATCGATTTCAGTTGAATTGACTATTAGCAGCGGAGAATCGTTGTACCTGAAGAAAAAGTGATTATAAGCCTCGCTAAGTTCTTCAATATAGCCTAAGGTAAGGTTACGCTCTATCTTCCGGCTTCTTCTTTTAATATTGAACATCAGCCTGTCTATGCTTGATTGCAGAAAGACGACGAGGTCCGGCTTTCTTAAATTTCTGGCCAGCAGCGGGAAAAGTGTTTCGTATAGTTTCAGCTCTTCGCCGTTCAGGTTCAGGTAAGCAAATATTTTATCTTTATCAAACAGGTAATCGCTTACTATATATTCCGTAAAAAGATTTTCCTGGTTAAGCTCCTGTTGCTGCTTGTAGCGGTTAACAAGGAAAAACATCTGCGTCTGGAACGCGTATCTCTTCCTATCGGAATAAAAGCTTTCCAGAAACGGGTTCGCTTCGAACTGTTCAAGTATAAGTTCCGCATTAAGTCTTTCCTTAAGCTTCCGCGCAAGGGAGGTCTTGCCCGCACCAATAACTCCCTCTATGGCTATAAACTTTACTTCGGAATTTTCGCTCAATTGATTCCTCTTTTTATTTATGTGATATTATCCGTTAACTTTCTAATTATACAATGCCCGGATTCATCAATACAAATATCACAAATTTTTATATTTAATGCAGGGTGAATAAGCTCAGGGGTTATTTCGCACAAAGGCACAAGAACAAAATCCCTGGCGGTTATTTCCTTATGCGGGATAGTAACTCTTTCATCTGAATATACAATCTCGTTGAAGAATAATAAATCGAGATCGATTTCCCGGGGGCCCCACTTATTCCTTTTTATTCTGCCGAGCTCGCTCTCAATCTTTTTTAGACGGTCGAGCAATTCAATAAAAGAATAACCGGTCGAAATCTTTGCTGCAGCGTTTAAGAAATTTTCCTGATCCTGAAATCCGTACGGTCTGGTCTCGTACACGGATGAAACCCGGATAACTTTGCAGCTGCCGTTTTCATTCAGCTTCTGCACAGCCTTCCTTAAATATTCAATCTTATTTCCTCTGTTTGAACCTAACCCTATGTATGCAACGTTTTCTATTTTTCTACCGGCGTTTTTTATAAATCGTTTCTGTCCTTTACAACCTCAACTTCAACGGAATCCACAACGCCGCCAAGGGGCGGATTGTTTTTTCTAATCCTTACAGCAACCTTTTCGATATTCATAAATTTCCTAAGCAGTTCATCTGCTATTTTTGTTGCCAGTGTTTCAATAAGGTAATGCTTTTCTTCAAGAGCAAGCTGGTACATAAACTTGTAGGCTTTATCGTAATCTATTGTCTGTTTTAAGCTGTCCCTTTTTGCCGCATCCTGAAAATTGGTGTAGATATCAACGTCTGCCTCAAACTTGCCGCCGACTTTCTGTTCCTCCGAAAGGACGCCGTGATAAGCATAAAAGACTGCTTTTTTAATTCGAATGATATTGAGCATCGGAAAACCCGGAATAATAAAAATTATTGTTGATTAAATGGAACCCCTAATATATTTCATCATGAGTTCCAATATTAATTAATAAGACTTCAATTTCATCTGTTAACTGATTCTTTACAAAATCGAAAATAATTCGTAAATCATAATCAACCGAACAAGCCCAATTATCCTTCAAAATTCCTTTAAGCTTATGTGTCTTTAGTTTAGGTTGGAAAGGATCCTGCTGAAGTAATTCCATTGTAATCAAGATTTTACTCTTTAAAAGGGGATCGCTTTGCACAAGTTTCTTAAATGCTCTTTTAAATGATGAAGACCAGTTTAAATATATCATTCACTTTCCAAATCACTAACAAAATCACTAACCGATCCTCTCTTAGTTTTGTTCGAATGATATTCTTCCTTACTTTCCTTCACCGATTCAGCTAATATTTTCCTTTTCTCCTCAACAACTCTTTTGTGAATAATTTCTGAAATCAAAAGCTGGTCATCCAGAGGAAGTTTAGAAACAGATTCTAATAAATCGTTTAAGCTTGTTGACGTTTGCATAAAAAATCTTTCTTACTTAACTGAAGTTACGCAGAAATTCATTTTGATGTACTGTATTGTCATTCCCACGAAAGTGGGAATCCATTTTTTGCTTATTTTGGAATGCTGGATACCCGCTTTCGCGGGTATGGCACACACTTTTTATCATCTTGCGTAACTTCAGTTACTTAATTCAGTTTTAAATTAAAATTAAAATAACATATATTCAAGAAATATCTGGTAACCTTATAATCGCTTTCGAATTTATAATTGTTAACAGATAAATAATCGCAAGTAGAGTTGTTGTATCCCATGGTATCTAATTATTCCTTCCAGCTACATGCATACTTATTCAACAATCGCAATTACACCCAGTGCGCGGCCGGAGTTTAAGCCGTCCCGCCTGTAGGAGTGAAGCAAATTTGTCATTCCGTACGAGCAGAGAGATGAAACTTGAATGTTCTTTTTATTTAGCCCAAAGTCTAGAAGAATTTCGTAATTGATCCGGGAAATATCTAAAAGGAATTTATCTCCCCATGGGGAATAATATTTTTTATCAAAAAGACCGGCAACCTCTTTGTCTACCTCGTAATTTTTTTTTGAAATGGAAGGAGCAATATAGACAAGCAGATCGCCCGGACCGGAGTTAAAGTCATCGCGTAATTTTACCAGAGTTTTCTCGAGAATTCTTTTCCGGCTACCTCTCCAGCCGGAATGAACGGCTGCGATTACTTTTTGCTTTTTATCGTAGATAAATATTGCGGCACAATCGGCTGTGCTTATGGCAAGGCCGAGATTTTTTTTGCTTGTAATCATGGCATCGCTTTCACCGCAGTTGCCGCCTTCGTTTATATAGGTTATTTCATCACCATGAACTTGCCTTTGAAGAGCAACGTTTCCGGAATTTAATCCTAATCTGTTAAAAAATATTTCCCTGTTTTCGTCTACAATATTTTTAACATCGCCAACAGAATGGGATAAATTAAAGTAATATGGGGCAGTTCTTCCCGCACCTAACTTTGTACTGAATCCGAAGACCACTTCCGGGTTTTTAATAAAGATTTGAGCTTTGATTATCAGCATGAAAATGTTTCCGCAAATACTAGTTGAAATTGAGCGGGCAAAATTTAAGAAAAAAATTAGAGAATAACCTCTTTTAAAAATCAATGGTATGAGCCTCGGGGCAAGCCCCGAACCCTGTTCCGTCGCAACCTGCCCGCCGCTTTGCTTTGGCAGGCGGGCGACGGGGAATCTGGCCGTCCGCCGAATCCCGAAAGCTTACGGGAGAAGGCGGATTAAACAAAAAAATGCTGCGTAGATATTAATAATTTTAAAAAAATTAAATGGATATAATTTTATTAAATCTGCGCAGCAAAGAATATTTTATTAAAGAAGCAAGTATTTTTTTTGTTTTCCTAAGTGATGAACGGTTGGCTATTTTCAAATCCCTCTGTCGACTTCGTCGACATCTCCCTTTACTAAAGGGAGAAATATAGCAAATCAAAGTCCTCCTTTAGTAAAGGAGGTGGCACCCGCTTCTGGCGGGTGACGGAGGATTTGTTAGCAAAAATCTTCTATTAGGAAATCTTGATGTACTTTTATATCTACATAAACTTTTATCAGCAGTACTATTTGCTCAATTTTTATTTTGACGGATAAAATTAACTTTGAAATAAAACTTGGATTTTCAAATCCCTCTGTCGACTCCGTCGACATCTCCCTTTGCTAAAGGGAGAATAATAGGAATACCAAAGTCCTCCTTTAGTAAAGGAGGTGGCACCCGCTTCTGGCGGGTGACGGAGGATTTGTTAGCAAAAAATCTTCTATTAGAAAATCTTGATGTACTTTTATATCTGCATTAACCTTTATGAGCAGAACTATTTGCTCAATTCTTTTTGATGGGTAAAATCAACTTCGAAATAAAGCTTGGATTTTCAAATCCCTCTGTCGACTTCGTCGACATCTCCCTTTACTAAAGGGAGAAAAATAGGAATACCATACGCACAAAAGCCGCAGCAGATTTATTTATTAAGTTTTTATTTTCCGGCTTAAAATGGCAGAACTCTATTCCCTTCAATCCCATTTCAAATCGATTGAGACTATACCCGGTATATGTTATATTGACATCCGGAATTGAAAATATTTTAGGTAAAAATTTGAAAATCTTAATCAGTAATGACGACGGAATAAATTCGGAAGGAATATTTGCGCTTGCAGAATCGCTTAGCGAAATTGCAGAAATTACTGTAGTTGCCCCGTTAATGGAACAGAGCGCAGTTGGACACGCAATTACAATGCAGATTCCTCTTAGGGTAACAAAATCTTATAAGGAAGGAAAGTTTTTCGGATACGCCGTAAACGGTACCCCCGCTGACTGCATTAAAATTGGTATCCGTAATATAATGAAGGAACCGCCGGACCTTGTAGTATCCGGAATTAACCACGGCTCAAACACCGCTATCAACATAATTTATTCGGGAACCGTTTCCGCCGCAAGGGAAGCCGCTATTATGGACGTACCCGCTATGGCCGTCTCGGTTACAAACCACGATGTTAAGGATTTTAAATTTGCTGCCAAGCTTACCAAACTGCTGGCTAAGGAAATAGCCGGCAAAGACATCCCCAAGGGAACACTGCTTAACGTTAATGTGCCCGACGTTGATGAAAACGATATTGCAGGAATAATCTTAACCAAGCAGGGAAAATCCAAATGGGACGATATATACGAGCAGCGGATCGACCCTTACGGTAGAGACTACTACTGGCTGACCGGTAACTTGATGGAAGTGGATAAAGAAATTGAAATTGACCAGGTTGCAATTAAAAAAAATTACGTCTCGGTCTCTCCCATTCATTTCGATCTTACCGATTATGAAACTTTTAAAAAAATGAAAACATGGAACATTGAGCATTTGTTAAATGGGAAAAAAAATTAATATCTATCAGATAGATGCCTTTACAGACGTATCGTTCGAAGGCAACCCGGCAGGTGTTACCTTTGGCGATGGCTTAACAAAAGATGAAATGCAGCATATTGCAAAAGAGATGAACCTTGCTGAAACCGCTTTCCTTTCTGCTTCGGATAAAGCTGATTACAGCCTGCGGTGGTTTACTCCCAAAATGGAAGTCGATCTATGCGGCCACGCTACAATTGCATCACTTCATTTTTTAAGCGAGCAGCAGACAATTAAAGAGAACACAGAAATACGGTTCGATACACGCTCCGGTATTTTAAAATGCAGAGCCGGAAACAAACAATATTTTATGCAGATTCCTATCTATAAAATAAATGAATTTAAAAACGACAGGGACCCGATATTGAAAGCTGTAGGTCTGCACAAATGCGACGTCTTTGATGCGATCCCGTTCCTGATTTTAGAAAACGGGTACCTTTACATCTACGTAAAGAAATTACAAACCATCAGAAAGCTAAAGCCAAATTTCAAAGACCTGCTGAAATTATCGAAACAAAATAACTTTGGCGGCGTAGTTGTGTTTACACAGGAGACCATTGAAGAAGGCAATAATGCGCATCTCCGGTTTTTCGCTCCTTATTACGGTATAGATGAAGACCCGGTAACGGGCTCTGCAAACGGCCCTCTGCTTTTGGTTTTAAATTACCTCGGTCTGTTAAAGCTTGGAACCGGTGAAACTAAAGTATCATTTGAACAGGGAGATTTTATAGGCAGAAGAGGAAGAATCGGAGTAAGATTTTCCTCGGAGGAAAATGAGCTCTTTATTTCCGGCAAAGCGGTAACGGTAATGAAGGGTGAAATGTTTTTTTAGTTAATTCCAAACCTTACTAAACCTTTAAGGTTTAGTAAGGTTTACATTTGAATATATTTTTTAGCAATATCCTCTTAGCACAGGCTTATGTTTAACTTCGAAAAAATCAGTATCAACTTCTCATTTCCGCCGTTTTATTTTTTCTTAATCCTTATTATTCTTGTTGGATATGTTGTCTACGTCTATAGGTTCACTATACCTGCCATAAGCACGCCTAAAAAAATATTTTTAGTTGCATTAAGAAGTCTCGCACTAATTCTTTTATTGTTTGTATTCTTCGAGCCGATTTTAACTCTTGCTAAGAAAAGGATACTCGAGCCGGTTAACCTGATTTATCTCGACAACTCAAGATCAATCCAGATAAAAGACGGAACGAACCGCAGCCAGACTGAGCTTAATTTTGAAAAAGGACTAAAGGCGAACGGCCTTTCCGGCAACTCGCCGCTTTACATCTTCGGCTCAAAAGTGGAAAGCATGGGTTACGATAGCCTGCAGAAATTAAATCTTTCGGAAGGCAGCACTAATTTTGCAAATATATTTTCTACTGCAGCAAAAAATGATAAGAACATTGCATCCATAGTAATAGTAAGCGACGGAGTAATAAACGACGGAAGCGATCCTCTGTTGACGGCTGAGAAACTGAACATACCGGTATTCACAGTCGGGGTGGGCGACTCCTCGGCAAGGAACGATGTTGAAGTTAAAAACGTAGTTTACAATGAAATGATATACGCAAAGACTCCAACTTCAATAGAAGCGGTAATTACGAACACCGGTTTCATAGGCAAAAGTGTTACCGCATCTTTATATGAGAACGGCTCCTTGACTGAACAAAAAAATATTACGCTTAATTCTGACGGCGTACAAAATGTAAATTTCACTTATACACCTCAGTCCGGTGGCGAAAAAAAATTATCGGTTGTAGTCTCAAACACTCCAGGCGAATTTACTTTTGCAAACAACAGGAAAGTGTTTTATATAAAAGTCCTGAGCAACAAGGTAAAGGTTCTTTTAATAGCCGGCAGCCCTTCTTCGGATGTTTCGTTTATAAAGTACTCCCTGCTGTCCGACGGTAATTTTGAAGTACATTCCATTACACAGGTTGCACAGGATAAATACGTCGAGCACAACGACAGGCAAAAGCTAATCGACAGTGCAGACGTGTTTTTCCTGGTGGGATTTCCTTCCAAGGAAACTTCTCCGCAAATTTTACAAAGCGTAGTTAATGGAATATCAAACAAAGACAAGCCGTTTTTTATTTCGCTGTCAGACGGAGTGGATTACACAAAATTAAAAGCACTTCAAGGCGAGCTGCCTTTTACTGTGGGCAATACCACTAACGATTACCTGGAAATTCAACCGGATATTTCCTCAGTGCAATCTGATAATCCTTTACTGCAAAATAATGCTGTCAATCCTATAGATGCATGGAATAACCTGCCGCCGGTTTATCAACCTAACATTGATTTGAAAGCCAAACCGGAAAGCGAGACCATCTCCAGAGTAAAGATTAACAACATACCGATGAACAGGCCTCTAATTGTTACTAGAAGGCTCGGCAGTAAAAAATCAATTGCCGTGCTTGCAAAAGACATCTGGCGGTGGAAGCTTGAGACGGCGCCGAAAAACCTAGACCTGTTCGACAGATTTATTATAAGCAGCGTTAAATGGCTGAATACAAAGGACGAATATAAGCAGGTTACCATCAAGACCTCCAAGAAGCTTTATTCGCTCGGAGAACAGGTGGACTTCTCGGCTCAAGTGTATGACCAGACTTTTAACCCTGTATCGGATGCGAATGTGAAAATAAAGATTAACTCCGGCAGCGGAAGCAATGAAATAAATTTAAATTCTATCGGCAACGGCCTGTACGAGGGAACTTTCCAGACCAATAAACCCGGCGACTATACCTTTGCAGGCGACGCTTACCAGAACAACAACAAGCTTGGAAGCGACAAAGGCAATTTTAATATAGGCGAGGTTGATATTGAAATGGTAAATCCAAGGATGAATTATGAATTCCTTTCACTGCTTGCCAACCGGACAGGCGGAAAGTTTTTCTATAATTCGGATTACACCCGGCTGTTCCCCTTATTAAAACAACTTGACAACAGGTCTTCAAAAAATAAAATTGAAGTAAGCGACGTTAACCTTTGGTCCGACGAATGGCTTTTGTTAGCCGCAATTCTTCTGTTCGCGCTGGAATGGTTTTTTAGGAAAAGAGCCGGAATGTTGTAATAAATTTCAATCAGATGCCTTCTAGTCTCGGTGATATATTTTTTATATTTTGTCTCTTGAACTTTGTACTAACTGGAACAACTTAATAACTCGTGTTACGCAACATCACGAAAAAAGGAGTAGTGGAGTAATGGAATATTGAAATTTACTCCATTACTCCAGTAGTTGGTTTTGCGTAAGGTGACTTAATAATTTTTAATCTACCTATCGGTAGACAGGTTTTGAATTGAAAATTTTCATTACGGAAATACTGGATTTTTTACTGCCCAGGCTCTGCCCGGCATGCAATAAAAAGCTTCAGCCTGATGAAACAGCGGTCTGTTCCGTGTGCCTGGGTAAAATTCCGGCTGCGGACGGCGAAAGGTTGAGACACGAATTTGAAAGAAAGTTCGCGACAAAAAATATTATCTCCGGCTTTACTTCACTCTACGTTTTTGAGAAGAACAAAGAACTCCAAGGCATAATTCACTCGCTAAAGTACAACCAAAAATTTTTAACAGGAAAATTGCTGGGGGAATTTCTCGGTAAGGAAAAGGGAAAGACTTTTTCCTTATGGCAAATTGATTTTATTATACCGGTGCCTTTGCATCAGTTGAAAAAAAATGAAAGAGGATATAATCAGTCATATTTTATAGCCAAAGGAATAAGCAAGGCAACAGGCTTAAAAATCAAAGCCGGTTATTTGAAAAGGAAAAGATTTACTCAGTCTCAGACCTCCTTAAATTTAAAAGAGCGCGAGGAAAATATGAGCGGGGCCTTTACCGCAAGATACACTGAAAAGCTGAAAGGCAGGAATGTTTTGCTGATTGACGACGTTATAACAACCGGCGCCACAATTACGGAATGCGGCAGAGTACTTGTTGCCTGCGGCGCAAATAAAATTTACGCAGCTGCGGTTGCTATTGCTGACTAAATTAGATTACATCCTCTCCGGTGCATTAACACCCAGTATTGTCAAACCGTTCTTTAGGACCGCTTTGGTTGCTTTGGCAAGAGCAACCCTGGCTTCTGCAAGCTTCCTTTCCGTTCCGAGAATTCTGCAGAAAGTATAAAACTTATGAAACGCGGCAGCCAGTTCTTCAAGGTAACTGCAAATGCGGTGAGTCTCGAACGTCTCTGCACTAAGCAGCACTTCATCCTTAAATTGATGAAGCTTTTTAAGCAGCTGAACTTCTTCGTTTGCAGTAAGCAAACTTAAATTCTCCACGGAGGCATTAAGGTTCTCTTTCTCAATCATCTTTAAGATTGAACATATTCTAGCATGAGCATACTGAAGGTAGAAAACGGGATTTTCGTCCGACTGTTTTTTTGCCAGATAAAGATCGAAGTTCATATGAGTAGTTATATTCCTCATATTAAAGAAGTAACGGACAACGTCTGCGCCGACCTCATCGACAAGCTGATCTAGCGTTATGTAGTTTGCTTTACGCGTGGACATCTTAACCACTTCTCCGCCGTCCATAATAGTAACAAACTGATGGATGAGTACTTTAACTTTTTCCGAATCATACCCGAGCGCCCTAAGACCGGCAAGTACATCCGGGTAAGTGGCGTTATGGTCCGAGCCGAAAATATCGATCATCAGATCATATCCGCGGTTAAATTTTGTTACATGGTAGGCTATGTCGGGCAGTCTGTACGTCGGCTCTCCGGTGGATTTTACAATCACTTTGTCCTGCTCGTTGCCTAGCTCTGTTAGCCTTAGCCATGTAGCCCCGTCTTTATCATACGCCAATCCCTTACTTTTAAATGACTCGATGGTTTCCTTTATTTTATTTTCTTCATACAGCGAGTTCTCATTATAAAATATTTTGTGGATTATGCTCAATCTTTCTAAAGATCTTTTAATATCCTTAAAGATTTCCGATTCGGCTCTCTGCTTAAAGATTCCTTCAGCAGGCTGGTCGAAAAGTTTTTCACCGAACTCATCAAAAAGGTTTCTAGCAATTTCCTTTATGTATTCGCCCTGGTAGTAGTCTGCAGGGAACTCAACTTTCTGGTCGAGCAATTCCAGGTAACGCAGCCTTACGGAATCACCCAGAACCCGCATTTGTCTGCCCGCATTATTAAAATAATATTCCCTGTCAACATCGTATCCAACCCATTCAAGTAGATTGGCAATGGTATCGCCGAAGACCGCATTCCGCCCGTGCCCTACCGTTAAGGGACCGGTAGGATTTGCGGACACGAATTCAACGTTTGCTTTTTTACCTGCATACTTTTGGGTTTTACCGAAGCCCTTCTCATCCGATAATACCTCCATAATAATTTTCGCAATAAATTTTTTGGTAAAGAAGAAATTGATAAAGCCAGGGCCGGCAATTTCGGTTTTTTCTATAACGTCCGGGTCGATTTGCAAAGCCGAAAGTATTTCCCCGGCAATTTCTACAGGTTTTCTTTTTAACATCTTAGGCAGCAGCATTGCGGCATTGGAAGACAGGTCGCCGTGAGATTCCAGCTTGGGGACATCAAAGGTAATACTTATATCGTTAAGGTAGCTTAAATTTTTTGCGGCTTGTTTATAAAGCGAGTATAAATATTCTTTCAATTACATAATCCTAATTAAATGATCTAAAAAGCGGGGTGAAAAAATTAATTAGTTTGAACTTTTCTCGGCCTGCCGGGTTTCTTTTTAGCCGGTAGTGCAGGTGCAAGAGCCGGGTCTTCTACAACAGTAATGGGCGCATCGCCCCATAGCTTTTCCAGGTTATAATATTCCCGAGCGTCCTTCTTAAAAATATGAACAATAACGTCGACAAAATCCAGCAGTACCCACGAGAGCGCTTTGTAGCCTTCCTTGTGCCAGCTCCTTATGCCGTCCTGGCGGAGCCTGCCGTCTACTTCATCGGCTATGGCCTTTACCTGTGTATCTGAGTCGGCACTGCAGATTATAAAGAAATCGGACATGGCCGTAAGGTTTCGCAGATCGAGGATTTTTATATCATAGCCTTTTTTATTGAATATTAAATCGGTTATCCTTTTTGTTAATTGATTCGAATCCAATCTTCATCCTTTATTGATATGGTTTTAAAATATTAA
The DNA here is from genome assembly GCA_021813585.1 of Bacteroidota bacterium. Taxonomy (GTDB): domain Bacteria; phylum Bacteroidota; class Ignavibacteria; order Ignavibacteriales; family Ignavibacteriaceae; genus FEN-1297. Next base: position 28,550 of record JAKAJV010000073.1, on the reverse strand, counting down.
AATCTTTGCCTATAATCAGCGATACATCCAGGAAGTAATTTTTGTTTACCTGCTGGATAACGTTGCTTCTGCTTATTCCCAGGGTATCTGCAACTTTAAATGCATTAAGCATATTTCCTGTCCGGTCTATCACTATAGATTTTTCAACGTCATACGAAATATAATTGCCAATTTGCACAACATCAAAATTACGGCGGCGCAGGTAATCGGTAAACCTATCTGCAACTCCGGAAATTCCGCACCCGTTCAATACTTCCACCTGCAGGATGCGCGGTTTGGCTTTATCCTTCAAATAAGCCTCCGGCTTTCTGCCGGTGCTTAGTTTCGAATAAAGTGAATACGACATGAAGATAACAATTGATGCAAGCAGCAGTATAACAATATTTAAAAAGATACCGGTAAGCGATTTATTAGGTTTGTTAACTTCAGAAAGTTTTTCTTCCAGAGGATTTTCCTTCACTTAATCCTGCTCAAGATGGATAAAAATCATTTAAATATTTTTCCCAAATTAAAGGCTATCTTCCCGCAAAGGGATCGCCGCTGCGGAACCCGTTATAAAAGCCCGTACCAAATCCGCCGTAATATGAAAACGGTGAATAATAATTATACGGCAGCCTGCTGTACTGTACCGAAATTGAAAAGTCCTTCCAAGGCCTGTAATTTATAGCGGCATTGTTTATATAAATTCCGTTAAGACTATTATTAAACTGCGCGCCCAAAGTGCTGTACGGGGTATGTACAATACTGGCATCTAGCTGCACGTTTAGGTTATCGCTGAATTTATAAGACATGCTGTTTGTATAAACTCCCATTGCCAATCCCTGTCCGGCAAAAGTTGAGTAGGACAGGCTGTAGGATTGATGCATTTGAAAATTCGGCGAGCTTAAAAATCCGAACAGCGAGCTCGAAGGCTTTGCCAGTATACCATCGTCTATATTGGATGACGGAAGTCCTGAATCCTTAAATTGTGCAAAGGATGTTACTGTGAATGCAGCAAACAATAATAACAATAATTTTTTCATAATATCACCTTATAAATCCGCCGGAATATTACAGAAATCGAAAAACAAAATCAATGAATTAACGGTGCAGTAATTTCTTCGTGTAAACTGGATTACATTACCTTTGAAATTTTATTATCCTTATCAACCAGAACAATTTTGGGCTTATGCAGTCTAGCTTCTTCATCAGACATATGTGAATACGCGATAATAATTACCTGGTCGCCCGCAGCACCAAGCCTTGCTGCCGGCCCGTTAAGGCAAATCGTCCCGCTGCCGGACTCGCCTTCAATTATGTAAGTTTCCAGCCTGCTTCCGGTATTTAAATTTACTACCTGTACTTTTTCATTCGGCAGAATGTCTGCGGCAGTAAGCAAGTCTTTATCTACCGTTATACTGCCTTCATAATAAAGCTCGGCCATTGTTACTGTTGCACGGTGAATTTTTGAGCGGAACATTTCTCTAAGCATACTAATCCGATTTTTTTTGCGCCCAAATATAGGTGGTTTAGGCCAATCAATTCAAGATTTTCTTATTTGATTTTAATCCGTCCTTTTTATAATTTCAATTGGGTTAAAATTTTACCAACTAAATTACAGGGAGATTATATGAAAGCTTTCATCTATCCATTGTTCTTCATTTCGTTTTTTTTATTTTCATTCATCTTACAAAGCTGCAGTAATGAGAATCTTATTACTACCCCCCCTTGCAAGTAAGACCAGCACAAATATAATGGCAAAGACTGCTGCTTTGCCTGCAAGTTCTATAAACCATGCAGTTGATACAATAATTACTTTGCCGAAAAGCAAAATGATATTTGTTGTAAAGAAAAATTATTCTGCTAAAAAACTTGCAATCATGGATGATTATTTCTCAACTCATACAATTTCTACAGCACCTGATACAAAGGCAATAAATCCTTACTATCAATGGTGCCCATTACGCTATGATACTAATTGGGTATTGCAGAACCAATATCAACCTGTTGCAGGAAAGTATTTAGGTATTTGGTCAGATAAATTAAGTCCTATGAAATTACATAATCAATATGGCTTTACTTATTATGTAGTTGGTTTTGGTCAAAGCGGAGACACATCAATAACTAATTATTTCCCTTTACAAAACTTAATGGTGAATTTACCCTTAAATGTAAATCAACAAGAAATTCAAAATGACCCGGCATATAATTATTATTATTTAGATGAACCATTACATAATGAAATAGTCAACTCATATTTTTTAAATATGGCGAATTGGATAAGTATAAAGAACCCAAATGCTTTTTTCTTATTTAGTGAGTGGGAGTGGCCTGAAAATGATCCGTTGTGCTGGCCAAATGAAGATGATGGTAGTACTATTAAAACATATTGGTTCCCAAATCCTAATGTAAGAATAATGTGTGACCAATATTCTGGCAATGGGTGTGGTTCTGCACATGATTATTGGAATGAATATAAAGCTTATTATGGAATACCAAGCAGAAACATGACGAATTGGATAAGCCTTGATTATTCTTCTGAGTGGGGAACTTTACTTAATTTAGCCAATCCTTGGGGAATGAATCCTATTTGGATTTATGGAGGTGATTCCGACGTCAATGAAGGATTTTTTGAATCTTTTGCTAATACAGCATGGGAAACTATTTGGCTTCTTAGGCAGCAAGGACAATTAGTAACGGTTTGGCAGAATACCGATGGAACATGCGATCCAACAAACGGGAAATGGACATTGGTTGATTCTTATTATATTGCATATCGTTGGACATATTATTAATTGGAGTATAAAAAATGAAAATTATTTATTTAACTTTATTTTTATTCATTTTTATTTTAGAAAGCTGCTCTCCAATCTATACAATAAAAAATTATTCGTCCAGAGTGGATTTTTATTATGACTTTAATAAATCTACAGCAAATAAAAAAATAAAAATTACCTTAAAAAATGATAGTTCATTTACAGCAGTTAAAACTGGAGGAATTTCAAATGATTCACTTTTTTTTACGTTAAATATTTTGAAAGAAGAAGAGATAAAATCAGATGAAATAAAAGATATCCAATATTTTGATACTGCTACATCCAATATTGCAGCAAGAATAGTTTTAAATGATGGTAAAGTGCTGCAAGCAAAAAAGGCAGGCATGCTTACCGGGTCGTATATTAAAACTTTAATTTATGCTAATAAAGTAGAAAGTCTGCCAATAGGCAAAATAAAATCGGTAAGTTATAATAAGCATTGGTTGGGTACGCCATTCGGATTAATAACAGGTACAGTTATAGGTTTTTTAGAATTAGGATATATAAATGGTTCTAGTACACATGGAGGTACTAATGAATCGAGTATTGCTTACCCGATTCTAACAATTTTAACCGGCGGTGCAATAGGCTGGCTGGTAGGATATAATTATACTTATCAATTTAATCCCTAACCATGCAGCCGGGCAGAAGCCTGGCTGCTTAGGTTGTAAAAGCTAATAGTAATAGAATATAAATGTCTGGATTCAAATCCATGTACCAACTGTGTTTGGCCTAATCAGGGCAGTTGGTACATTTATGATTCATGGTATACAGGTCAACAACAATATATTTCTTATTCCAACTATTAAAGTTAAAGGTGATTATATGAAAACTATAATTATTATTTTTTTATCAATAATGCTTTATGGCTGTGCAACAATATTTACAATTAAAGATTTTCCATCAAAGAAAAAGTTTTATGACAATATTAACAATTCTGTGAGAGATAAAAAGTTAACAGTAACTTTAATGAATAAAAATTCTATTGAAATGATTGGTGCTAAAATAAAAGGCGATACGCTTTTTTCAAGAGTATCTAATATTCCAATTACTGATGCAAAAAGATATAAGCTACAAAAATCATTTGCCTAGTACAGTTATAGGATTTTTTTAGGGACTTCTTTGGGAATAATAACAGGACTAATTGGATACGGAGTTATAGATAAAAATAACAGCCAAAGTAACAGCAAAGCCGCAGGTAACTTTCTTACAATCAGTACAGGTTTGGGATTAGTTGCAGGAATAATTATCGGTTGGTTTTCGGGATTTAAATATATTTATCAATTCAATCCCTAGTTCTCTTTAATTAACCACTTGACTTAAAGAAAAAGAATATTATATTTGCATCACGAATTATGAAAGATATTACTGGAACATATTACCTGGCTAACAACCTTTACGGCCAAAACAATTGGTGGTGGTATAGTATGCAAAATAATATGACCCAGTAACTTTGAGAAATATAATTTTAAGGTGAAAAACCCTTCTCAGACAACTGGGAAGGGTTTTTTTGTTTTTATGCGGTCTGATAAATTGAATTTTACAGCTAAGATTAAAATATATAAGAAGATAAAAAATGAATATCGATAACTTTAAAACACTGGCCGGGGAATTTAACCTTGTTCCCGTCTATGAAAAAATAACAGCCGACATGCTTACTCCGGTACTTGCATACTTAAAGATAAGGGAAAAAGGAAAGCCGGGCTTTCTGCTTGAATCGGTTGAAGGCTCCGCCAGCATGGCTCGATTTTCTTTTATAGGTAAGAATCCTTATAAGGTTATTCACAATAAAGGCAGCAGGCTGTCTGAAGAAGCTAACGGCAAGAAGGCCGAATCCGAAAAAATAATTTTCGAATACATCCGCCAAGAAATAAATAAATTCAGACAGCCAAAGATTGATGAACTGCCCGACTTTACCGGCGGCATAGTAGGCTACCTGGGCTTTGAGAATATATCTCTAATAGAGAACGTTATAAAATTTAATACCGCCAGCTTCAACAATCCCGATTCCATTTTCGGAATATACAATACAGTCCTCGCCTTCGATCATTACAAGCACCAGATAATTCTAATTGCCAACGTACGGATTGATAAAGATACCGATCTTGATAAAGCATATTATTCCGCAAAAGAAATTCTTTCTTCACTAAAAGCGGAGCTTAAAAAACCGGTTGAATATAACTCCGACTTTTCTCTGAGCGGAACTATAGAAGAAAATTTTGACCCGGAAGAATTCTACAGGCAGGTGGAAGCCGCTAAACATAACATTGTTGAAGGCGACATTTTTCAAATCGTACTTTCAAAAAGATTTTCTTCCGGCTACAACGGAGACTTGCTTAACGTTTACCGCGCTCTTCGAATAATCAATCCTTCACCTTATATGTATTACCTTGAGTACGAAAATGATTTTACGATAATAGGTACTTCACCCGAAGATTTGTTAAAAGTAAAAAACCGCAAAGCGCAGCTGCTGCCGATTGCAGGGACAAGAAGAAGGGGAAGAAATCCCGAAGAAGATAACGCGATGGAACGGGATTTATTAAATGATCCTAAGGAAATAGCCGAACATACAATGCTGGTGGACTTAGGAAGAAACGATTTGGGAAGAGTCTGCCGCTACGGTTCTGTTGCGGTAACGGAAAAAATGAAGATTCAAAGATATTCTCACGTAATGCATATTGTTTCGAAAGTAACCGGGGAATTAGCTGACGGAAAGGATTCGATAGACGCATTGATGTCGTGCTTCCCTGCCGGCACAGTAACAGGCGCACCGAAGATACGCGCTATCCAATTAATAAATGATTATGAAAAAGAAGAAAGAAACGTATACGCAGGCGCGGTTGGCTATTTTGATTTCAGCGGAAACCTGGATATGTGCATAGCAATTAGAACTCTCTTTGCAAAAGGAAAAACTATTTACTGGCAGGCAGGCGCCGGCATTGTTGCAGACAGCAGGCCGGAACTTGAGGCAAAGGAAATTAAAAATAAATCGGCAGCTATGGTTAATGCACTTAAATATGCGGAGGTAATAGATGAAAATTCTGGTAATTGATAACTACGATTCCTTTACATACAACCTGGTGCAGTTGTTGGGGAACTTTAAATGCGAGCTGGTTGTAAAAAGGAACGACAAGGTTTCCGAGGAAGACATAAGTGAAATCTGTCCGGATAAGATTTTAATCTCGCCAGGCCCCGGCAGGCCGGAAGATTCAAAAGCATCTTTAATTGCTTTTAGAAAATTCGGCAAGAGTGTTCCCATACTCGGAGTTTGTCTTGGTCATCAGGCAATGGGAATTTCATACGGAGGAAAAGTTACCAAAGCGCCGGTTCTAATGCACGGTAAGACATCTTTAATAAAGCATGATAACAAAACAATCTTCAAAAATATTGTTCAGGATTTTAAGGCGACAAGGTATCATTCATTAATAGTAGATAGGGAATCTCTTCCGGCTGAAATTGAAATTTCCGCAGAGACCGACGACGGCAGCATAATGGGCATAAGGCATAAAGAATATCCGGTTGAAGGAATTCAATTTCACCCCGAATCTTTTTTAACCATAGAAGGCAAAAACATAATTAAAAATTGGGTAGCATCATGATAATAGAATACTTGCAAAAGGTAATAGATAACCAGGATTTAACATTCGAAGAATCCTTTGAAGCAATGAGCGAGATTATGAACGGCAGCGTAAATAATTCTCACCTTGCAGGTCTGCTTATTGCGTTAAAATCCAAGGGAGAGTCACCCGCAGAAGTAGCCGGCTTTGCAAAAGCGATGCAGGAGAAGAGCATCAAAATTAATTGCGGCGATGAAAACGTTATAGATGTCTGCGGTACCGGCGGCGATAATTCGGGCAGCTTCAATATATCTACCGCTACTTCTTTTGTTGTTGCAGCATCCGGAGTAAAAGTTGCGAAGCACGGCAACCGCTCTATCTCTAGCAAAAGCGGCAGTGCAGACGTACTATCGGCTCTGGGCGTGAGCATCAATCTAACCAAAGAGCAATCGGAAGAGGCGCTTAACAAAGTCGGAATAGCATTCTTGTTTGCGCCGCTTTACCATCCAGCAATGAAGTACGCCGCGCCGGTAAGAAAAGAGCTGGGAATAAAAACCGTTTTTAATATGCTCGGTCCTTTAACGAATCCTGCACGCGTAAAAAAACAAATTATCGGGACATTTAATTTGAAAGCAGCCAGAACAATGGCCGAAGCGGCAAAGTATCTTGACTTTAATAAAGTCTGCTTCCTTTGCGGGATGGATAAGTACGATGAAATTTTCCTGGGCGATAAGACCGAAGTACACGAATACAACCGGGGCGAGGAATTAAAATCTTACTACCTTTCCCACGAAACATTCGGCTACCCGGCAATTTCTCACGATGAAATTGCGGGCGATACTCCCGAGGTAAATGCTCAAATTATTCTTAATATTTTTTCGCAAAAGAACGGATCGAACAAAAAACCAAACGGCGCTTTCCATACGGTTGCGGCAAACGCTGCTTTAGCATTATACGCTGCCGGCTATTCGGATGATCTGCTGGAATGCAGAAGAGCATCGGAGGAATCAATCTTAAGCGGAGCTGCCCTGGCAAAACTAAATGAACTAAAAAAATTCAGCGCGGCTTATGCTGCATAGTTAACCTCATACTTAATCCTTCTCCTTTGTAAGTTCGAAGGACTCCTTCGGAGGAGATGCAGGCGGGAAGACGGCAGAACAGGTTTATAAAAATAATTTTCTAAAACTTAAAATGAACATACTCGAACAAATACTGGAAGTAAAAAGAGACGAAGTATCCAAGCTGAGGAAGCGCATGAAGGTAACTTCCTTTGCCGACAGCGAATTCTTCGATGAGAAAGCTCTGAGCCTCTATAATTCAAGAGAAGGAAAAAATATTTCCATAATTGCCGAAATTAAAAAAGCCAGCCCGTCTAAAGGAATAATAAGAGAAGACTTCGATCATCTAAAGATTGCCGGAATTTATTTTGATAATTCCGTAAGCGCCGTTTCGGTACTAACGGATAAAAAATTTTTCATGGGAGATATTTCGTTCTTAAGAGATATCGCAAAGATTAAGAAGGCGCCTCTGCTGCGCAAGGATTTTATAATCGATGAATACCAGGTGCTAGAAGCAAAAGCAAACGGTGCGGATTTGGTACTGTTAATCTGCGAAGCATTATCCGAAAATCAAATAACCGATCTAACACAGGCTGCATTTGAAAACGGACTTGAAGTGCTGCTAGAGCTTCACTCCGAAGAACAATTGGGCAAGATTAACTTCGGGTTAAATAAAATCATCGGCGTTAACAACCGCAACCTGGAAGACTTTTCGGTCGACCTATCAACAACAAAAAAAATATCAGTGCAGCTGCCCGGTGATGTAATGCTGGTCTCGGAAAGCGGTATAAGCAGCAAGGAAGACATAGATTATTTGCGGAGCTGCGGCACAAACGCCGTTCTCGTAGGCGAGCTTTTAATGCGGTCTCAGAATATTTCCGGCATGCTTAATGAACTTAAGGAATGGTGTTCTAATGAAAGTTAAAGTTTGCGGCATAACAAATCTAAGCGATGCGCTTCTTTGTCAGTCTGCAGGTGCAGATGCGCTGGGATTTATTTTTTATCCGGGCAGCAAGCGGTATGTACCTCCCGAAGTTGCATCGCTAATTATTAGAAAGCTCTCTCCGTTTATAATTAAGGTGGGAGTGTTTGTTGATGAGCCGGCGGAGTTTGTAAACAGAATCGCTTCATATTTAAAATTGAATTTGGTGCAGCTGCACGGAAGCGAGACGCCGCGGACAGCGGATGAAATAGATTTCCCGGTCATCAAAAGCTTTAAGATTAATGACAGCTTCAATTTTTCGCTGCTCGACGATTATAAAAATGTGTACCACCTGTTGGACTCTTTCTCGGAAGTTCAGCACGGAGGAACAGGAAATAAATTTAACTGGGAAATTATTCCTGGCGGAATTAAGCATAAAATAATTCTCGCCGGTGGTATCTCCTCCGAAAATATAGAAGCGATTTACAAAGACATCGGTCCGGCTGCAATTGATCTGTCTTCATCGCTGGAAAAAGAGCCGGGTAAAAAGGATAACGAAAAAGTAACAGATTTCTTTAGGAAAGTTAGTACCCTTTGTTCTTCTTCTTAGCCTTAATCTTACTCTTAATCTTACTTAATCTTAATCATGTATAAAACAAGGAAGAGTAAGGAGTAAGAGTAAGAAATTTAGAAATGACTTTTAATATTAAAGAAAGAATTTTATGTTAATAATAATGAGCCTGCATTCTCCCTTGCGGGATATTGAAAAAGTAAAAACAAAGATAACGGAAAAGACCTGCGTGGCTCACGAGATTCCCGGCGCTACCAAGCTAGGCATAGGAATAACCGGCCCGACAAATCTTCTTAACGAAGAAGATTTTTTAACGATGGATTCGGTTGAAGAAGTAATCCGCGTTACAAAGCCGTACAAGCTTGTAAGCAGGGAGATGAAGCAGGACGATACTGTAGTTAAGATTCAGGATGTTACCATAGGCGGTAAGGAACTTGCCGTAATAGCCGGACCATGCTCAGTGGAAAGCAGGCAGCAGCTTTTTGATATTGCCGGCGAACTGAAAGAGATGGGCATAAGATTGATGCGCGCAGGCGCTTATAAGCCGCGCAGCAGCCCTTACTCGTTCCAGGGATTAAAAGAAAAGGGACTTGAATATTTAGCCGATGTGAAAAACGAATTGGGAATGATGATAGTTACGGAAGCCAAGGACACCAGGTCTCTGCCTTTAATTGCGGGAGTAGCGGACATAATCCAGATTGGCGCCCGCAACATGCAGAACTTTTCTCTGCTGGAAGAAGTTGGGCAGCTGCAAAATGCAGTATTGCTGAAGAGAGGCATGGCCGCAACTGTGGAAGACTTGCTGATGAGCGCGGAGTACATCCTTTCACAAGGCAACTTTAATGTCATCCTTTGCGAAAGAGGAATACGCACTTTTGAAACGATGACTAGAAATACCCTGGATTTAAATGCTGTGCCGATGATAAAGAAGCATTCTCATCTTCCCGTCCTTGTGGACCCGTCTCACGGTATCGGAATATGGGATAAGGTGCCGCCGATGGCCTTGGCTGCAATTGCATGCGGCGCAGACGGACTGATGATCGAAGTCCATAACCATCCCGAGAAAGCCTTATCGGACGGATTCCAGTCTTTAACTCCCAAAAATTTTAAAACTATGTTAAACAAAATCGAACAGCTCGCTCCGATAGTAGAAAGGAAGCTAAACGTTTATGCAAAAGCCTGTTGAATATAATTTACCCGATCTTAACGGCCGCTTTGGTAAATACGGCGGCAAGTATGTACCGGAAACACTAATTACTCCGCTTAAAGAACTGGAAGAAATTTATAATCATTTAAAAAACGACAAAAGCTTCCAGGATGAATTATTAAAGCTTAACTCGGAATATACAGGCAGGCCTACTCCGCTTACTTATGCTGAAAGCCTGACGAGGCATTTCGGCAAAGGAAAAATTTATTTGAAGCGCGAAGACCTGTGCCATACCGGCGCGCATAAAATAAATAACGCACTGGGACAAATCCTTTTGGCAAAGAAACTGGGTAAGACAAGGATTATTGCGGAGACGGGCGCAGGGCAGCACGGAGTAGCAACTGCAACTGTCTGTGCAAAATTCGGATTGAAGTGCCAGGTTTATATGGGCGAGGTGGACATTGAAAGACAGAGCTTAAATGTTTTTAGAATGAAGCTTCTCGGCGCGGAGGTTATACCGGTATCATCAGGCAGCAGAACTTTAAAAGATGCTACCAACGAAGCTATACGCGATTGGGTTACCAATGTAAAAAATACTCATTACATTATAGGCTCGGTGGTCGGCCCTCATCCTTATCCCATGATGGTTAGGGATTTTCAATCGGTAATCGGCAAAGAGGCTAGAGCGCAGATTCTTAATGCCGAAGGAAGGCTGCCCGGTTATATACTGGCCTCGGTTGGAGGCGGAAGCAATTCGATCGGCATTTTTTATCCGTTTATTAATTCGGATACAAAGCTTATAGGCATCGAAGCGGGAGGATACGGAATAAATACCGGCAAGCATTGCGCTACTCTCACTCTCGGAAGAGAAGGAATCTTTCAGGGAATGAAGACTTACCTGCTGCAGAATGATGATGGGCAGGTCTCGGAAGTCCACTCAATTTCTGCGGGGCTGGATTACCCCGGTGTAGGCCCCGAACACAGCTACCTGAAGGATAATGTAATAGCCGAATATTATTCCGTTACCGATGACGAGGCGATTGAAGCAACGGAGCTTCTATCTAAAAGTGAAGGGATAATTCCTGCCCTTGAGTCGGCCCATGCTGTGGCTTACTTAAATTATCTTATGCCTAAAACAAAAAGTGATGATATAATAATAGTAAACGTAAGCGGGCGCGGAGATAAGGATTTGGATACCATAAGGAAAAATTTGAATTTAGGACAATGAAAAATTGCTAAACCATTCAATTGCAAAATTGATTAGAACAATTAAACTGTAATCTAATTTAACAATTAGGTATTCCTTTGCATAATTGAAATTATAAAGATATTTTTCACATAAATAAATATTATAAAATGGAATCTCAAGACGTAAACAAGATATATTTATTAAATGATATAACGGACGTTTTCAAATCAATTGACGAAATTGAATTTGCATATACATTCGGCTCTTTTGCCATGCTTGTAAAAGGACTCTCAAAAAAAAATTTCTACAACGATATTGATATCGCAATATATATATCCGAAGGAAAGAAGGAAGATTTTTTAATTTTTGAGCTTAAAATGGAAGATAAACTTGAAACCTTATTTCATATCCCTTTTGATGTAAGAATACTCAATGGCGCTCCTTTACCTTTTCAATATAACGTTTTAAAATCCGGTTTTGTAATCTTAGATAAGAACAAATTATTGAGGTCTGATTTTGAGAGCTTAACATTAAAAAAATATTTCGATTATGTTCATTTGAGAAATGAATATTTGAGGGAAACACAAAATGCCTCAATATAATGCCGATAAGATAGCTAAGTTAATTTCAGAAATGCGAAAGGCTTCTGATAGACTACGAAATTTAAGTTCAATACAAAAAGAAAAGTTTTTGAAAAATTATGATAAAATTGACAGTGCCAAATACAATTTCATTATAGCTATTGAATCTGCCATTGATATTTGTAATCATATTATTTCTCAGAACAATTATAGATTGCCAAAGGACTTCGGAGATACCTTTCAAGTTTTGTTCGAGCAAAATGTTTTTGATAAAAAATTTTTAAGTAATCTAAAGTCTATGGCAAAATTCAGAAATAGGCTGGTTCATATTTATTGGGAGGTAAATGATGAACAAGTATATGTATATCTGCAAAACAATCTAAAAGACTTCAAAATATTTTTAAAAAGTATATCGGAGTTTCTTCATCTTAATGACATTTAATTTTCCTCAAGAGAGTTAAGCACTTGCTATCAATTTCAAATTATATAGATGAGATAAATAAAAAAGGCGGGAAAGCACTTTCAGTTTTTTTAACTGCCGGGTTTCCCGGCAAAGAAAATTTTGTTAACCTGGCTTTGCAAATATTAAATGCCGGAGCGGACATGCTGGAAATAGGGTTCCCTTTTAGCGACCCCCTTGCAGACGGACCGGTCATCCAGCATTCATCCCAGGCCGCACTGGATAACGGCATCAGTCTAGATGACGCTTTTCGGTTCGCGAAGGAAATTAAAAGTAATTCCGGCAAACCGGTAATTATGATGGGATACGCTAATCCGGTTCTGTCTTACGGACTGAAAGAATTTTCCGACCATGCCGGAAACGCAGGAGTAAACGGCGTAATTATTCCGGATATCCCGATTGAGGAGTATGAAAATTTCTTCGACGGATCGTTTGAGAATCTGGACAAAATACTTTTAGTTACGCCTACAACTCCAGATGAAAGAATAAATGTTATCGATGAAATGAGCAGCGGATTCGTCTACTGCGTTTCAGTAAGCGGAACCACAGGCTCTAAACTTAATGATAAATCGGAAAGTATAGAGTTCATTAAACGGGCACGGTCTACTGTAAAGAAGAATAAACTCCTCGTTGGATTCGGAATTTCATCTGGTGAAGACGCAAAAGCGTTTGCACCTTACTGCGATGGTGTTATAGTTGGCAGCGCTGTTATTAAATCCCTTATGCAAGACGACGGAGAATATGATAAGACAATAGAACTGATAGCCGGCATAAAAAAGAATCTTTTATAAAAGAATCTTATTCCCCAAAATATTTCATTTTGTGAGCGGGAAGTTATGATTTATTATCTGCTATATTTATTTTAGTCGTAACGGAATCCTAAACTATAACTGCATTTAATATGAAAAAAATCAAAATACTTTCATGGAACGTTAACGGGCTGCGTGCTGTTTACAAGAAAGGTTTTTTGGAATGGTTCGCTAAAGAGAATCCCGATGTGCTATGCATCCAGGAAACAAAGGCGCACGAAGAACAGCTGCCTGAAGACTTGATAAAAGTGAACGGGTATAATTCTTATTTTAGTTCCGGGGAAAGGAAAGGCTACAGCGGCGTTGCTATTTATTCCAGGCTTACACCGGTAGATATAAAAAAAGGATTCGGTATAAAAAAGTTCGACAGCGAGGGAAGAATTCTGATTGCCGAATTCCAGGATTTCACATTATTCAACATCTACTATCCGAACGGAAAAGCGAGCGCAGAGAGGCTGCAGTACAAAATGGAATTCTATGACGCCTTCTTAGAATACGCCGGCAAGCTGAAGAAGGCCGGGAAAAAATTGATCATCTGCGGCGATGTTAATACGGCGCATAAAGAAATTGATATTGCCCGCCCTAAGGAGAACTCAACCGTATCCGGCTTTCTGCCCGAAGAACGGGCATGGATTGACAACTTTATAGCAAGCGGCTATGCCGATTCATTCCGTCTTTTTAACCAGGGACCGAACAACTATACCTGGTGGGATATGGTAACACGCGCCCGCGAAAGAAATGTTGGCTGGCGTATAGATTATTTCTTCGTTTCGGATAACGCCAAAAACGATTTAAAGAATTCGTTCATACTAAGCGATGTTATGGGCTCGGACCACTGCCCCATCGGCATCGAAATTTCAACGGGTAAAAATTAATTTTTCTAATTTATCTTCACAATCATCTCAATTTCAACCGGTGCATTTAGAGGAAGCTCGTTTACGCCTACGGCGCTTCTTACGTGCTTTCCGTTTTCTCCGAAAATCTTCGCAAGCAATTCCGAAGCGCCGTTTGCAACTTTAGGCTGGCCAGTAAACCCTGCCGCACTGTTAACAAACACAGTTACTTTTACCACCTGCTCAATTTTGTCAAGACCGCCGGCGGCGCTTTTAATAACACTCAGACAGTTAAGAGCACAAATTTCGGCTGCGTGTCTTCCTTCATCTTCGTTTAACTCGGCGCCTAATTTACCTTTAAACTTCAGCTCTCCTTTTACAGTGGGCAGCTGACCGGCGGTAAAGACAAGGTTATTAACTCTTAATGCCGGTATATAAGCCGCTAGTGGTTTGGGCGCTTCCGGCAGTTCGAACCCAAGTTCCTTAATAATGTCCTCTATCATATAAGTTCCTTTTCTATAGTATTTAGTTTTTAGTATTTTTCAATCTGAAATGATTTAATATAATAAATTTCAGATTAAAGGATATTTTTTTATGACTGAAAGTAAATTTAGCGAATTTGTGGGGATAGTAAAAAAGCTGCGCGCCGAATGCCCATGGGATAAAGAGCAAACCAATGATTCTATAAAAGCCGCAACGCTTGAAGAAGCTTATGAAGCAGTTGAAGCCATTGATAAGAACGATGACGAGGAATTTAAAAAAGAATTGGGCGACCTTTTCTTTCATATAATCTTTCATTCCGTAATTGCAGAGGAGTACGGCAAATTTACACTTGATGATGTAATTTCTTCTATCAAAGCAAAATTGATAAGGCGGCATCCCCACGTGTTCGGTAACGTTCAGGTTAACGGTTCGGAAGAGGTTAAGAAGAACTGGGAAGCGATTAAATTAGATGAAGGCAGGGAATCCGTTCTGGACGGCGTTCCCGGAAGGCTTCCTTCACTTCACAGAGCGTACAGGCTTCAGGAAAAGGCTGCCAAGGTAGGATTCGACTGGGATAAAAAAGAAGATGTCTGGAAGAAAGTAATTGAAGAAATTGAAGAGATGCATGCATCCGAAAAAGAAGAGACGAGGGATGAACTTGAGAACGAGATTGGGGATGTCTTTTTCGCGCTGACAAATTATGCAAGGTTTCTGGGCATAAACCCGGAAACTGCGCTTAACCGGACAAATGAAAAATTCATTAATAGGTTTCATTATATAGAAAAGAAAATAAATGAAACGGGCAGGAAAATTAATGAATCGAATCTTGAGGAGATGGATAAATACTGGAACGAGAGTAAAAATCAATTCAAAATTAAAAATTAAAAATTATTACAATATAAAGGTAATGCAATTTTTAATTTTGAATTTTTAATTTTTAATTGTTTACATGGTTTCCGTTATAGTTGAACTTTTCATAGGCATTTATAATGTCCTTAACGAGCTTATGTCTTACAACATCGGACTTCTCGAAATAAACAAATCCTACACCGTCTATATTTTTTAATATTTCTCTTGCCTGTACCAGTCCGCTTACCGTTCTAGGCGGCAGGTCGATTTGAGTGATGTCGCCGGTAATAATTGCTTTTGAATTTACCCCCAGCCTTGTTAAAAACATTTTCATTTGAACATCCGTTGCATTCTGTGCTTCATCAAGTATAACAAACGCATTATTCAAGGTTCTGCCGCGCATATATGCAAGCGGAACGATTTCAACTGTCCTTTTTTCCAGGTAGCCTTTAAGTTTATCCGAAGGCATCATGTCGTCCAAGGCATCGTACAAGGGACGCAGGTAAGGATCGATCTTTTCTCTAAAGTCGCCGGGTAAAAATCCCAGGCTTTCTCCGGCTTCAACAGCGGGCCGCGCTAGAACTATCCGGCTTACAATACCTTTCTTTAATGCGGACACTGCGAAGGCTACAGCTAAATATGTCTTGCCCGTTCCGGCGGGTCCGATTGCAAAACAGATGTCGTTTTTCAATGCAGTCTGCAGATAATTTATTTGACCTGCAGTTTTAGCTTTTATAACATCGTTCTTTGTATAGAGTACTATCGAGTCAAATTCTTTTTCGGTAATAATTTCTTTGCCGTGTATGGTAAGATCAAGTATTGCTTCAATATCGGCGGTTCTTAACGAGCCGTTGGTATTAAGGACATAAACCATTTCCTTAATAACTTTTTCAACTACATCTACTTCCTCCAGAACGCCTTTTATAACCACGTTTTCGCCTCTAACAACAACCGAGGCGTTAAATTTATCTTCAATTAATTTTAAATTGCTGTCGTTTGAGCCGAGCAGCGAGAGCATATCAACATTTTCTAGCACCAATCGTTTTTCAACAGCCGTCATTTTACTCCTTAATAAAATATAAAAAGCCCTTATCATCCCGGATGACAAGGGCTTTTTTCAAACTATCTTGATAAACAAACATCAAGCCGCAGGAATTATTTAACAGGAGCCGGCTTGTAGTTATTTTTAATCTTTTCGTATTTAGCTTTTTCTTCTTCAGTCAGCTTTGGAATTTTGAATATCTGTTTCGGATAAATCAGGTTCGGGTTTTTAATTTGATCGCGGTTAGCTTTGTAAATATTCGGCCAAGCGAACGGGTTGGAATAAATAGTAGGCTTCTTGGCAATGTTCCACAAGCAATCGCCTTTAACCACTGTGTATGTAATTTCTTTAGGAGCTTCTACCCATGCGTCTAAAGCAGCCTGCATCTGGTTATGAACTTTGTCGTAAAATTCCGGCAAAGCGCTTATCTTGTTTTCCTTTAATGCATCCAGGTCTTTCTGTCTGTCTGCTTTCGGTCCTTCTTTTCTGCTTATCTTGCCGTCCAGTTCGTTAACAGCATTTCTAAAATTATCAACATCCTGTGCATTGGCACCAACCATTGCATATAGTTCTTTCATACAGTCTTCGTAGCTTTGAACACTTTTTGATTTCAGGTTGTTAACATCGGTCTGCAAAGAACTAACTTCTTTAGTTAGGCTTTCTTTTTCAGTTTGCAGGCGGTTCATTTCAGCCTGCCATTCGTCTTTGGTCATCTCTTTTTCTTGTGCGAACACAGTAAAAGAGAAGAAAAGTAAGAGAGCAAAAACGCCAATTAAATTTCTACTTAATTTCATATTAATTCCTCCAAGTTCAATTTTAATTTAATTACTTAATTAAGCTTATTTAGACATTTTTTCTAAATTAGCTTTAGTTTCTTCCTTTTGCTTATTGCACTCAGCCAGTTTTGCTGTTTTAGCAGCAATTTCTTTTTCCAGGCTGGCTCTTTCATCCTTTAAGGAATTTGCTTGAGACTGTAAGGAATTAACCTCACTTTTAAGATTATTTAGTTGGGCCATTTCTGCTTCGCTAACACCCCCGCATCCGCTTAAGAAAGCAGTAGTAACAGCAAAAGCGGCTATTATAGCAGTAGTTCTTACTACTTTTACTATTTTCATATAGAACCTCCAATTATTAATTTTATTAAATTATTTGAATCACTATTAAAGGACATTTAATGGCATTATTTTCGCTTATTCGTAAAAGTCAATCTAAATTATTACAAACTAAGTTTTTATAGCAACAGAATATATAACAAATTAGCCTAAGAAATTCAAGCTTAGATAAATTTGAATTCTTAAATTATGCTTTAGATAACAATTTGTGCTAAATAACCGAACTATATCAATCTTCGTTCGACAAAACTAGTATAAGAGTCTCCCGCAATTATTATATGGTCGAAAATTGGAATATCAATAATCTTTCCGGCTTCAACCAGCTTCTTTGTAATCGATATATCTTCGTTACTGGGTTCAGTATTTCCACTCGGGTGGTTGTGCAGTAAAATTATACTTGCCGAACTGTATTCTATAGCCGCTTTAAAAATTTCCCGCGGATGCACCACACTAGAATTAAGACTCCCAATTGAAACTGTTTCAAATTTAATTATTTTATTGGCCGAATTCAAACAAATAATTATAAATTTTTCCTTAAGCTCATCTTTAAGAAGCGGGATGAAAATTTCTGCCACATCCTTTGGAGAGGTTATTTTACTTTCGGAAAACCACTTGGACTGCGACTGGATTCTTCTGCTAATCTCAAAGGCAGCAAGCAGTGTTGCCGCTTTATTTTTCCCGATGCCGGAATTTTGCGTTAAAGTATAAACCGGCTTGGATGCGAGTACAGCTAGGTTATTGTGCTCTTTTATTATTTCTCTGGCAAGATCAATTACTGATTTTCCTTTTTTTCCGGTGCGCAGTAAAATTGCAATAAGCTCTGCATCGGTTAGGTTCTGTGCACCGCGAAGCAAAAGTTTTTCGCGGGGCCTGTCGTCTAGCGGCAAATCTTTTACTTTAAGCATACGACCCCCGTTTACTTATTAATAATTTAATTGCTTAGTTTGAATTTATCCACAAGCTGAAATTTACCGTCTTTATACCTTATAATATTCAGGAAATCGTTTACTCTATCCCGGTTAAAGTAATAATTATTATGGAAGCCGTTGTATATATAACCGGATTCCATATCGCTTAATATTGTTTTTCTATCGCTGTCAAAATCCTTCACTGCTTTAAGCAGATATTCCGCCGTGTCGTAACCGTAAAGTACATTTCTGTCAACATCTGTATTTGTCTGCGCTAAAAAGCTTTTATTAAACTCACGGAAAGTAGAATCGGTATAATCAATAAAATAATCCGACGAAAAAGTAAGGTTGTTGCTTATTGTAGAAGATGATTCGTATCCTCTCGCTTCAAGCCAGTCTTGGTTGCCGTAAATAGGTAGGTTTAAATTGCTTTGGCTGAATTGTGAAAGGATAATCGGTACATCTCTTTTATCGGCTAGCGGCAGGTAAATCCCTTCCAGTTTTGAGGAATCTGCGGCGATCTTTGATACCTGCTCGCTGTAAGAAACGCTGTTGCTGTTGTAGGTTTGTCTTATAATAACCTTTCCGCCCAGTTTTTCAAATTCTTTAATAAAAGCATCGCCCAAGGTCTGGGAATATCCCTGGTTGGCATTGAACACGGCCATCCTTCTTTTGTTTTCAACGTAGTAGATATATTCTGCCATTACTTTGCCCCTAATTGTAAACGAAGGATTTGCCTGGAAGAAATTGGGATATAATTTTGTCAGATCATTTTCGGTTGCTGTGGGAGAGATAATCGGTATGTCGGTGCCCTTAAATTCTTCAAGAGTCTCTCTTACTTCGTCGCTGAATATCGGACCGATAATAACCTTAAGCGAGGGTATGCCGGAAAATTCTTTTTCAATTTTTTCTATCTCGGATTTTTTCCTTTCAGTATTGCGGATTAATAAACCGATTTTCAGATCACTCTTCCTGTTATATTCAGCCACAGCATACTTTATGCCTTCCAGAATTTCAGCGCCCGCGTTTGAATGCACTGCGCTGTCGTTGCTGTTAAGCGGAAGCATAACGCCAATAACCGGCCCCGATGTAGAAGCGGATTTTTGATTCGGAATATTTTTGTACAATGCGCCGGCTTCGCTTTTTTCTTCTGAACCGGGGAACAATTTGGTCAATTCTGTAAGCTTACCTTCTGCATTTTTTAAGTCGTCTCTAGTTAAATAATATTTAACCGCAAGCAAAAGCAGGTACGGCTTAAGGGTAGGGCTTTCCGTACTATCGCATAGTTTATTTATATCGTCCGCATTAAGATAATTTAGTGCAATCTTCTCCCCCGTGGATTTTGCATAGCTGCTGTAAAACGGCGAAGCTGTAGTCTCTATAATTTTACTCAGCTCTTTAAATGTTTGAAGATAATTGTTCCGCTCAAAATATAATTTTGCAAGAGTTAGTCTGGCTTCGTCTATGTAATTGCTTCCGGGGAACCGGGAAATGAATAGGCTCAATATACTGTCTGCCTCGCTGTACTTTTTTAATTGAAGAAGGGACTTGCCGTCGAAAACATAAGAGATCGTAGTTTGAGGATTATAAACGTAGCCGGAAATTATCCCTTTGAATATCTGATGGGCATCCGAATACTGCCCGGAATTATAGAGATCCACACCCAGGCTAAACTCGGATGAGGCTTTTGCAGTATCGGTTTGGTTTTGTGCAAAAGAAAAGGATGTAAGACAAATAAAGATTACCACAACGGGAATTATTTTTTTAACCATCTGAAGCCATATTGTTTTTTAAGATGGAAGCAGCTTTATCTTTTCCGGCAAGCGCAGTTTTGTTTTCGGGGTCTAGCTTAATGGCAATTTCAAAATAAGCGATAGCATCTTTCGTCTTCTCTGCATTTAAACAGGCTTCTGCAAGCCGCGTATAAATATCCGACGAGACATTTTCAATCTTCTCAATGTATTCGAGAAAATATTTTTCAGCTTTCAGGTAATCACCCAGCTTTAAATAAATCTTGCCTGCCAGCTCGTACGGCGAGGCTTCTTCCGGGCTAAGCTTAATTGCCTTCTCGATAGGTGCCGCTGCATGTGCAAACATACCGAGGCTAAAATAAGTTTCGGCATAAATAAAATTCAGTTCCCAAAAGTTTGAATACAGTACTTCGGCCTTCTTAGCATAGTATAAAGCGCTGTTATATTCCTTTAATTTCAGCTCTATCTTTGCCAGGTAGATATGGGCCTCGTGCAGAAGCTCTGTCTGCTGTTCAAAAGAAATAAAATTAAGAAAGCTTATTTTTGCCAGCTCATATTCCTTAAGCATAAAGTGGGCGTAGCCGGTAAAGAATGAAACCACCGGCTCTTCTTCCGGCAAGACAAAGCTCAGCGCTTCTATCGAGTCCTCCCATCTTGAATGCTTCAACAAAAATTGTCCGAGAAATATCCTTAGCTCAACGTTATCCGGATGATCCGAAAGGTTAGAGTTCAGAAGATTAAGCGCCGAGTCTATATTGCCCATATACTCATATAGGTTGGCAAGACTAACATACAGCTCGTTCTTTTCAGGGAATTCCAAGAGCAGCGAGTTGTAAATTTGTACGGCATGCAGTAATTTTCCCTGCGCTTCAAAATCATGCGCCTGCCTTACCTTATGATTATATTTGTAATCCTGTTCCAATTTATTATTCCCATTCAATTGTAGATGGGGGCTTAGAGCTTATATCGTACACTACCCTATTAATTCCTCTAACTTTATTTATAATTTTATTGGACAAATTTGCTAAAAATTCGTGATCAAATCTATACCAGTCGGCCGTCATTCCGTCTACGGAAGTAACCGCTCTTATTGCAAGCACGTTGTCATACGTCCGGTTGTCTCCCATTACTCCTACCGATTGAACCGGCAGTAAAACGGCAAAGGCCTGCCATATCTGGTTATAAAGTATAGCATTTTTAATTTCACCGATAAAAATATCGTCAGCTTCGCGCAAAATATCAAGTTTTTCTTTTGTAATTTCTCCAAGCACTCTTACCGCCAAACCAGGACCAGGGAATGGATGTCGTTCTATAAATTCTTCCGAAATATTCAATACGCGGCCAACGTTTCTTACTTCATCTTTAAATAACTCGCGGAACGGCTCAATCAATTTTAAATTCATTTTCTCCGGAAGCCCGCCTACATTGTGGTGGGACTTTATTGTTGCCGATGCGCCTTTAACCGGCAGCGATTCTATTACATCCGGATAAAGTGTTCCCTGGACTAAGAACTCCGCGTCGCCGTGTCTCTTTGCTTCTTCTTCAAATACTTCTATAAATGTGCTGCCTATTATTTTTCTCTTCTTTTCCGGATCGGAAATACCTTCCAGATTTTTTAAGAATCTTTCCGAAGCATCTATATGAATATGGTTCAAGTTTAATTTTTCATCGAACATCTTGCCTATTTTCAAGCTCTCGTTCTTCCTCATCAGGCCAGTATCAATGTGTATGCTTATCAGGTTATCTCCAATTGCCTGCTTTACCAGTACCGCTGCTACTGTTGAATCCACTCCGCCGCTTAATGCACATATAACCTTAGAGTCGCCTACCGTCTTTTTTATTTTACCTATGCTTTCTTCAATAAAATTACGCGGCGTCCAGTCTCCCCGGCATCTGCATATTCCAAAAAGAAAATTCTTAATTATTTTACCGCCTTCCTGAGTATGTACTACTTCGGGATGGAATTGCACGCCGTAAATTGACTTCTCCTTATTTTCAATTGCACAAATCGGGGTATGGTCCGATTCGGCTTTTATTTCGAAGCCATCCGGCAAACGCGTTAAATAGTCGCCGTGGCTCATCCATACAATTGAGTTTTTAGTAACGTACTCGAACAAGTCCGAATCGCCGGTTACGCGGAGAACAACTTTTCCGTATTCTTTATCATCGGCCGGTTTTACTTCGCCGCCGAATATTCTGCAGATCATTTGCAAGCCGTAGCAAATACCTAGCACCGGAATATTTAGTTTTAAAATCGCAGGATCGAGACCGGGGGCGCCTTCATCATAAACGCTCATTGGTCCGCCGGATAGAATTATGCCTGCGGGATCTATTTGTTTTACTTCTTCCAGAGTAATTGTATGAGGATGAACTTCCGAGTAAAC
The DNA here is from genome assembly GCA_021813585.1 of Bacteroidota bacterium. Lineage (GTDB taxonomy): Bacteria > Bacteroidota > Ignavibacteria > Ignavibacteriales > Ignavibacteriaceae > FEN-1297. The sequence goes on along the minus strand of JAKAJV010000073.1, from coordinate 6,099 downwards.
ATTCGCCTCTCTTATTCTTCTGGTAATAAGCTGTGTGTATTGAGAGCCGAAATCTATAACTAATACTGTCTCTTTGTTCTTCATATTTTCTTGCGGGTTTTCTAATCAACGGTTAATATTAAAAAAGAAGACAAAATCCGCAACGGGATTTTGTCTGTTAGGATTAATTAAAATAGCTTGTTTAGCAAAAGTAACTTTTAGAAAGGGGGCACACAGCCGGATAATTATTATTGGCCGATCTGTTGTTTGTATGCAATGCTGTCCAACAAGCTGTTAAGTTCGCTTAAATCGTTAATCTCAATTTTTATCATCCATCCCTTGCCGTAAGGATCGGAATTTACAAGTTCCGGAGAATCGGTCAGGGCTTTATTTATTTCGATTACCTTTCCGCCGCACGGCCCGAACAGATCGCTTACGGTTTTAACCGCTTCTATAGTGCCGAAAGTTTGACCTGCATATACGGCTGTTAAGCTAGGATCAATATCCACAAAAACTACGTCTCCTAATTCTCCCTGAGCGTAATCGGTTATTCCGATAGTTCCGGTATTTCCTTCAACTAAAATCCACTCATGGTCTTTTGTATATTTTAAATTATCCGGGAAATTCATTTTAACCTCTTTAAGTAATTTTAAATTTTTATATTATCATTCATTAAATAACAGGATTATCTATATCAAATTAAGCAAAAAATAAAAACTAATGCTACACAGTGCCCAAATGTTTGGCTGCACTGCCTATCTATTTAAAATCAAAATGCTCTAAAAAACCGGTATCGAAATTACCGCTGACAAACCTTTCGTCTTCCAGTACCTTTAAATGAAACGGTATCGTCGTCTTAATGCCTTCAATAACAAATTCCTCAAGGGCCCGTTTACCGCGTGCAATAGCATGGTTCCTGTTCTTTCCCCAGACAATTAATTTTGCTATAAGCGAATCGTAATAAGGGGGAATAGAATACGAAGCGTAAACATGCGTATCGACTCTTACTCCCTGCCCGCCCGGAAGATGTAAAGATTGTATTTTGCCTGGAGAAGGTCTAAAGCCGAATTCCGGATCCTCTGCATTTATTCTAAACTCAATGCTGTGCCCAGTAGGCTGGTGAGGAAGAGTATCAATCTTTTCTCCTGCGGCAACCAGTATTTGCTGTCTAACCAAATCCACGCCGTAAACCCATTCCGTTACGGGATGTTCAACCTGGATTCTGGTATTCATTTCCATAAAATAAAAATTCTTTTGCTTGTCCAGCAGGAACTCGATAGTTCCGGCGCCTTCATAATCTACAGACTTGGCGCCGAGTATTGCAGTCGCTCCCATCTTTTCTCTTAACGATTGGTCTAAAGCCGGGGAGGGAGATTCCTCAATTAATTTTTGGTGCCTGCGCTGTACCGAACAATCTCTTTCGCCGTAATGGTAAACATTTCCAAACATGTCTCCCATTACCTGGATTTCCACGTGTCTAGGGTTTTCGATAAATTTTTCGAGATAAACATCGGAGTTACCGAACGAGGATTCAGCCTCAATTTTTGCGGTTCTAAATGCGCTCTCAAAATCTTTACTCTCCCAAACTATCCTCATTCCTTTACCGCCTCCCCCGGCCGAGGCTTTAATTATTACCGGGTAGCCTATCTCATCGGCAATTCTTTTGCCTTCGCCCGGCTCTTCAATAATGCCGTCGCTGCCGGGAATAACAGGAACATTATTACTCCTCATTGTTTCTTTGGCAAATGACTTATCTCCCATTGCATTTATCATCTTCGGCGTGGGCCCGATAAACTTTAAGCCGGATTCGGTGCATATTTCCGAGAAGCTGGCATTCTCTGCAAGGAAACCGTATCCCGGATGTATCGCATCTGCGCCGGTTATTTGGGCTGCGGAAATTATCAAAGGGATTTTTAAATAACTGTCCCTGCTTGCCGGAGGTCCTATGCACACTGCTTCATCTGCAAAAGTTACATGCAGGGCATCTTTGTCGGCTTCGGAATAAATTGCGACGGTTTTAATCCCCATTTCTTTACAAGTTCTAATAATTCTTAAAGCTATTTCGCCGCGGTTTGCGATTAAAATCTTATTAAACAAAATTACCTCTAAATCTTAGATGAGAATCAGCTCTTCTGAATTAAAAAGAGAGGCTGATTATATTCAACAGGCTTGCCGTTTTCCACAAGGATTTTTACAATCTTGCCGCTGGTATCCGATTCAATTTCGTTCATCAGCTTCATCGCTTCAATTATACACAATACCGAACCGGCCGAAACCACATCGCCCATCTGTACATAAGGATCGGCATCCGGTGCCGGCGCTCTATAGAACGTGCCTACTATCGGGGATTTTATTTCGTGCAGATTTGCAGACGGTTCATGCACCGATACTTCAGCCTCTACCGCAGGAGAATTTGAAGCAGCCGGCATCACTTCCTGAGGATGACTGATTAGTACCTGTGGCTGGCTTGATGCATTAAAGCTTCTAATCTTTTTAGCAACCTTAATCCTTAAGCCGTTTTCCTCCACTTCCAAATCGGTAATTTCACTTGTATCAACAATCTTTACAAGTTTTTTTATGAGGTTTAAATCCATTTATCTGTCCTATTTTTAAGATTTTACTCTTTCAACATATTCCCCCGTTCGTGTATCTACTTTTAAAATGTCGTCTACATTTATAAAGAGCGGAACATTAATGGAAACTCCTGTTTCCAGCTTTGCCGGCTTATTGGCGCCTGTAGCCGTATCGCCTTTAAAGCCAGGTTCGGTTTCTACAACCTTAAGATTAACGAAGATAGGAATTTCAACTGAAATAATATCATTTCCGTTAAATAAGATATCAACCTCTTCACTTTCTTTTAAATAACTAGCACCCTCGCCAAAGTATTCAACAGGAATATTGATTTGCTCATAAGTATCCAGGTCCATGCAAACTAAAAATTCGCCATCCTTATAAAGATACTGATATTTTCTCCGTTCAACTCTTACTATCTCAATTCCTTCACCTGCTCTAAAAGTATTATCCAGTACTTTACCGTTGCGCAAATTCTTTAATGTACTGCGAACAAAAGCGCCGCCTTTGCCCGGCTTTACATGCTGAAATTCAACTATAGAATAAAGGTCGTTTTTAAATTTAATAATTAAGCCGTTTCTGAAATCTGAGGTATCTGCCATAATCCTTTTAAATAATTGTTAATAAATAGGAAGAAAAAAATATGTATATAAGGTCTGAAAGTCAAGAAATTCAGCAATCTGAAAATCTGTAATTTTTATTAAAAAACACCCGTTTTTTATTAAAAACTTGCCAATTTAATTCAAAAATAATATAAAAATAAAAATGCGCGCTCTTAAGAGGTTATTATTGAAATTTTTAGAATTCAATTGATTCTATAAAAAATATTTTATTATTTTCCATAAATTTTTTCCAAAAGTTTTATTTAACAGCGGTTATATTCTCTTTGAATTATACCATAATTCTTTTTTAATACTAACAAATACCATATGTATAGAGTATTACTGGTTGAAGATGAAGAATCTTGTTCTTCTATAGTAAATTATGTGTTGAACGGATTTTGCACCCTGGAGATTACTACAAAAGGAGAAACCGCTGTAGAAATGGCCGCAGCCGGCAAATACGATCTGATTCTTATGGATATCAAATTGAATTACGGCATAAACGGCATCGATGCAACAAAACAGATAAGGCAGCTTAAAGGCTACGAGTCAGTTCCCATAGTTGCCTTTACAGCTTACGCAATGAAGGGCGATAAAGAATACTTCCTTTCCAAAGGTCTTTCTCATTATATTTCCAAACCGTTTGATTTAAAGCGATTTGTGGAAACAATAAAAACTATCTTGCTTGCCCGGGAATCTTTAGATTAAAAATAATTTATCCTAAAATATATTTAATTCTGCCCGCCTTATATTTGTGATCTTTTAATGCATTTACTGTTATAGAGTTATAAGAATTTGACAATAAATCTTTTTTATATTAAGTTTTTAAAAGCATATGAGATAGTTTATTAAATTTTAGTTAATCCCTGCCTGAGGAAGAAGGATAGCGGGAATATGGAGCGTTTCCGCAGTTAGAATTTAATAGAATCGCAATTCATAAAAATTTATTGAAGCTGTCTTTTGTCATATTCGAACCGAAAGAGAATTTAGCGCCCGGAAACAAAATTCTTATTTAATCTCTGAATATTGCTTAAGGCTTCAATATTACTCTAAACGAAAATTTTTATCGTTTATAGTTAAAATTAATTATTGCGATGAAATATCTATAAATATTATCCGGAATATATATGCAAAAAAAGAGAAAAGCTGCCCAAGGTGTTTACTATGCGGAACAACTAGCTTTTAGGAATAAAGTTTTTCTAAACTTTATTATCGCATCAGATTTTAAAGCAAATAAAACATTTCTCTACACCTTTAATCCGAATATCTTATACAACAGAAATAACATTACCATATTATCTTACGGAAAGAAGAATTATGTATCCTTTGTCTATACTGCATCTGGAAGATAACATTTCGGATGCAGAGTTAATTCACACCAGAATAATGAAAGAAGGCATAGACTGCAATATAAAGTTAGTCTCGAACAGACAGCAGTTTTTTAAGGAAGTGGAAGACGGAAATTTCGATATTATTCTCTGCGATTATTCTATTCCTTCTTACAGCGGAATTGAAGCCCTTGCATTGGCAAAAGATAAGCTCCCGGATGTCCCGTTCATTTTTGTATCGGGAACAATCGGAGAAGAACGCGCCGTCGAATCGCTAAAGCGCGGCGCTACGGATTATATTATAAAAGACAACCTTGCCAGATTAGTTCCCGCCATCTCCCGGGCTATTAAAGAAGTTGAAGACAAAAAAGAAATAAGACGAGCCGAGGAAGAGCTTAAAAAAAGTGAAGAGCGGTTCGAACTTGCTGCCAGAGCGGCTAACGATGTTATCTGGGACTATGATAACATTGCCGGTAAGATATGGTGGAGCGATAATTTTACAAAACTGTTCGGCTCGTACGAAAATGAAGATATTACGCAATACGACTTTTGGCTGAGCAAGATTCACCCTGAGGATGTGAATAGAATCGTTCAAAGCTACGAGAGTATTATCGACGGGAAGAAAAATTGTTGGTCCGGTGAATACAGGATTAAAAGATCCGACGGAAGTTATGCCTATGTGCTAGACCGAGGCTTCCTTGTATACGATGCGGAAGGAAACTTCATTCGTATGGTTGGAGCTATGATGGATATTTCCAGAATGAAAAAAAACGAGGCTGAACTGATATTGGCAAAAGAAAAAGCCGAAGCAGCCGACAAATTGAAATCCGAATTCCTCGCACAAATTTCGCACGAAATACGAACTCCTTTAAATACTATAATGAGCTTCTCCTCGCTTTTACAAATGGATTTTGAAGGAAAGATGAACGAGGACCAAAGAATTATCTTCGACGGAATAGAAACCGCCGGCAGGAGACTCATCAGAACGGTTGATCTTATTCTGAACATGTCCCTTTTGCATGCCGGGAAATATGAGCCTGTATTTAGGAAAGTAGATCTTCGACCGGCGGTTAAGGGTATTGTTAATGAGTTTCAGAGATCGGCCTCGATGAGGAATTTAGAACTAAAGTATACTTTTAAAATAAACGACGCTAATATAACCTGCGATGAATATACAGTTAGCCAGATAATGCAGAACCTGATTGACAATGCAATTAAATATACTCAGAAAGGAAAAGTCGATGTCCGGCTATATAAAAACAACCAGAACCGGGTCTGCATCGATATACAGGATACAGGAATAGGGATTTCGGAAGAATTTATGCCAAACCTGTTTAAGCCTTTTGTACAGGAATCAACCGGGTATTCGCGCAAGTTTGAAGGCAACGGCCTCGGCCTAGCCCTTGTAAAAAGCTACGCCGAAATTAACAACGCTGAAATAAAAGTACAAAGCAAAAAAGAAGTGGGGTCGACGTTCACTTTAATTTTTAAATAATAACTCATGTTACGCAGGAATACATTTTGATGTCTGCATTGTCATTCCCACGAAAGTGGGAATCCATTTTTTATCATATTTTCGCATCTTGGATACCCGCTTTCGCGGGTATGACACTCAAGCT
>JAKAJV010000066.1 GCA_021813585.1 Bacteroidota bacterium | reverse complement strand
GATTTTCATCTTTTGGATTTTCCATCTTACTCTCCGGTATTTTTGTTGATCCGCTTTTGGCAGGATAATAATTCCTTAATTATTATTTTATTGGAAATTAAAAATGAAAAATAATAATAGCAAGAAGCCGGATGGAATTTAGAGATTCGGAGAGCAGTTGTATATCTTAGATCACCGGCTAAATAATATTTACTTCCTCTTCAAGCATGATGCCGAATTTTTTATATACTGAGCTTTTTATTTCGCCAGCCAATTGCAGGACTTCCTTGCCGCTTGCACCTCCATAGTTAACAAGAACAAGCGCCTGCTTGGAATGGGAGCCGGAGTTCCCGACTCTCTTTCCCTTCCATCCGCATTTTTCTATAAGCCAGCCTGCGGCGAGCTTAACCGATTTCTCCTGAGTATATCCTGGAATATCCGGGAACTCTTTTTGAAGGCCGGAAAACTTTTCGAAAGATATTTCAGGATTCTTAAAGAAGCTGCCTGCATTTCCGTCTATGGAAGGATCGGGTAATTTGCTTTTCCGGATCGAACAAATTATCCGGCTTACGTCTTTCACGGTCAGCTCTTTCAAATTCAGTTTCTCAACTTCCTGCTTAACCTGGCCGTAGCTTAAGTTTAATACCGGATCTTTAGAAAGCCTTAATCTGATTTTCGTAATAATAAATTTGCCCTTTAATTCTCTTTTGAAAATACTATCCCTGTAGCCAAACCGGCAGTTATCTTTATAAAAATTACCGGCGGCACCGTCTTGCAAATAATAGCCGGATAAGCTTTCGAATACATCTTTAATTTCCTGTCCGTATGCGCCAATGTTTTGAATGGGAGCTGCGCCGGCGGTACCGGGAATTAAGGAAAGGTTTTCAATTCCTCCAAAATTTTTATTAACGCAAAATTGAACAAGATCGTGCCAGACTACTCCTGCGCCGGCTTCAACCAGAATTGTTGATCTGTCTTCATCAATAATTACAATACCAGGTATAGCTAATTTAATCACAACTCCCTTAAAATCGGCGGTAAATAAAATATTGCTTCCCCCGCCTAAGAATAGAAAAGGCTGATTTTTAATTTCCGATGAATTTAATAATTCAAGCAATTCATTTATTTCCGAAACTTCCGCAAAGTATTCGGCTTTAACATCAATACCGAAAGTATTAAATTTTTTTAGTGAAATATTTTCCTGAAGTGTCATCGATATTCGCTTATATTAAAATTTTATTTAACGGCTTATAAATTAAATCTATATTTTCCTTACATCAAAATTATAAAAAGTAAAAATAGCTTTTACAGCAAAAAAAATTTTCGTCAAGCCGGGCATTAGCTATTATATTTTACAAAATATTTTTTTTAGTTTTGTCTTTATTTATTTGGTAAATTTTTGCGAATTTGATTTTTGCATTTAACAATGCTGCTTAGCACCTAATGTAAATAAACAGCATGCTTTTTTTAACGAGATAAAATAAAGGGTGAAATTTTCTATGGGCAGATATAAATTCTTAGAGAGAGCTTTCGGCCAATATAAGACAATAGTGCTTGCAGACGAAATTGAAGGCAATGAATTTGAAATTGCTCTGCAGGGTGCTACGCCAATAAGTTATAAAATAAATTTAAACGGAAAATCTTTCAATATTCTGGACGGCTATGCTTCGCCTGAAGAAATGAAAGCAGCTAGAGGAGCGCGCTGCTGGATTATGATGCCTTTTGCGAACCGAATTCCGGGCGGGCGCTATTCGGTTAACGGGCACGAATTTAAATTAGACCCCGTTCCGCCGAGGACTGATATTATTCACGGATTTACTTCTTACGAAACTTTTTCGGTAAGCAACGTCTTCATATCGGAAAATTCAATTGAGGTTGCTTTAAGCTACAACAAAATACGTCCGGGAAAATTTAACGGTTATCCGTTTGCATTAGATCTTGAAGTTAAATATAAACTGCAGCCGGAAAAATTGTCGATACAAATTTCAGCCGAAAATGCAGGCACAGGCCGGGCTCCGTTTTCCACAGGATGGCATCCGTATTTTAAAACATCGGATAACGGCATTGAGAGCCTGATATTTACACTAAACGCCGACGGCATAATTCTTCTGGATGATAAAAACATTCCGCTCCCGCAGGGTGCAGCATACGGCAGAGTTGATAATTTTCCCGACTTGGATTTTAGAGCCGGCGTTCCAGAAGAAAGAAGAAGAATAAACGGCAGTGTACTGGATAACTGCTTCTCAGACCTCTTAATTGAAGACGACGGTTTCTCCAGAGCCTCTATTCAAGATAAAGAAAACGGATTGAAGATAACTTTGTTTCAAAAGGGCGGAGTTACACTTGCATTTTCCGGGGATTCGCTGGCACAGAGAAAGCGGAATTCCGTTGCCATCGAGCCGATGCAGTTTATAACAAATGCATTCAATAGAAGCGAGTTGATAGAAAAAGTATTTATTATGCCCGGAGAGAAATCCATATTTGAATTCGGCGTAGAAATTTCCAAATGAATCGAGACAACAAATGAAAAACAAAAAATTCATCTTTTTATCGGCAATAACTTTTGCGCTGCTTAATTCCTCGTGCATCGTTCATAATGCACCGGCTAAGATAAGCACAGCTGTTATAGACACATCTACTACTAAGGCTGCAAGAGACTTTTTCAAAAAAAATCTTTATGAAAATGTAATCGGGCATAACCTTAGCCTGCCGCTTTCGGATTCCACCGAAAAAAACTGGGAGGAGGCTTTCGACGGGATGGAAATATCGCTCGATAATAGTTCCGCATATGTCCCGCAGTTCAAAAAAGCTTTCGATTCGTTTGGCAGCAGAAGTTTGGAATTTCAGCGTTCGTTTCTGGAGGCGCTTTATGCTTTATACCCGGATAATTTTCCACAAGAAGTATTTAAAGTTGTACAGTCTACATCCAATGCAAAGATATTCGCAATGGGCATAAACTACCTGATTAGAAACAAAAGTTTTAATAATAAAAATCGGTTTTTCATAAATCTAATTGAAAAAAAATTTCCCAGATGGAACGACAATCCGATTTTACTATCGCTTCAAACATATCTTAAAAACCCGGCCGGAAAATTTGTTGATAAAAGACCGCCGCTGGTCGACCTGCTGTCTAAAAATTACGGCCCGGATAATACAATTATTTTCAGCTTCCAAAGAACAGACAGGGACTACCCCGGGATAGCGGTAATAAGAAGACCCGACGGCAGTTTCGTACGCAACGGCGATGGTACAATCTTTTATATAACTCAGCTTGCGCGTGCAAGAACAAACCTACCTTTTTATCTAACTAATGGGAACACTCCTCAGGGTATTTTTTCAATACAGGGAGTAGATACTTCCAAGTTAGTAGATATAGGCAGAACGCCCAATATTCAACTTGTTATGCCTTACGAAGCAAACCCGGCTTTATTTTTTCATAAGGATAATCCGAGCGATACCACCTGGACACAACAGCTATACTCAAATATCTTACCCGCATCTTGGCGCGGCTATTTCCCCATCTGGGGAACGTATTACGCAGGCAAGGCAGGCCGCACAGCAATTATTGCACACGGCACAACAATCGATCCTTCCTTTTATTACGGACAGCCGTATTATCCGAACACACCGACGCTGGGATGCTTATGCGCCGGTGAAATCTGGTCAGAGTTCGACGGTTCTAGACTTGTAAGCAACCAGGCGGCATTATTCAATGCGTTTGTATCAACCGGAAGCTTAAAAGGATTTTATGTTGTAGTAAACATAGACGATAAAAAAATGCCCGTTGTAATTGATGATGTTATAATGGATATTTTGAAAGCGGAAAAAATTTCTCTCGGCAAAAACAAAAATGTTTACTAGTAAAGGAAACCGGTTTGAAGCTTGAATTCAATTTTAATCAATCGGGCGTCATTCCGTACAGAAAGACTCCGGATGGACTGGAAATTCTTTTAATAACTTCCCTTAAAAAGAAGAAATGGATTATTCCCAAGGGTTATATCGAATTTAATTTATCCGCCTTCGAATCCGCAAAGAAGGAAGCGCTTGAAGAGGCCGGTATTATAGGCGCAAACGAAACTTTCGAATTAGGCGCTTTCGAGAACTTGAAATCGATCGGCTTATGCCATGTTAAAGTTTTTGCTATGCAAGTAATAGATGTTCTCGATGATTATCCGGAAAAAGACAGGCGTAAAAGAAAGTGGTTTAATTTAAAAGAAGCTGCAGCCAGCGTGGATATTCCCGCGGTTTCTAGCATGATTATGAGTCTTGAATTAAAAGTAAAAAGGAATACCGCTTAAAGAACGACGGGGGAAAAAATTTTTTTAATTAAGAAAAATCGCCATTAACATTATTAAAAACTTTTTCTGCAGCCGTGCGGCTTATCTCGTAATCGTAGCCTCTTGAAATAAGGAATGAAATTAATTTTGGTATTAATTTCCCGTCTTTTATTTTTCTGCTCTTAAGTGTCCTCAATTTTTTTTCACATAAAGTTATCGCTTTTTCAATTTCATTTTCTGCAGGGAAGCATTCATTAACCACCCGTGCAATTATGCTTCTTTCCACTCCCTTCTTTATCAGCTCTGCTTCAATTTTTCGCTTTCCCCACAACTTGTTTCTAATATTTTCTTCAGAATATATTTTTGCGAATTCGTAATCGTTAATGTAATTCCCTTTTTCCAGTTCCTCAATTATAGTTTCAATTAGTTCGCTGTCGTAATTTTTTTGTTTAAGCTTTAATTTTAGTTCGTAAGATGAGTGATGTCGTCTGCCCAGATACCGAAAAGCCTTTTGCTTAAGGAAATATTTTTTATTGTCATCTATCAATAAAGAAATGCGGTCTTCAGGAATATCATCGTTTTTCCTAAGACCGCTTTTTAAAAACACTTCGTACGAAAGGAACAATTTCTCGTTGTTGTCTAGAAACAAAGTTACATTCTTCTCATCCTTCTTAACTATCCGCTCAACTTTCATACAATCCGGCTAAGGTTATTTCACCGACTTTTTTTCTTTCGATGTCTGCTTTTCATCGGCTGCAGGGGCATCTTCTTTAATCATTCCGAGTTTCAGCTTAACTTCCTTTTCCAATTTTTTGCAAAGATCGGGCAGCTCGGTCAGCTTTTGCCGGAACTGTTCTCTTCCCTGGTACCTGTCTTCATCGTAAGTAAACCAGGCGCCGCTCTTCTTTATTATTCCCATATTAACAGCAAGGTCCAACAGGTCTCCGGTTTTACTTATGCCTTCATTATACAGGATATCGAACTCTACTTCCTTGAACGGCGGGGCAACCTTACTTTTTACAATCTTTACGCGCGTCCGGTTGCCAATTACATCGGCGCCGTCTTTAATAGCGGCAATTCTTCTTATATCCAATCTAAGCGAAGCATAAAATTTAAGAGCATTACCTCCGGTTGTTGTTTCAGGATTACCAAACATGACGCCTATTTTACTTCTAAGCTGGTTAATAAATATTACCGATGTTTTCGATTTTGAAATTGCCCCGGTCAGTTTTCTTAAAGCCTGCGACATTAGGCGGGCCTGTACAGCCATAGTTGCGTCCCCCATTTCACCTTCAATTTCAGACCTCGGTACAAGCGCGGCAACCGAATCGATAACAATTATATCAAGGGCGTTGCTTCTTACCAGCGTATCGGTTATCTCCAGGGCTTGTTCCCCAAAATCGGGCTGGGATAGCAGAAGGTTTGAAGTATCCACGCCGAGCCGCTTGGCGTAATTAACATCGAGGGCGTGCTCTGCATCTATAAACGCAGCTAGCCCGCCGGTCTTCTGGGCTTCGGCAATAATGTGTAAACACAGGGTTGTCTTACCACTGGATTCAGGCCCGAATATTTCAGTTACTCTGCCTCTCGGAACGCCGCCGATTCCCAAAGCATAATCTAACGAAAGAGCGCCGGTAGAAATTGATTCAACATCGTTTATTACGCCGTCACCCAACTTCATAATTGAGCCTTTGCCGTACGTCTTTTCTATACTCGCAATAGCATCGTCAATAATTTTTAGCTTTTGTTCTCTATCGGAACTCATTTTTCCTCCAAATCATTTTAATTTATAATTTTCAATTTCAGTATACTTCGAGCCGGAAGGAAATAACTCACTTTTATAAAGAGCTATTTCGCCTGAATAGAATCTTATCTCAGGCACCCTAAAGTCTTTGAAGCTTTTTACAAAATTATTTCCCTCATTGCCTTTTAATCTTTTTATGGTAAGATGAGATTGAAATTTTCTTTTATCGGGCGGAATAGAAAATTTTTCAAGCTCATTATTAATCTCTTCAACAAGGTTTATTATTTCGTTGCCAATATTAAGTCCCATCCACAGAATTTTAGGCTCGTTTTTGTTATAAAAAAAACAAAAGTTTTTCAGAGTACAATAAAATCTATCGTAACTTTCAACAAACTTAAGCGACTTGGCAATAGGCTCTGTTAATTCTTCTTTTACTTCGCCAATAAACTTAAGCGTCAAATGAATTTTATCTTCCGGCTCCCATTTAAATTGATTGTAATTAGCAAAAGCTTTATTTCTTAGACTGGTAATTTCATTCCTAATATTAAACGGGATTTTAAGAGCTACAAATAACCTAATCATCTAGCGAAATACCTAACAAATATTTTCTTAGCATATCCAGAGCGGTTTGTGCCGTTCTCTGCTTGTTTATAATTCTGTCGTCTCCAAAAATAAATTTTTTTGCAGTACAGACTTTGTCGTCGCATAGCCCTATGTAAACAAGGCCCACCGGTTTATCAACGCTGGCGCCGGTAGGCCCCATAATACCGGTAACAGCAAGCCCCAGGTCTGTGCCGCTGGTGGATTTCGCTCCTTCTGCCATCTGCCTGGCTACTTCAATACTAACCGCTCCGTACTGCGTAATGGTATCTTCGTTCACACGCAAAATTTCTACTTTGGAGGCATTGCTGTAGGATATAATTCCTCTCTCATAAAATTTACTGCTGCCGCTTACGTTCGTCAGCAAATTAGATATTAATCCGCCAGTGCACGATTCAGCCACCGCCAAGGATATTCCTCTATCGATTAAAAGCCTTGCAACAACTTGTTCGAGCGATTCATCCTGGCTGGAATAGATGAACCTTCCGACCTTACTCCTAATTTTTTGTTCAATTGCAGATATTCTATTTGCCGCCGTCTCTTCATCTTTTTCTCTAACGGTAATCCTTAATTTTACTCCGAATTGACTCGGTAGAAATGCAAGCTTTGCGCCTTCAAGCAGGTCATCCAGGTTCCCGAGCTTTTCATAAAGAACTGATTCCGGTATACCGGTTGTTAAAAGAGTATCGCGCTTTTCAAGTAATTCCAATTCGCCTAGCTTGTCTTTAAGGTTCGGAATAACAAAAGATTCCATCATCGCCTTCATTTCGTACGGAACGCCGGGCATAACTACAAATATTTTCCCGTCTTTTTCAATCCACATTCCGGGTGCAGTGCCAAGCGAGTTTCTGATAGGCTTGGCAATCTTGGGCACCAGCGCCTGATCCTGATTTGTTACAGTCAGCTCTCTACCGCTTTTTTTGAATCTTGCCTTAATATCTTCAAGCACCTCATTATTCATTACAAGTACCGTGTGGAAGAAATTAACCACACACTTACGGGTTACATCGTCGTGAGTAGGACCTAGTCCGCCGGTAACAACAACAATATCGTTTTCATCCATGCACTGCTTAAATTCCTTAATAATTGCTTCTTCATTGTCGCCGACAACGGAAGTCTTCTTTACATTTACCTGGATGTTTACTAGTTGCTCTCCAATATAAGCTGCATTTGTATTTAAGGTCTGCCCAATTAATATTTCATCTCCTATAGTAACAATATGAGCATTCATTTTCTTCCTATTATTTGAAAATAAACTTAGACGGAATAAAAATTATTAAATGAATCAAAATAAGCGCATATATTCCCGCAATTACATCATCCATCATTATACCTAAGCCGCCGTGCAATTTTTCCATTTGCCTAGCCGGGAATGGCTTGAGTATATCCAATATCCGCCAGATTAAAAAAGCAGCCAGTAAATATCCCATTTCCTTGGGTACAAATAAAAGAGAAATCCACATACCGACCACTTCATCAACGGTACATTCAGCGGGATCTACTCCATATACCATTTCAAACTTACTTCCGATATATATGCCGTAAAAAGTAAAAATAATTATTGATGGAATCAATATGAAAGGATCTTCGAAACCCGGAATTAAGTAAATTAAAAGAGCGGCCAGGCTCCCGAACGTTCCGGATGCATAAGGTATATAGCCTGTATAAAACCCAGAGCCTATTAATTTTTCGAAAAAATTAATTTTCACGGTTAAACATCTCGACGATTAATTTTCGATTTTTATATAAATAAGTAATACCGGAATGAAAAGTAATAATCGTTACAAACAGCATCGCATAATAAATGAATACCCGGTTGGTTAAAATAGTGAACAGCTTTTCGTTGCCGGAATATATCTGAGCGGTATTTTGCCCCACGTTTACAATTAATAAATAATATAAAAATGCCATTTGTATAAATGTTTTCCACTTTGCATAATAACTCGTCGGGAACGATCTGCCTCTATAATCTGCATAAGCACGAAAGCCGGTAACCAAAAAATCCCTTGCAGCAATAATTATAACCATCCACAATGGAATAATACCTAGAATTACAAATCCTAAAAAAGCCGCCGAAGTTAGAATTTTATCCGCAAGCGGATCCCAGAATTTACCCCATGCAGTAATATAATTGAATTTTCTTGCCAGCCAGCCGTCATACCAATCGGTGAGCGCGGCAATTATATAAACTCCTAACGAAATCTGCTTCAGTAAAGGGTTGCCCGAAAGAAATAGGACTAAAAAAACGGGAGTCAAAATAATTCTAAGTATTGTAAGCTGATTTGGAAGTACCATAATCCTCTGAAAAAATTATTTTTGCATCAAACTTCTTAGATACGGAAACTCATAGATGCCGGTACTGTGACCGTCCTTCC
This sequence comes from Bacteroidota bacterium, assembly GCA_021813585.1. Lineage (GTDB taxonomy): Bacteria > Bacteroidota > Ignavibacteria > Ignavibacteriales > Ignavibacteriaceae > FEN-1297. The sequence goes on along the minus strand of JAKAJV010000066.1, from coordinate 5,811 downwards.
AAACTATACCTATCGCATAGCTTCCGACTTCAACAATTTTAGAGACCGCTACCTGATCGGAGCTGAATAAAGGAATAAACATTGTGCTTTGATTTTCCAAGAATGAAGTGCAAGTAGCACAAGGACAAGCTCTTCTTACTCTAACAAGTTCTATCTCCGATTCGTAGCCGTCGTCCCACTTAATAAACAGATTTTTCTGTTTATTAATTTTTATCTCAACAGGAATCATTTATGAAATTTTTTCACCCGTAAGCTCGAACAATACTTCAAGATATTTTTCACTTGTCTTATGAATTATTTCCTCGGGGAGCTGCGGCGGAGGGGGTTGCTTATTAAAATTTATTGACAAGAGATAATCTCTTACAAACTGTTTATCGTAGCTTTCCTGTGCGCCGCCTTTTTTATATTTAGCCTGCGGCCAGAATCTGGAAGAATCCGGCGTAAGAAGCTCATCTACCAATATTATTTCGTTATTATAATAACCGAATTCCATTTTAGTATCAGCAATAATAATTCCTTTACCCCGGGCAAAGTTTGCAGCCTCCGTGTATATTTTTAAGGTTGCAAATTTAATTTTTTCTATTGTAGTTTTATCAGTAATTTTTTCAGCATCCTTAATAGAAATATTTTCATCGTGAAGACCAATTTCGGCTTTAGTTGATGGGGTAAAAATCGGCTCCGGCAGTATCTCCGATTCGGATAAGCCATCAGGCAGCTTTATTCCGGATATTTCCCCGGTGCGTTTATAATCATTCCAGCCCGAACCAGAAATATAACCTCTCACAATACACTCGATTGGAATAACCTGAGCCTTTTTAACGAGCATAGCCCTACCCCTTAACTCTTCTGAGTACTCTTTGCATTCTTTAGGGAACTCATCAATATCCGTGGTTATAAGATGATTTTTTATTATACTGTTCGAAAATTTGAACCAGAATTCCGAAATTTTTGTCAGCACCTGACCTTTATATGGAATACCTTGAGCCATAATTACATCAAAGGCAGATAATCTGTCTGTAGATACAATAAGGAAATTTTCTCCCATATCATAGATGTCTCTAACTTTTCCCTTTTTCACCAAGTTCAATTTAGGAAAATTAGTCTCTAAAATTATTCGTGTCTTCATAATAGTAATGTTGTTATTTTCATTAATTGTTGAAGCAAAGCATGCTTGTAAATATAAACAGGCAGACATGATTATACAATAAAACTTACCAAATTAAATTTTACATTATAGATTACCCTGCGGATATTAAATAAGCATGTATTGTAATCTTAAAAAACGAAAATTTAAGTCGATAATAGAATTGAATTTACGTATTCTTTACTGGTAAGTATTCTTATTTTACCGGTAATTTTTACTTAAAATGTAAAAGACGAAATAATTGAAAAAATTTAATGATCCAGAAAATTTCTAAAAAATCTGCGATATTTTAAAAATTTGGCAGATTTTTTAACTCATGCGGATGAATTAAAATTAATCTTAGTAATGAAATTTCCTGGTCTGATATTTGATTTACTTGGAGAAAAATTAAAATAATAAATTGAAGGACTAAAAAAGGGTGAAGTTATGTTAAGTATAATTTTAATCTATTTGGTTGTATCGGTCGTCTCTGGAGTAATCCTGATGCATTTCGTTAAAACTTCGGAATTCGGCTGGGAAGATGAACGTGGTTTTCACTTCGGCAATCCTAGATAATAAAAGTTCTTCAACGATAAGGTTGCTAATAAATAATTTGTCTTTCTATATTACATACTGAACGAAGCAAGGGGCGATATCCCGATCGAATGGTCATTTCCCTCGTATTGAACCGTAAATTTCTCTTTATAACTCTCAACCGCACTATTCTTAGACCTAAAAGTCTCAAATATTCTCAACGAATTCATAGTACTCTTTTCAAGATTAAATCCAATCTCCGGTATAATTATTTTAAGGCTCCCTTTTAATGCGGATAATTTTTTTAACGTCATTATTAAAACGCCTACAAATATCGGATCAACAAAAGTACAAGAGGATAAGTCAACTATAAATTTTCTATAGCCATTTCCTATCTCTTCAACAAGTACGTCATTAAATTGGCCAGCCTCTAGAAAAGTAGCTCTCTTAAGGTTTACTACCATCGTTATAATGTCCTCAAGATATTCTCGTTTAAAATCCATTTATAACCATCTGCAAAATTATTAACTCAGTTTTAGTAACTATTTTTATCTTCAATTATTATTCCAAGATATTTAATTCAAAATACCTTTAATAATATTATATTTATCTAATCCGCTCTTAGTGAAAATGTAAATTTTACCAACCTTTCAATGAAAAAATTACTGATTTATATTTTAGTCTCTGCAATTTGTCCCGTATTAATAAACATCTGCACAATATTCTGCAATTTATATAATGGAGCAGGTTTAATAATCTCCGCAAATAACAGATATTTATTGCACGGAATACTTATGAATGTTCTTTAATAAGAATTTATATTCTATTTGTTCGGCTATAATAAAAAAAAGTCTGAATAGACTAACATGATTATCGAACATTTAGTACGAAAATTAAGTGTGGGCTAAGGGAAGTTAAAAAATTATAGCGCGGTCAGGTAATATTATATATGAGATAAAAACAGAAACTGCGTTAAAAAATTTATAGTTAATATTATTTATATAATTCTTTCAAGCGGTATTTGGAATACTCTTATGCGGTCATCTTCCCTTAAAGCAATTTTGTTTAAGTCATCAATTCCTGTAGTAAATTCTTCAACTAACTCTTCGTTTTGAAAGGCAACCATTCTGACTATATTATACCCCGGAAATGTTCTGGTACCTAGATGCGCATCGGATGAATGCCCCTTTCCTTTTACATTTTCCCATTCGGTATAATAATCAATATTCAGCTTATTCAGCAGGCTAGATACTCTATCTTCAAGAATATCATGATAAACTATAAACATTATTTTCATAAAACACCGTCTATTTATTTTTAATATTTGAAGACTTCTGAAAATTTAACTCTGGTAAGACTTTATTATTCCGTTTTACCGGAACAAGTTTTTTAACTAAAACAAAAAACTTCATCGATGATATATCATCCAAAATTGTATAAACGACGGGAACAACTAACAGTGTTAAAAACGTGGAAGTAATGAGACCGCCAATTACAGCTTGTCCCATCGGTGCCCGGAACTCTGCTCCTTCACCTAAAGCAAGCGCAACGGGCATCATACCGAAAATCATAGCAAAGGTCGTCATTAGAATCGGGCGTAACCTAGTAGGACCCGCCAGAAGCAAAGCATCGAACCTGGACATACCTCTTCCTCTTAAAACATTTGTATAATCAACTAATAATATTCCGTTCTTTGTAACCAATCCCATAAGCATTATAATTCCTATTAAAGATACAACAGACACAGAGCTTCCGAAAAACAACAGCATTATTACAGCGCCGATAATTGCCATGGGCAGTGCAAGCATTATTGAAAACGGATGAACAAAACTATCAAATTGTGCGGCTAAGACAATATATACAAAAACAATTGCCAGCATTAGCGAAAGGAGAATATTGCCGAAAGATTCTTCCTGCATTTGTCCTTCCCCAACAACGCTAACAGAATATCCAGGCTCGAATTTAATTTTTGAAGCTTCTTTTTTTACTGCAGCCAATACATCTCCTAGTAATCTATCGGAAAGATTCGCTTCGATTCTTATTTCCTTTTGTCTAGCATAACGGTTAATTTGAGAAGGACCTACACCTTCCGAAATTCTTGCTACATCTGTAACCGGGACAATTATCGAGCTTCCATCTTGAGCTTTTTTATTACTTTTTAACATTAGGCCAGAAATATTAGTAATATTCTTTCTATCATTTTTATCCAGTTTTACACGGACATCATATTGCTCATCGCCTACTTGATATTTAGAAGCTACATAACCATCTACCATCGCTCTTACCGTAGAGGCTATCAATAAAGGATTCACACCTAAATCAGATGCCTTTTCTCTATCAATCAGTAATTTAATTTCTGGCTTAGAAGTTTCAAGGCTGCTTTCGACATCAACTGCTCCTGGTGTCGACCGTATGATTGCTTCAACTTTATCTGCATATTGTTTCAATTTATTCATATCATCGCCCCTAACGCTAAAGGAAACAGGCTTTCCGCCGCCGCCAGGACCTCCTTGAACTCCAAATCCTAAGTTAGCTCCCGGCAAATATTTAAGCTGATTTCTTAATTCATTCATTATTACCTTATCACTTTTGTTACGTTCTTTTTTATTTACCAGTTTAACTAAGATATTTGCTTTAGTAACCGGATCGTTGCCGGCACCGATAGTGGTTAGTATCGTTCTAACTTCAGGATAACTTTCCAATTTTTTTTCAATTTGCGAACAGATATCGCCTGTCTGTTCAAGGGAGCTGCCGGGCGCAGCATTTACTGTTATATTAAATTCATTCTCATCCGTTTCAGGAAAAAATTGATTTCCCAGCACCCCCATCAACATTAAACTGAAGATAAAAACTATTACTGAGCTGAAAATAACCGTCTTTCTATGTCTTAATGCCCAATTCAAAGCCGATTTATATTTAATACTAAGAATTTCAAAAAAATGATTGAAATAATAAAGAATTCTCTGAAGTATATTCCCTGTCTTGGATAAAGACTCATCTTCTCTTTTAAGCCATTTGGACGACAGCATCGGGGTTAAGGTAAAAGCCACAAACAAGGAAACCAATACCGCAACGGAAATCGTAATTCCAAACTGATAAAAGAATCGGCCTACTATACCCGGCATAAATGCGACCGGTACGAATACAGCAACTACCGTAAAAGTAGTGGCCATTACTGCAAGACCTATTTCTTCAGAGGCTGACTTTGCTGCTTCCAGGGGAGTTTCACCCTGATGCATATGCCTGTAGATATTTTCTATTACCACTATCGCATCATCTATTAAAAGTCCTACTGCAAGCGATAGGGCAAGCAGAGACATCATATTTAATGTGAAGCCTAACATATACATTACAATGAAACTGGCGATAATTGAAGAAGGCAAAGCAAACGCACTTATTACTGTAGCTCTAAAATTGGCAAGGAAAAGATAGACTACTATAACTGCAAGCAATCCGCCATAGAAAATATCGAACAATACATCGTTAACGGAATCTTTTATATAAATACTGTTATCTTTAGCTATACCTATTTTTATATCCGGAGGCATTTCTAACTTAAGCTTTTCAATTTGTTTATTAACTTCGCTGGCAACTTTTACCGTATTGCTTCCGGACTGCTTGATGATATTTAAACCTACGGCATAATTACCGTTAACCCTGGTTAAACTTGTTTGTTCTTTAACTCCGTCTATTACTTCTGCAATCTGATTAAGATAGACGACCTTCCCCTTCGGGTTTGCCACTATAACCTTATTAAATTCATCTACGTTTTTATATTTGCCCATAGTTCTTAAAAGCACCTGTCTCCTCCCGTCAATCAAATTCCCGCCCGGAATTTCAACATTAGAAGCGCCTACACTTTGAATAACATCTTGAATGGATAAGCCGTATGCTTTTAATCGCGAAGCATCCACCGATATTTCTATCTCCCTCTCGGCTCCTCCAACAAGGTCTACGGAACCGACTCCCGGTATATTCTCCAATCTTTTTTTCACTACGTTTTTAGTAAAGGTCGTAACATCTTTAACCGATCTTTCGCCGGAAACAGTAAGCGACATAATCGGCAAACTTGCCGGATCGTATCTTTGGATTAATGGTTCTTCAATATCTTCAGGGAGATCATTCTTGATTGCAGCAAGTTTTTCCCGCACATC
>JAKAJV010000056.1 GCA_021813585.1 Bacteroidota bacterium | reverse complement strand
CATCCTCGGTTTTGTTGTCGGCATATTTTCAATTATAGTTATAATGACTATAATAACTATGCTGCAGAAGAGCATAGAGAACGGCGTTTCCGATTTAGGGCAAAATACTTTCGCAATAGAAAAGTTCCCGGCAATAATGACCGGAGGGCGCAGCGCATGGCTAAAATACAGGAACAGGCAGGATATTACACTCGATGATTATTACAGGTTAAAGGGGATGCTTACTAATGCCAAATACGTCGGTGCGCAGGATGAATGGGACGGCGTGGTTGTTAAATATAACGGACAGGAAACTAATCCTAACATTTCAGTTGTAGGCATATCTTCAGAGGCAATGAAGACTAATAATTGGTCTGCCGCTTACGGCAGAGATATAAGAGAGCTGGATATAAAATATTCCAACGACGTTTGCGATATCGGACAGGACGTTGTGGATAAATTATTTCCCAGCATAAATCCGGTAGGACAGATAATAAGGATAAATAACTATCCGGTAAAAGTCGTCGGTGTACTGGAACGGCAGCCGCAGCTATTCGGCAGAAGCCGCGACAGCAACATATTAATTCCTATTACAACATTTCAGAATATCTTCGGTAAATTGCACAGAAGCATAGACATCACCGTTATGTCCAACAACAAGCATGATTACGAATCGACAATTGAAGCGGCGACCGGCTATATGCGAATAATCAGGAAGATTCAGCCGGGTAAAGAAAACGATTTTGACATCTACAGCAATGAATCCGTTATTGCTCAAATAAATAACATTACGGGCGGAGTAAAGATAGGCGCGATAGTTGTTTCTATTATCGCCTTAATTGCAGCCGGCGTTGGCATTATGAATATCATGCTCGTCTCGGTTACCGAAAGAACAAGAGAGATAGGAATTAGGAAAGCAATCGGCGCGAGAAAAAAACTTATAATGCTTCAATTCCTTATTGAAGCAGTGGTTCTATCTTTAACTGGCGGACTTATCGGGATAATCCTTGGTGTAGGTATAGGCAACCTGGCCGGCAGTTTCCTTCACGCCCAGATGGCAATACCTGTTAACTGGATCCTTATCGGGTTCACCTTGTGTCTAATGGTTGGGGTTGTCTTCGGTACTTATCCGGCGTATAAGGCCGCCAACCTAGACCCGATAGAAGCGCTGCGCTACGAGTAAATTGCATATCCTTCTAAGGCCGGTTAAGACCGGTCTTAGAAGTAGTCTAAGTTCTCTTTTCCATCTCCAAACTATCAAATTTCCATTCATGTATAATTAGTTGTTTTTTTTATTCTCTATGATTATTTTAGACACAAGTTGAACTTGATAAATACTCTATTTAAATAAATTATTTTGTTAATTTAGATAAGCGGGGAGTTCGATGAAAATAAACCAGATTTTTTTCGTCTCGTTTGAATCTCTTAAGACAAATAAGCTGAGAACTTTTTTAACTATTCTCGGAGTTGTAGTCGGCATTTTTTCAATAATTGTTATAATGACGATTATCTCCATGCTTCAAAGTACTATTGAAGAAGGGACGCAGTTCCTAAGCAAGAATACGTTTGAGATAAGGAAATTTCCTGCTTTAATGAGTCATGACCTGTGGCTTAAATACAGGAACAGAAAAGATATAACGCTTGAAGATTTTTACCGGCTGGAAGGTATGATGCAAAATGTTGAATGCATGGGTGCATTTCAGGGAGACGGCGGCAAGGTGGTAAAGTTCGGAAGCTGGGAAACTAACCCGGATACATATATAGTCGGGGTTACTCAAGGAGTATACAAGACACTTAATCTGGAAATTGAAGACGGGCGTGAGTTCCTATTAAAAGAAATTGAATACGGAGATCATGTTTGTGTACTAGGGCATTATATTGTTGATAAGATTTTTAACAAAATCTATCCTGTCGGTAAGGAAGTTAGAGTTGACGGCAAGCCTTACAAAGTTATCGGTGTTCTTAAGAAGAAGCCGGACATATTCGGCTCGACGCAGGATAATTATATCGTTATCCCCATTACAACCTTTCAATCGGTTTACGGCAGAAGAAATTCGGATGTGGATATTACTGTGATGTCCACTTCTAAGGAAAATTACCTCGCTACAATCGAATCCGCTATCGGCTACATGAGAACGATACGCAAAATATTACCCGGCCATGAAAATGATTTTGAGATATTCAGCAACGAATCGGTTATAGCCCAGATAAATGATATAACTTCGGGAGTAAAAATAGGCGCAATGGTAATTTCTATTATTGCTTTAATTGCCGCCGGGGTAGGCATTATGAATATAATGCTCGTCTCCGTTACCGAAAGAACACGTGAAATAGGAATTAGGAAAGCAGTAGGCGCCAGGAAGAACATAATTCTTCTGCAGTTCCTTTTTGAGGCCGTCGTACTATCTTTAATCGGCGGTGTAATCGGAATTATTTTAGGAATCGGCATTGGTAATTTTGCCGGATCATTTTTAAATGCGGTAACGGTTATACCTTATTTATGGGTGATGATAGGTCTAAGCATGTGCTTAATTGTAGGTATAATCTTTGGTACTTACCCGGCGTACAAGGCAGCAAACCTGGATCCCATTGAAGCCTTGAGATATGAATGATCTATAGCTTCCCAAAAAGTTTGTAGTATTTGATCTGTTCTAATTCTCCGGTCATTTTATGGTTTAATTAATTTTAATTATAAGCATTAAAATGAAGTGAAATTATGAAACTAAGTCAAATCTTTTTCGTCTCTTTAGATTCTTTGAAAACAAACCGCCTCAGGACTTTCTTAACAATTCTCGGCATTGTGGTGGGAATATTTTCGATAATTGTTATTGTTACTATAATAACAATGCTGCAGTCCAGCATAGAAAGCGGTCTTTCCTTACTCAGCAAGAATACTTTTCAAATCCAAAAATTTCCGATCTTACACACGGGCGGACACGATTCGTGGCAAAGGTACCGGAATAGGAAAGATATTACTCTGGAAGATTATTACAGGCTGAAGGATATGCTGAAGCAGGCTAAATACATTGGCGCCGAGCAATGGCAGGGCGGCGTTATAGTTAAATTCGGCAATATTGAATCCAATCCCAATATTGCACTGGCAGGAATTACTGCCGAGGCAATGAACACCAATAATTGGATAGTTGCCGACGGCAGGGATATACGGGATATAGATGTTAAATACTCAAACGACGTTTGCATAATCGGCAAAGATATTGTCGATCTTCTGTTCCCGAATATAAATCCTTTGGGTCAGATAATCAGAATAGATAAAAAGCCTTTTATTGTAATTGGCGTAATGGAAAGACAACCGCAGCTGTTCGGGCAAAGCCATGATAATTATGCAGTCATTCCCATCTCAACTTTTCAGAATATGTACGGAAAATATTCCAGAAGCATTAACATTACAGTCATGTCCAATTTTGCAGAAGATTATGACGAAACAATTGAATCGGCAATCGGATTCTTCAGAACTATCCGAAAAGTGCTTCCGGGCCAGGAAAACGATTTTGAGATATTCAGCAACGAATCCCTGCTCGGACAGGTAAATGATATTACCGGCGGAGTTAAGATAGGCGCATTAATTATATCTGTAATTGCATTGCTGGCTGCTGGCGTAGGCATAATGAATATTATGCTTGTCTCCGTAACCGAGCGGACGCGGGAAATAGGAATTAGGAAGGCAGTCGGCGCCCGAAAGTCGAATATCTTATTCCAGTTTCTTGCGGAAGCCATAACTCTATGCTGCATCGGCGGGGTAATCGGAATCTTTCTCGGAATAGGTATAGGCAACCTTGCCGGGAGCTTCTTAAACGCTTCCTCAGCTATTCCGTACGACTGGGTTATTTTAGGCCTGTCTATTTGCATTATTGTAGGAGTTATTTTCGGTACTTATCCGGCTTATAAAGCTGCAAACCTGGACCCGATAGAAGCTTTAAGATATGAGTAAAATATTTTCGTGGGAAATTACTGAATATGCCCATGCTTTAACATTGACTTTAATTCCTTTATTTTTGAAGTTAGTGACAACAAAATAAAAGGGTTCGGGAACTGTCTTTTGATTTTTAAGAAAGGGTGAGCAAGTGAAAAATTACCATATACCTGTCTTCATTTCGTTTTTCTTTTTTTTAGCCGTTATTAATGCTTCAGCCCAGGATACTTCCAACGTTAAGATTGCAGTACTGCCTTTAAATTCAAATGGAATTGATTCTATTTCGGTTGGCACAGTTCAATCTATACTGGAGCTCGCACTCGAAAAGCAAAATAAGACTGAAGTAGTTACTTCAAATCAACTGAAGGAATATATTAAATCGTTAGAATGTATGGACAGTAAATGCGCAGCAGCTATCGGTAAAGTTGTAAACGCAAACCGAGTGCTGGGATGCAAGTTATCGGTTCTTGGCAACAAGATTGTTGTGCAGTACTTTGTTGTTGATGTAAATACCGGGAAGGACGTTTTGCTGGACCAGGTAACGGCAATAAGCATAGAAGATTTACAGCCTGTAATGGAAAGAATTGCAATTAGTACGGTTAATCTTACTTCTGTTTCAGCTAACGCCGAAGTAGGCAAGATTTACCAGGGGGAATCTGAAGAGTCATTAAGAAGGTCTTCTAGAAAAAACTTTGGCATTTCATTCGGCTATCTCTATCCCCAGAATGGGTACGATAACGTAGATAAAAGCTTTATAGTTGATTTCCGCCTGGACTATGAGCTGGAAAAATTTGCCGTAGGAATGCTGCTGGCTGCGCGCAAAGGCTTTGCAATGAATATTTACGGTGATTACTTATTCTCGAAGAAAGATATTTGTCCGTATATCGGCGGCGCTTTCGGATTTCATTGGATTTCCCATGATTCCCCCCAGTATAATTATTACACTCAGAACTCACATGAGGAAAAAAGTACGGACGGATTTGAACTGTCTTTAAATACCGGCTTAAGGCTGCTGCATACGTATAATTTCCAGGTAGTAATTGAACTCGGTTATACAATTTCATTCAACGATTACAACGACGGGGCTATCGTGTTTACAATTGGGATATTATAAGGGAAGCCGTGAATAAATTATTTTTTATAACCGGGGTTATTTTATCTCTTCAAAAAATTATTTTTTGCCAAACTTACAACGGTTATAAAAGTTACTTCTTTTTACAGCAGCAAACTAATGCAAGGGCCGAAGCGCTAGGAAGAGGTTCTGTAACTTCCTTCGGCGATGCTTATTCGGCATATTTAAACCCGGCCTCTATAACATTGTATAATGGTTATGGATTTAATTATTCTTTGCTAACCCCCGGCCATCAGGAACAGCCGAAAGCCTTTTTAAGTAATTACGGTGTTTACTTTAATCCCGGTAAAGCCGGTGCTTTTGCGTTAAACGTTAAATATTATTCTCTCGGTCAAGAGTATAGCATATATAATAAAATGTATTATTACAACGTAAAAATTATACCGAAGATGTATTTGTTTACTTCTTCCTATGCTGTACAAATACCGGAGATGACCGGCATAGGAGTTAATATAAATTATTATTTCGATCAATTTGGATATGATGAATACAACTCATTCTTTCTAGACGCAGGCTTCATTAAAAGATTGACGATAAAAAATAATAACACTTATAACCTGGATTTTGGAATAAGCATTACCAATCTCATAAATTCAAAAGTAGAAAATGAAGTCGTTAAGAGCGCCGCCTTCAATATTAAGAGCAGGTGCCGCTTATGAAATTGAATCAAGCTCAATCAATTATAATGATTTCTCATTGTTCGATATTCGCTTCTCAATTGATTACCAAGACGTTATTAACTCGAAATACTATTCGTCGATAAATTTAGGCGCTGAACTTTCCATTCTAGAACTTATAAAATTACGTGGAGGATATTTTACACAAACGCTCCAGGTCCATTTGTGAATGGTGAAAAAAGTAAAATATCCGAATTCACTTACGGAGTTGGTTTTTATTTCCCGTTTAAGAAATTGTTTAAGGTAAATTTGCCGTTAAATTTACTTGCAGATTACACCAGACTGCCCAACCCGAATTTAAACATGCTTTTTAGTGAAGATACAAAATATGATATCTTTTCCGTTAGTATTGGTTACGATCTGTGAATTTGTAGAGAATTCATTATTTTACAGTATAAATTTTTAACATTATTAAGGAAAGAAATAAAATGCATACAAAAAGTATAGAGTTGCTAAATAAAGCAGTAGCAGACGAACTTTCCGCAGTACACCAGTATATGTACTTCCATTTTCATTGCGATGATGAGGGCTACGACCTGCTTGCAAACCTTTTTAAACGAACGGCTATACAGGAAATGCTGCACATAGAAAGATTGGCGGACAGGATTTTATTTCTGAAAGGTGAGGTTGAAATGCATGCTTCCTCTGAAGTACGGAAAATTCACAGAGTGGAAGATATGCTTAAGATAGCCGCTCAAATGGAAGATGAAAGCGCTAAGGAATACAACCTTTGGGCCAATGAATGTTCTGCAAATGCCGACTCTGTTTCAAAGCAGTTGTTTGAAAGCCTCGTCTCCGAAGAAGAAGTTCACTTTGATCAATATGATAACGAACTGGAGAACCTGAAGAAATTCGGAGATAATTACCTGGCGCTTCAATCGATCGAGAGAAGCAAAGTAATAGGAGTTCCCGCAGCAGGTACTCAAAACTAGTTTTAAACAAAATTAAAAATGCCGGTGTATTCTTTATACCGGCATTACTTCTTAAATAAATATTTGTCTACACCTCACTAAATACCCTTCGAAAAATTTTTCTGTGTAAGTAAAAATTTTTAATGCATTTTAACGAACTAATTATTAAGTTATATATGGAAAACTAAGTCTCCGCATCCATTTAAGCGATAAAAAATAGTAAGTGGGTTAATGCCAGTATTTTTAGGAACATAATAAAAAATAAAAATTTTCTATCCGCTATTCTAGTACAGCAGCTATTTTTAAAAGTATACGCCCCAAATCTACGTCGCAGTTAAAGATGCACCCGTTAAAGGATAAAAGCAATCAACTTTTCTTTTTTATAAAAATAAAAGGAGAATGCCATGGTAACTAAAATTATTCTTTTTATCGGAGCGCTGATCATTTCTTATACTGTGCTCTTACCGGCTCAAGATAAAGCGGATTTGATCTTGTACAACGGGAAAATAATTTCCGTAGACCCGCAGGACCATATTTACAAGGCAGTAGCAGTTAAGGGGGATAAAGTACTTGCCCTAGGAAATGATACTGATATTCTTCCTATGGCAGGCTCACCTTGCCGGCTTATTGATCTTAAAGGGAAGACTGTATCGCCAGGACTAATCGATTCGCATTATCACATGATGTATTACGGCGCTCAATTTTGGCCGGGATATCTTAACATCAGACACCCGGTTGTTACATGCAAAGCCGACTTGCTGAAAGTACTTGGAGAGTATGTTAAAACAATTAATCCCGGAGATTGGATCTCGGGCAACCAGGGATTTACACTTAAACAAGATGAAACTATTGACAGGTGGGATCTGGATGCTGTTACTCCTAACAATCCGGTTTATCTGCGCCACAGCAGCGGTCAGTATTCTGCCGTAAATTCTAAAGCACTGGGTATAGCGGGTATAGACAGCAGCACCCCTAATCCACCTAGCAGCTTAATTATTCACGATAGTACAGGCCAACCGAGCGGCATTCTTTCCCATTACCCGGCCGAAAATCTTGTAGGCCGATATGCAACTGGATACGGCGACAGAACCGATGAGCAAAAATTTGCAGATACTGACATTGGTCAGTCGCTTTGTTTTCAGGCAGGTTATACATCCGTACAGGATGTAATAGTCGGCAGTCTTAAGGATATTCAATTATACAAACAATATGCAGACAGCTCTAAGCTTAAAATACGCTTGTATGCACTTTTGTATTTAGATACCGAAAAGGAAGTTGATTCGGTATTAAAAAATTTGAAAAACTATGACTCCGGACGGTTTAAATTTGCCGGATGGAAACTTGCTATGGATGGAGGCTTATCCGGAAGGACAACGCTGTTTTATGATAAATCTATGTATGCTGCGGAAATTTCATACCCTTACCACACGCAAGATGAATTAAACCGCATCATCAAGAAGCTGCATAACACCGGGCTTCAGGTTGCAGTGCATGTAGGCGGCGACCAGGGCATAGATATGACAATAACAGCCTTCGAAGAAGCTATGCGGGCAAACCCGCGGCCGGATGCAAGACATAGAATTGAACACGGCCTGTTCCCGACTCAAACCGCAGTTCAAAGGATGAAGGATGCCAATATAATTCTTTCAACTCAACCCCAGTGGATTACCTGGTACGGCGACGGATTCAGAACTGCAACAAGCGATGCGACAATGGAGCGTCTACTTCCGCTAAAGACAATGCTGGATATGGGGATTCATTTGGCTTTCGGCTGCGATGTGCCGGCTTCTCCTTACCAGGAGCCGAAATGGGCGTTCGCAGGTTCTGTATTTAGAAAGACAACTACCGGAACTCTGCTAACCCAAAGCGAACGGCTGACTATGCCTGAAGCACTTCGAGTTCACACTATGGGGTCTGCTTATGCGGGCTTTGCAGAAACAACTACCGGATCGCTTGAGCCGGGTAAATTTGCCGACCTGGTTATCTGGTCTCTCGATCTTTATAATTTGACTCCGAACCAGGTAACCGGCTTAGAAGCTGAAATGACTATTGTGGGAGGCGAGATAGTTTATGATAATGGCAAAAACACTATCGTTACTTCCGTACTAAGCGAAAACAATATTAGTCCGGGCAGCTTTAAGTTAATGCAGAATTATCCAAACCCGTTTAATCCGGCAACAATAATTAAATATTCAATACCTTCTACATCCTTTGTTGTATTGGAAGTGTATAACACGCTTGGGCAGAAAGTGGAGACACTGGTAAACGAAATTAAGCCTGCCGGAGAATACAGTATTATTTTCAACGGAGATAATCTATCGACCGGAGTATATTATTACCGGATTAAAGCCGGTGAATTTTACGGCATAAAAAAGTTCGTTTTAATTAAATAGGATTTATTCCGGTATTTAATTTATATATCCGGGGTAGTGGTTTAGTTAAAACCATTATTCCGGATTTGTATTTCTTTCTTAAACGGAAATGAGATGCGTGCTCTTTTTATTAAACCTAAGAGTTAACAAAGTTGCCGAAGCCGTTAATCCTATCAGCAGTCCTATCCAGACACCCACAACCTGCAAGTGAAATGTAAAGCCTAGAATATATCCTGTAGGTAAAGCCAGAACCCAGTAAGCAATAAAAGTAATTAAGGTAGGACCTTTCACATCTGTCAATCCTCTTAATACTCCTATCCCAACCGCCTGAGTCCCATCGGATATCTGGAAGAGTGCTGCTATAATTAAAAGCGACGATGCATATGAAATTGTAGCAGGATCGCTAATATAAAGGGACGGTAAGAATCTGCGGAGAATAATAAACAGCACTCCGCAAGTGGCCATTAATGACGCACCTAGTGCTATTGCCGTAAAGCCTGCTTTCCTTACTTCCTTTACGTTCTGTTTACCGACGGAAGTACCTACGCGAATTGCTCCGGCAGATGATATGCCTAAAGCTGCCATAAAAGAAATAGATGCTAAATTAATTGCAATTTGGTGAGCAGCCAGTTGGGTAGTACCAAGCCATCCAACCATAATAACTGCACAAGAAAAAGCCCCCACTTCAAAAATATATTGAACTGCACTCGGAACGCCGAGCCCTAATATTTTCTTTATTACAGTGAAGTTTAGCTGGCTCAAGTTTAATTTTAATCCATAGCTGGCGAACCTTTTTGATTTCAGCATATAGAGCATTATTGCTAATCCCATAAATACTCTAGATGAAAAAGTAGCCCAGCCTGCGCCGTCAAGTTCCAGCCTTGGAAAGCCGTACCTCCCGTACACTAGTATCCAATTCACAATGCCGTTAATAATATTAGCTGCTAATGTTATTACCATAGCAGGCCGCATTATAGATAATCCTTCGATAAACTGTTTATATGTTTGGAAAATCATCCCGGGGATCATCGAGTATCCCAATATTCTAGTGTATGAAACGGCCTGTCTGGCAACCTCTGCGGGCTGATTCAAATATTTTATTAAGTCCGCAAGAATAAAGGTTGCAGCCATTAATAAAAATCCTACCACAATATTAATTATAAAAGACTGGCTGTACAGTACGTTGCATTCGGATACTTTATTTGCACCGATTGAAATTGCAACCAAAGGAGTAACGGCATAAGAAATTCCTAACCCGATTATCAGCATTAGAATAAACAGGCTGTTTGCAAGGGAAGCCGCTGCGAGAGGAGTAGCACCTACACCGCCGACCATAATGCTGTCCACAACTCCCATCATTATTACGCCTACCTGGCCTATCATAACGGGGTATGCCAGTAAAAACGTCTCTTTTGCATGACCGCGGATACTCAGCATTACCAAACGAGTGAGGTTAAAAAAAGATTGTTAATTTTATATTAAAAGATAATATAAAATGATTAATCTTTTTAAAACTTATTTCGGAATAGAATAAACAGAATTGTTGGTTGCATTAGCAGAAGTGAAAGGGTAGTTGTACACCGATGTAATGCTGTCAATCTGTTTCACTGTATATCTTTGGCCTAAAGGCTGGCTGGATATTACACCCATCGATTTTATTTCAGCTTCCTTTTTCTTTTCAGAACTTCCGTTGCTGAATATTCCTACTGAGAATAATCCTCCGAATAAAAAGAATAAACTAACCAGCACAATAAGACTTATTAAAAGCTTCATTTAATTCCCTCGAATAAAAAATAATTTAGCCGAATAAATCTATAAGAATTTATTTTTCAATAAAATGTCAGCCGACAATGCAAAAATCAATATTAATTGTTTGAATGTCAACAAATAAAAAAGCCCGCAGAATTATGCGGGCTTTCATTAAAAAATTATTATAATCTTAAAAGCCCATTAATGCTACCGAATTTTTAGCAAGATCCACAAGCGGAGTAAAGTAAACACCGAATACAAGCACCGGGGTTAGCATTACAACTACCAGTGCAACGGCTGCAGCAGATATTGAAAATGCAGGGGCTTCTTTTTCCGGGCGGTCTAAAAACATGTGCTTTAGAACTCTGATGTAGTAATAGAGAGATACTACGGTATTTAACAGCGCTATTACCGCCACAACAATCATCTTTGCATCTACCAGTGCGATAAAAATGTAGAGCTTCCCGATAAATCCTGCAGTAGGGGGTAAGCCCGTAAGTGAAACTAAAAATATAGCGAGTGCAACACCAAGGAATGGGGTTGAATATCCAAGGCCTTTATAGTCATCCAGTTCTTCGCTTCCGGTTTTATTTGCAATAAGCATTACAACTAAGAATGCACCGAGATTCATAAATGCATAAATGGCAAAGTAAATTATTATTGCTGCAATACCTTCGTTAGACATGACAGCGAGCCCGAGCAGCAAGTACCCGGCGTGAGCTATGCTAGAATAGGCAAGCAAGCGCTTCATATTATTTTGCCAAAGAGCGGCAAAGTTTCCAAGCGTCATTGTTAGAATTGAAATGACAATTATAAAGCTCTTCCAGTCAATTATGCCGAGCAGATGCCAGAAGCCTTCCGGGTCGACTGATTTAATGAAAGTGATCTTTATAAATCTTATTAAGAGTGCAAAGCCGGCAGCTTTGCTTGCTATAGATAAAAACGCGGTAATCGGTATAGGTGCACCTTCGTAAACATCCGGAGTCCAAAAGTGGAACGGAGCCGCGGAAATTTTATATCCGATTCCCACAAATATAAGAATACCCGCCAGGAAAAAAGTTAAGTTCTGTATTTGCGGAGACTGAATAAGAGAATTAATTTCATATAAATTGGTGCTTCCGGTAATTCCGTAAATAATTGAAATCCCGAAAAGCATTATACCGGATGAGATACCGCCGTAGATTACATATTTCAGGGATGCCTCGCTGTTCCTTAAAGTCTGCTTTGTAAACCCTGCTAATATGTAAGAAGATAGAGAGACCAGTTCCAGTGAAAGATAGATTACAATTAAGTCGGCAGATGAAACCATAAACATCATCCCGAGTATCATCCCGAATATAAGGGTGAAATATTCTCCGTGCCTTTCCAGGTTTTCTTTAATCTCTTTAGAGGAAACGGAAAAAAGTATTATGAATGCCGATGCAAGAACAATCAGCAGCTTAAAGAAATTCCCGAACGGATCTATAACCAGCATCCCGGTGCTGCTTCCGGTGTTAAAAGCAAAACTGTTGGTCGAAAATTGATCGACTATAAAATAGCCGGCAACAACCAACCCGATCATCGACACGAATGGCAGCAGCTTTTTATTCTTATCCATTATCAAATCGACCAGAACAAGAATAACAATAGCAATTGAAATCGTAATTTCCGGTTTAATTAAATAAAGACTGTTAACGAGATAATTTAAATTATAAGTATTCACTTTTTACACAGCCGAATTAAAGTTTAAATTTTTATTTAGAATCCAATTAACGAACCGTAAACCGTTTTAGCATCCATCATAAACTTAACCATATGATTTACCGACGCATTCATTAGGTTAAGCATTGCAGAAGGATAAACGCCAAGGAATATAACTATTAGGCTAAGCGGGATGAGCATAGCGTATTCCCTAAAATCAAGATCGGGTAGCTTGTTCCATTTTTCTTTTAAGCTTCCTAGGAATACCCGCTGCATTGTCCACAGCATATAACCCGCGCCCAGAAGAATTCCTAATGTTCCGATAACCGCAAGTGTTCTAATTGAGCCGGAGCCGAATGCACCGAGGAAGACGAACGCTTCCGAAACGAAGCCGCTTAAACCCGGCAAGCCGATTGCCGCGAAGAACGCAAGAGTAGTGAACCCTGCGTATATCGGCATTTGAGTAGCCAGCCCGCCGAAATCGTCAAGACCTCTGGTATGTGCCCTGTCATAAATTACACCCACAGTTAAAAAGAGCATTGCGGTAATTGTACCGTGGTTGAACATTTGAAGAATGGCTCCTGAAATTCCTATGGTATTTAAGGAAGCCATACCGAGAAGAACAAAGCCCATATGCGAAACGGAAGAATAAGCGATAAGCTTCTTGAAGTCCTTCTGCGCCATTGCGCAGAGCGCACCGTAAATAATATTAATCAATCCGAACAGAGCAATGAACCAGACAAGTTTAATAGTTATATCCGGGAAAATAGGATAGCATACTCTTAGAATACCGTAAGTGCCCATCTTTAACAGAACCCCGGCAAGAATTACGCTTATTGCAGTCGGTGCTTCTACGTGGGCGTCTGGAAGCCACGTGTGGAAAGGGAACATAGGTATTTTAATTGCAAAGCCCACGAACAACGCTATGTATGCAATCAGCCGGAGGTTGTTTGGGTTTAGAGGCGACAGTATCCCGTTCGCTGTAAAGTTGTGAACATCCATCATCGAAAGCATATTGAAGGTAAATATCTTGGAACCGTCTGCAAGGGTTTCGGTAGAACTGAAATACAAACCGATCATAACCAGAAGGATAAAAACGCTTCCCAGCAAAGTGTAAAGGAAAAACTTTATTGCCGCATATTCTCTTCTTGGCCCGCCCCAAATACCGATTAAGAAGTACATTGGAAGCAGCATCAATTCCCAGAAGATGTAGAATAAGAAAAAGTCCAGGGCTACAAACACACCCATCATGCCGGTATCTAGCAGAAGGAACATTAAGAAATATCCCTTGATCGATTTTGAAATGTTCCAGGAAGAAAGGGTGGCGATGAAAGTTACTATTGCCGTAAGAAGGACCATCGTAACGCTCAATCCGTCAATGCCAAGGAAGTAGTCTACCTTAATTCTTCCTATCCAGGAAAATCCGGTAATGTCTATCCATTTGAACTTTTCAATAAATTGAAAAGAAGACGGATCGTTTATACCGCCTAGCGAGTAATTAAACCCGTGCAGTATAATAAGCGCCGCAATTACCTGGATGCCGGTAACCAGTAGAGTTAAACTCTTTATCACCGTTTCCTGGGTCTTGGGTATGAATAAAATAATCAACATTCCTACAACAGGAAGGAATGTTATGAACGATAAGATAGGAAAGTTTTCCATGTTTTATTTACCTAAGAATTTTCAAATCCCGCCTCTGCCGGGATAGGCTAAAATGACTTAAATAAGAATAATATTATAACTAACGAGAACACTACCAATACAATATATGTTTGAACTTTACCTGTTTGTATTCTTCTGAATACTAACCCGACAAACCCGCTGAAGTAAGCAGTAGAATTAACCAGTCCGTCTACTACAACGTTATCGAACTTGCCGCTGAAGCTAGAAATATATCTGGTTAAAGAAGCCGAGCCGTCTACTATGCCGTCGATTATGTGTGCGTCTATCCAGGCAAATAACCTGCTTATTCCAAGAGTCAATGCTACAAAAGTAGCGTCGTATATTTCATCAAAGTACCATTTATTAAGCGATAGATTGTAAAGCGGCTTTATTTTTTCTGCCAGCTTATCGGGATTAAGCTTCTTCCATTGATAGAAAAGAAATGCAAACAGTAAGCCTAAGCCTGCAACAAACAACGATAGAAGCATTGCAGGTACGTGAGCATTGTGCATGGCTTCGGTATACGTTTCGGAGAAAACCACCTCTTCGTTATTTGCCTGGGCGGTTTGTCCTAATTCCTTCGGAGCTGCATCAGACCTCATGAACGGATACCGTGCATCCTGCGGCGTATAAATTACCGGGGCTTTTATCCATTGGGAAAGCAGCGGGCCTTGCTCAGGATTAAACGGATTTGGCGTGTACCAGATAAAAATTGAAAGCGCTGCAAGAACGACCAACGGCATTGCCATTACAAAAGGAGACTCGTGAGCATGATCGTATTTCTCCTTGTCCCTCGGTTCACCGTGAAAAGTGAGGATAACAAGCCTAAACATATAGAAGGCTGTTAATAAAGCAACTAGAAAGCCGACTGCTGCAAAGAACCAATTGCCGGTTAAAGATCCAAATGCAAAAGTGCCTGCAAGTATTCCGTCCTTGCTTAAAAACCCCGACGTTAAGGGAATTCCGGAAATAGCTAACGAGGCAATAAGGAAAGTGGCATATGTTATAGGCATTTTTTTTCTTAGCCCGCCCATTTTCCTAATGTCTTGTTCGTGGTGCATTGCATGTATTACCGAACCGGATCCTAAAAACAATAAAGCTTTAAAGAAAGCGTGTGTAATTAAATGGAAGAATGCAAAGGAATAAGCCCCGACACCTAAAGATAAAATCATGTAGCCCAACTGACTTATGGTAGAGTAGGCCAGCACTTTTTTAATATCATTCTGCGTTAATGCTATAGTTGCAGGAATAAATGCCGACAGGGCTCCGATTATTGCAATAAAGAACAAAGCCCCGCCCGATAGGATAGGGAAGACTCTTATTACCAAATATACCCCGGCTGCAACCATTGTAGCCGCATGGATTAATGCGCTTACCGGCGTAGGACCTTCCATAGCATCCGGAAGCCAAACATGCAGTGGGAACTGTGCCGACTTACCGATGGCCCCGCAGAAAATTAATATGCCTGTTACAGTTAACCAGAATTCACTGTTGAACGGGATATGGCCCATTCCGATCTGCTGAAAAATTTTATCGAAAGTAAAAGTATGGTAAGTATAGAAGAGAATTAGGATGCCGGAAAACATACCGAGGTCGCCCACGCGGTTTACTATAAACGCCTTCTTACCTGCATCGGAGGCGGATTTTTTCTCGTACCAAAAACCGATTAGCAAATACGATGAAAGACCTACCAGTTCCCAAAAAATATACATCATAAGGATGTTATGAGTAAATACAATCCCGTTCATGGAAAAAGTAAAGATGCCCAGATAAGCGAAATAGCGGTTGTATCTCTTATCTCCTTTCATATAAGCGATGGAGAAAATATGAACGAGCATGCTTATAAGACTAACTACAATTATCATAAGCGCGGCAATGTTGTCTACCATAATTCCCAGGTCAATGCTTACAGGACCAAGCACGGGAAGGTTCCCTAAGTTTATCCACTGAAATTCACCTACAACGGTATTTTGCGGGTAGTAACTTAGCTTAATAAATGCGAGCACAACAGAGAGTGAAAAAGCAATAATGATTATAGCGTTTTCAAAATTATATATTAACTTAATTTTTTTCCCGAGTAGGAGAGTTACTATAAAACCGAGCAGGGGAAGAAATAGAATTATCCCGGCTAATTGTATCAGAACTGTCTCAGTCATAAAATTCTAGTCCTTTAAAGTATCAATTTCATCAACATTAACGGTTGAGAAAGTTTTGTAAATATTTAATACGATGGCTAATGCAACGGCGGCTTCGGCGGCGGCTAAAATAATTACGAACAAAGCCATTATTTGACCCTGATAACCGAAGTTGCCGAACTTGGCGAAAGCTATAAAGTTTATGTTCGCCGAATTTAAAATAAGCTCTATTCCCATTAGCACCATAACGGCGTTTTTCCTGGTAACAATTCCGAATATTCCCAGTGAGAAGAGAACTATACTTACAAAGAGAAAATGGCTTAATCCTATATGTATCATGATAAATTTATTTTATTGTTTCATTATCAAAATATTCCTAAAAGTCCTTCCCTTTGGGAAGGGTTGGGTTAGGCCTTTATTTACGCGCCATTGAAGCAGCACCAATAAGCGCAATTAGTAATAATATACCCAGGAGTTCAAAAACCACAGCATATTGCTGCATAAGCAGCAGCCCTAAACTGTGCGTAGTAGAGAAGGGCACTTCGGAGCTTATAGTTTTCCAGTTTGTATTCAACAATGAAGCGCCGAGTACGCCTGCCAGCAATGCCACGCCAACAACTGCGGGCACCAGCTTTACAGTGCCGGTTTTTATTTGAACGTTGGTTATTTTGTTGGTAAGCATAACACCGAATAAAAGCAGTATTAGTATGCCGCCCACATAAACAACCAATTGAACAACAGCAATAAAATCCGCGCCGAGCAGAACGTAAATGCCCGCAACTCCGAAAAACGTAAAGAGCAAATAGTAAGCAGAGTAGACTATATTACGAGTTGTTACCACAAAAAATGCGGATATAACGGTTATTGCCGCAAATAAATAAAAAGTTAAATCGTAAATGCTCATATCTAATTTTATTCCTTGGTTTCAGCGGTTTTATTAGTCGGCTGAGTCTTAGCCGCCGCTTTTTCGGTAGCTTTCTCAGCCTCATACTTCTCATAGTTTGCTTTTTTCTCAAGTCTTTCTTCGGGAGTTAGAGTAACAAAATCGTATAAGAGATTATTCCTTTCAAACTCGGAAAACTCATAAGTATCGGTCATATAAATACACTCGGTAGGACAGGGAAATACACACAGCTGGCAGTAGCAGCATTTAGCAAAATCAATATCGAACTTAGTTACCCAAAGAGCTTTTTTCTTTCCGTTGGAAGTTTTTCCCAGGTCTTCACCGGGCAGTCCTTTTACAGTTTCGATGGTAATACAATCAACCGGGCAGGCACGTGCGCACTGGTCGCATCCTATGCAGTCATCCATGTTAACATACAGCCTGTTGCGTTCTCTTTCGGGCAGCTGAGGCTTTACATCGGGATATTGAATTGTAACAGCAGGAACAAATAAATGTTTAAATGTTACTTTCATTCCTATTAGAATGGTTATTACCGCTGTCCATATGTTATTGAAATATTCTCTCATAGTAATTAAAGCAAAGTTAATAAACCTACAACAATTAAGTTAACGAACGCTAAAGGTATTAAGTACTTCCAACAGACCTGCATAAGCTGATCTACTCTTAATCTCGGCAGAGTCCATCTTAACCACATTTGAACGAACACGAAGAATAATCCTTTAGCGGTGAACCAGAACAATTGTTCTACCGGTACCAGCCAAGGTATATTAAAAAGATTTCCGAGATATCCGACAGGCGATTGGTAACCGCCGAAGAAAAGTGCCGCAACAATTGCAGATACGGCAAACATGTTTGCATATTCCGCAAGGAAAAACATAGCGAACTTCATGCCTGAATATTCAGTGTGGTAGCCGGAGACCAGCTCGGATTCGGCTTCCGGTATATCGAAAGGGGTTCTGTTTACTTCTGCAAGAGTGCTGGTGTAGATTATACCGAATGCAAGAATCATAAACGGGATAAGCAATATTTTTGTTAATCCGAAAGTCGGGCCGCCGAATATCATCCAGTTCCAAAAATGGCCGGTCTGCATTTCACTCAACGTTCCCAGGTTCAAAGTTCCGGTTATCATTACTATAGTTATTATGACAAGAACCGTGGGGATTTCGTAGCTTATAATCTGCGCTGCAGAGCGCATAGCTCCTAGCAGCGAGTACTTGTTGTTCGATGACCATCCGGCCATCAGTATTCCGGCAACGACAAAACTGGAAACCGCTACAATAAAAAATACACCAAGGTCGATGTTGGATCCGATATATGCGCTGGAAAAAGGAATTGCCGCAAATGCTGCATATGTCCCCACAAAAACGAGTACCGGTGCTAAGTTAAAAAGCGGCTTATCGTTATTCTCGGCAACAATATCTTCCTTCTGAATGAGCTTAATAATATCGGCAACAGTCTGCAGCCAGCCATGCTTGCCTACCCTCATAGGGCCAAGGCGGTCCTGCATATGCGCAGAAACTTTTCTTTCCAGCCATACGGCAAACAGAGCAAATGGAAGTATGAAGATGAATAGAGGCAGCAGGCTCTGAATAATATCGGCCCAAACATAACTTCCGGTTAAATTAAAGAAAAAATCGTATGTCATCTGTCTACCTCTCCTAATACAATATCTATGCTTCCAAGGATGGCAATTATATCTGCGACCATATGACCTTTGCACAATTCATTCATTACACCAAGATGTACAAAGGACGGCCCGCGGACTTTAATTCTAAACGGATTAACCTGTCCGTTGCTTATAATAAAATATCCCAGTTCTCCGCGCGGGTTCTCAACTCTTGAATACACCTGGCCGACCGGAGGCTTTATCCTTTTAGGTATGGCAGATGTAACATCGCCTTCGGGCAGTATTTCCAAAGCCTGCTCAATTATCTTTAAGCTTTCTTCCATTTCGAGGATACGGACATAATACCTATCCCAGCAGTCTCCAACCGTTCCCATTGAACCCTGTCCCACGGGAATATCAAAATCAAATTTGTTATAGATCGAATAAGGATCGTCCTTCCTGAGATCCCATTTAAAACCGCTGGCTCTTAAGTTTGGTCCGCTAATGCCATAATTGATGGCGGTTTCTTTAGGCAGAATTCCGATGTTGGCTGTTCTATCTATAAATATTTTGTTGTTCGTTAAAAGATCGTTCAATTCTTTTATCTTAGGACGGAAGTAGGTAACAAATTCTTTAGCCGATCTTACAAAATCCGGATGCAGGTCGTGTGAAAGACCGCCAACCCAGATGTAGTTGTAGAGCAGCCTGGCGCCGCAGGTCATTTCAAATAAGCTTAAGATTCTTTCTCTATCTCTAAAGCAATAGAGGAAGGGAGTAAATGCGCCGATATCTAATCCATAAGTTCCGATGGCCACTAAGTGAGAAGCGATCCTTTGGAATTCACCCATAATAACGCGGATAAAATCGACTCTTTCCGGCACCTGAATACCGAGTAATCTTTCCACTGCAACAGCATAGCCGAACTCGTTGTACATCGAAGCCAGGTAATCCATTCTATCGGTGTAAGGAATAACCTGCGGATAGGTCATAGCTTCGGTGTGCTTCTCAAAACAGCGGTGAAGATATCCTATATGAGGAGTAACTTTGGTTATTATTTCGCCTTCTAATTCTAACTCAAGTCTAAGTACTCCATGGGTAGACGGATGCTGTGGACCCATGTTAAGTACCATTTGTTCAGTTTTAAGAGCCATAGTCTATTTGGTTAAATTAAAATTCAGTTAATACGGAACTTTCATTCCTTGATAAAATTCAGGGTTCTTGTAATCTTTTCTTAGCGGATAGCCTGCTTCCCAATCATAAGGCATTAAGATTCGCCTTAAATCCGGGTGGTTTAAAAATTTTATTCCGATCATATCGTACGCTTCCCGCTCGTGCCAGTCGGCATGGCGCCATACGCTCTCTACCGAGTTAACTTCGGGATTTTCCCTGAGAGCAGAAACTTTTAAAGCAATCTTATTTCTAAACTTTGTCGACTCCAGATGGTAATAAACACTAACAGTCCCGCCTTCAATTTTAGTTCCTCCGTCTTCATCGGGAACGTTTTTTCCGTTCGCGTCGTCAACGCCGCTTAAGATCATTAGGTTATCAAAAGAAAGCTCTTCGTTATCCCTTAGGAATAAACAGACCTTGTCGATTTCCAAAGGTGCGATTACAATAAAAGATTCAACCGGGCGGTTTGAAACAAGCTCAATAATTGCATCGCCGAATTTTTCTTTTAGCAGGTTAAATATTTCCTCGATAGTTTTCATGCGCTTTTTTTCACCAGAGATTCGTTTCTTATTTTTTCCTGAAGCTTAAGCAAGCCTTCCAGCAGTGCTTCGGGCCTAGGCGGGCAGCCGGGCACATAAACATCAACGGGTATTACTCTATCAACACCTTTAAGTACGTGATAGCCGTGTTCCCAGTAAGGCCCGCCGCAGTTTGAACAACTGCCCATAGAGATTACATATTTAGGATCGGGCATCTGCTCGTACAGCCGTTTAATCCTTAATGCCATTTTTAAAGTAACCGTACCGGAAATAATTATAACGTCTGACTGGCGGGGAGACGGCCTGGGAATAACTCCGAACCGGTCAAAGTCGTAGTGAGAAGCGGATGTAGCCATCATTTCGATAGCGCAGCAGGCAAGCCCGAAACCCATTTGCCAGAGGGAAGAAAGACGCGCCCAATTAAGGAGGTCATCCACTTTTGTTACAACTATACTGTCTGTAGCGAACTGTTTATCTAGTAATCCCATTGTAAAATTATAAAATTATTTTTCAATTTATTTTTTATGATAGGTAATATAAAAGCAGAAGCTGCATCATTTATTACCCAGATAAGACTTAACGAATTAAGCATCTGCACTTTCTTGCGCCGGTAATTTTTCCATTACCGGAGGAATGATTTTAGGCTTTGCCCATTCCAGATCTCCTTTACGCCATTCATAAGCCATTCCAAGACCTAGAAGCAATAAGAAAATCGCACCGACAATAAATCCGCCGAGCCCGAAATCTTTATATACTAAAGCCCAGGGAATTAGAAGTACAATTTCTACATCGAAGATTAAAAAGATGAGGGCAACAACATAAAAACGGATATTGAATTTAACCCACGGACTGCCTACTACATCTTCGCCGCACTCATAGGTCAGCAATTTTTCGCGGGTTGGTCTGCTGGGACGAATTAACTTTGCAGCTACAATAGCAATAACCACAAAGAAAACCGACACCATCATGAAAACAAAAATTTTCCCAAATTCAGTCAGCATTTTATCCAAATTTTTCGTGAAAATTAAAATATGCTTTTAGCAATGTCAAGAAATCTTTCTCTTTCCTTTTCCGATCTCTTGAAAAATCGCACAAACTTAAACAATATATATGCCAAAAGCATAACTATTCTTTATATTATATTCATTTTATTTTATTGGAGCCGGTCATTAAATTTTTCAAGATTAAGAATGTTGAATGAAAATAAGTTCCAATAAAGAGAAATGTTGTTAATATAATTTACGCGATTACTTAATTGCAATTTAATTAATTTCCGTTAGTTTGATTATAACTTCAATTAAAATTATATTTTGCCAGCAATTAATTTAGTATGTCCTGATGCGTCCAACTTATGCAGAAATTGATCTTTCTAATCTAAAATTTAATTATATAAATATTAGGAAGAAGGTAAAGAACAAAAAAATTATGGCCGTAGTTAAAGCAGATGCATACGGCCACGGGGTAAAAGAAACAGTAAATGCCCTCAATTCCTTAGGCCAACGCAAGCCCGAATATTATGCAGTTGCCGTTTTGGAAGAAGCTAAAGAGTTAGTCGGACTTAAAATAAAGCAGCCGGTATTAATATTTGAGCCGATAATAAAGGAAGATATTGATTCCGTACTTTTCAAACAAATTATCCCGACGGTTTTTAATGATGAGCATTTGAGGATTTTATTAAAAAATAATAAACAAATAAGCTCAGGCTCAAAAGCTCAATCCAGAATTAGAGTGCACGTTAAAATAGATACCGGGATGAACAGGCTAGGCGTTAAATATAACGAAGCTCTTAATTTTGTACATCGCCTTAGCAGAAACAAAAATTTTTTAATTGATGGAATGTATACGCATTTTGCTACTTCCGATGAGAAGGATAAAGAATTCGCTTATTTGCAGCTTGAGAGGTTTAATAAACTGGTATTCGAACTAAAGGCAGCCGGTATAAGGCCCGGTGTAATACATGCAGCAAACAGCGGCGCTATAATAGATATTCCGGATGCCTATTTCGATATGGTAAGACCTGGCATTTCTCTTTACGGATATTATCCGTCAACTGAAACAACCGAATCGATAAGATTAAAGCCAGTTATGTCCATCGTCTCTTATGTTGCAAGTATTAAAGAAATCGAACCGGGTGAAAGCGTAAGCTACGGAAGGCTGTTCTATGCTGAAAGGTATACTAAAATTATCTCTGTCCCTATCGGCTATGCAGACGGATATAACAGAAACCTTACTAATAAGTCGAAAGCAATTTTAAACGGGAAGATTTATAATCAGGTGGGACGTGTAACCATGGATAGAATTATGTTTGATGTTGGTAATGATAATGTGAAAGTCGGGCAGAAAATTATTCTGATGGGCAAAGACAAAGGTTTAAAATATGATGCATGGGACTGGAGCCATATTCTTGGAACAATTCCGTATGAAATAACGTGTAATATAAGCAAGAGGGTACCGAGAATTTATAAAGACTGATGGACTTAATTAAACAATATATTGTCCAAAGCATCTCGGCGGCTTCCAACAATTTAAGGCTGAGCACCGAAAAAATAGAAGTAGTTGCTTTGCTGCGCGAAGCCATACTGCGGTCGACAAACCTGGAAGCTGATATAAAGGGGATGAAAAAAGTAACCGAGCTTTCAACTCTTGCAATCCGGCTGAACGAAATTTTTAGCTATCTTACTACCGGTCAGGTCGATCTGTTTAAACTGTCCGAAAAGTTTAAAGAGCACAGCCAATACCTAATTAAAGACCTTAGTCATATGCTTGACATGGCTAACCCGGTAACCTTTAAGAATGCACTCAATAAAATAAATCAAAGCGAAAGCCCGAATAACTCTTTACCTGCCGCTGAGAAAAAGAAGGCAGAAGACGAAATTAAAGTAGACCTTTCCAAAAGAGTTCCTGACGATTCAACTTTTGTAAAAACGGAAAGCGATATCTTAAAGGAAAAATTAATTCTTGAAGAAGAAAAAGACGACGAAGAGATTTTTTTACAGAACTATGAAGCCGAAATCTTAAAACAGATAAAGCCTCTTGACGGTTTGCTAAAGCAATTATCGAAAAATGAATTTAATCCCGAAGACTTGATCCATTTTTCAAAAATTATGAGTGTGAATGGTGAAATATCCGGCAAAATAGGATTTGAGATTATTGCAAACATGCACAAGATAATTTCGAAATCACTTCTGTTAATAAGGACAAGAGAGCTTATGCCGGGCAGGGAGGTTATTGAATCTATTAGAGCCTGCCTTATAGTTATAGTTGCGGTAGTTCGCGGAAAGGAAATCGACATTACAAGCTATTTAAACAGAGCTGAAGAGTTCGGCAGAAAAATTCAACCATTAAAAGTAAAGGAAATTATTTAGATGAATCTTTATGCTGTAATTATGGCCGGGGGGGTTGGGTCCAGATTCTGGCCGAGAAGCAAGAAGAAACTGCCTAAACAGCTTTTGCAGATATTCGGCGAACAGACGATGATCCAGGATACTGTAATGCGGCTGGAAGGAATTATAGAAGATGAGAATATTTTTGTAATTACTAACAAGGAACAGAAGCCGGAAATTTTGAAACAGCTTCCACAGCTGCCTATTGAAAATATAATTGAAGAGCCGTTCGGAAGGAATACCGCAGCCTGCATCGGCTTAGGCTCAATCATTATTGAAAAGAAAGCCAAAGACGGGGTTATGATTGTCCTGCCTGCCGACCATATTATCCGCGATGCGGATTCATTCCATAAGACTATTAAAAGAGCGGCGGAGTTTGCTTATTCATCAAAAGGATTGATTACGATCGGAATAAAACCTACCCGGCCCGAAACCGGCTACGGATATATACAGATTGATGAGACGACTGTTTCCGAAAATATTTTTAAGGTTTATACTTTTGCCGAAAAGCCGAACTATGCAACTGCTGTAAGGTTTCTGGAATCAGGAGATTTTTTCTGGAACAGCGGCATGTTCATCTGGCGGGTAGATTCCATACTTAATGAGATTGAAATTTTTATGCCCGATCTTTATGAAAACCTGAATGCAATTAAAGGCGATTTCGGCACTCACCAGTTTGAAAATACCCTTACAAATGTATACGGCAAGCTAAGGAATATTTCAATCGACTATGGAATAATGGAAAAGTCGCAGAAAGTATATTTAACCAAGGGAGAGTTTTCTTGGAGCGATGTAGGAAGCTGGGAAGAAGTTTACCAGCTTTCCGAAAAGAACAGCAGCGGAAATGCTACTGTTGGAAATATTTATGTTGATATGACTATCGACTCTTACATCTATTCTCCGAATAAATTTGCTGCGGTTATCGGTGCCGATAATTTGATTGTTATTAATACCGAAGATGCGTTGCTGGTTTGCAGAAGAGATCAAACCCAGGAGGTAAAGAAAATTGTTGATTACCTTAAGCTGAATAAATTAACACAATACTTATAATAAAAATGTTAATCACCATCGATGAATAAGAATCTAATTACTGAATTGGATATACAAAGTCTGTTAAAAAAGGGGATAAAGGTATTGGCGTTAGACAGCGATGATCTTGTTACTCCATCGGCATGGGATAAAATTAAAGAACAGAAAATACATGTGGTAAAAAAAGAACCTGCCGGCAAAGCCTATGAAGCCGAAGAAAGTAATCAGGTGCAAGCCAAATTGTTTAAAGTAGCAATAGGTTCAGATCATACCGGCTTCAAATTAAAGAATATCCTTTCCCGCCTTTTATCAGAAAAAGGTTATAATGTGGTAGATGTGGGCACTTACGATGAGAATTCATGCGATTACCCCGACTTTGCGTCTGCCGTTGCTTCCAAAGTTATAGAAGGCTCTGTTGACTTCGGACTCATTTTAGATGCAACCGGTAATCCGTCGGCTATTACCGCAAACAAATTTCCCGGAATTAGAGCGGCTAATTGTTACAACGAATTTTCTGCCAAAAGCGCCAGGAGCCACAACAACTCGAATGTTTTAACCATCGGTGCAAAGGCAATTGGTGAGGAGACTGCCAAATCAATCCTTGAAACCTGGCTTAAGACCGGCTTTGAAGGCGGCAGACATCAAAAGAGATTAAATAAAATTGCGGGAATAGAAAAGGCTTTTCTTAAATAAAATCTATTGTCAAGAAATTTTTTTTATTATTTTTTTTATTGATTTCTCCTTTGAACTTTTTGAGGCGTTAATTAGTTTTTAATACAAAAATTCGGGAATGTTTATTAGATCATTTAAAATTTTAAAATTAAAGCGGGATGATTATGAAACTTTTCTTGTTATTATTTTTTAGTTTGGCACCTTCGTTCTTGCCGGCTCAATCTATCTCATTAAAGGAAATTATTCCTCTATCAAATCCGGGAGACGGCGAATATTACTATCCTAAATTCTCAAACGACGGGACAAAAATATTTTTTACAAAAGACAACTATAAGGGAATATATTCTTACGATCTTGAAAAGAAGTTGCTTAAAATGTTAAACGATGAAAGCGGCGCCGGATACGAGTTCGACGTTAACAGCTCAGGCAATTTAGTTTATTACCGCTCCGACCGTTATATAAATGGAAGAAAATATTCAACGTTAAAATCTCTAAATACTGCTTCGGGCGTTATCCAAAAAATAGTAACAGATAAGCGGGACCTTTCAACTCCAAGATATATCGGCAATAATAAAATCGTTTATTCGGTAAAAGATAAGATTACTGTTGTTGCAGGCAACAATGCATTAAAAAAATCGGTTATTACGTCGGCCGACAAGCCCTTTGTATTAATTGAAAAATCCGGGATTGCGCTGTATACAGCGGGAAAGAAAAAATTACTTTCACCGATGGGAAGAGGAAATTATATCTGGCCGTCAGTTTCACCGGACAATACTAAACTGCTGTTCACTTGCGCGGGCAAAGGTACTTTCGTCTCGGATCTTAACGGCAATATCATCTCTAAGATAGGCTATGCAAATTATCCTCAATGGTCGCCGGACGGTAATTGGATTTCATATATGGTTGATAAAGACAACGGATATTCAGTCATTTCATCGGACGTATATATTTCATCATGGGATTGTAAAAAAACATTTAAGATTACCGATACACCAGATATTTATGAAATGTACCCCGAATGGTCGCCGGAAGGAAACCGCATTGCAGTTAATACATACGACGGTAAAATCCTAATTTTAGTTTTAAATATAGAAGAGCAGGGGACAAAATGAAAAAGATTTATTTTTTAGCGGCATGTATTTTATTTCCTATCGGAATAATCTTTCCTCAGGACTTTACCGGTATAAAAATCTGTATAAATCCCGGCCACGGCGGTCATGATTCAAACGACAGATATATTGCAGAAACAGGTTTTTGGGAATCGGACGGCAACCTTGCCAAGGGCCTGTACCTAAAAAAAATTCTGGAAGGGTTCAATGCTGAAATTGTAATGACACGGGAGACAAATACTACGGCAGATGATCTGCCTTTATCCCAGATAGTTGCAATTGCCAACTCGAATAACGTAGATTATTTCCATGCCATACACAGCAACGCTTACAATGCTCAATCAAATTATACACTTCTATTATTTCAGGGAAGAGACAACGCTCCTACGTATCCCGGTGCGTTAACGATGGGTAATTATATTGCCAATGAAATATATACTGCGCATAGAACCACCGCAAAATATAATAGAGGAGACTTCGATTTTTACGGCACCGGTCAACCTTATCTCGGTGTATTTAAAGGTTTAAACATGCCGGGCACTTTGTCGGAGGGTTCATTCCACGATTATATACCCGAGTCTTATAGGCTTCTAAACAGCGCTTATACAAAGCACGAGGCCTGGGCAATAACAAAAGGCTTCATCTCATATTTTAATCTTCTGCCTATTACCACCGGAATGATAGCCGGAATAGTAAGAGACCCCGAACAAACTGTAACCTACTATGCCATCGCTTCAAAAGGCGATAATATAAAACCTTTAAATAAAGTAAAGGTTACCCTTACTCCAGGGAACAAGGTTTATACAGGAGATTCTAATAATAACGGTTTCTTTTTATTCGACAGTCTGCAGCCGGGGCAGTATAAATTGGTTTACGAGTGTGAAAATTATTTTAAAGACTCTTCGACTGTTAATGTTACTGCCAATAATACAGCCTTTGCAGATAAATATTTGCAGTACGATACAACAATCGCTCCTTTAATCTTATCCCACTATCCGCAAAACACAACGGACAGTACGGCAGCAAGTACGGTTATTAAAGTTTCATTCAACAGAACAATGAACAGAGAATCGGTTGAAAATTCTTTTTCAATTACCCCCGCTGCTCAAGGTAAATTTTCGTGGGAAGATAATGATAAGACGGTTGTTTTTACTCCTGCGATACCGTTAGAAAAGTCATCTAATTACACTGTGGTCATTTCGAAGTCTGCAAAAAGCAAATGGCTTGTTCCAATTTCCGCAGACTATACTTTTAATTTTATTACGAAGAACCGCAACCGTCTAAAATTACTGAGTTCATATCCGTCAAATAATCAGGACGAATTGAGCGGTTCACTGCAAATAAGACTTACGTTTGACGCACCGGTCTATAACGGCTCTTTAAGCGGACAGATAAATTTATACGATAAGTCAAACATGAGGCTTTCCGTTAAGAATGTTAAGATATTTGCTGCAGGTAATAACGGCTGCATATATTTCGAGCCGTTGAATTCCCTGCCTCCTAGTGAAAACTATAAAATTGTTCTTGGAGGCGGCATAGCCGATTACGATGATATTCCATTGGTTGATCAGATTGAAATTAATTTTAAGACTTCCGGGCTCCAGAATAATTTCGGTACAATTGTAAATGATTTTGAATCCGCTTCCGAATGGAATATGACATCCTCAGGAACAAACGCTGCAGCAACGGTTTTTACTGCAGCAACCGAACAGAAAGTTAACGGCAGTAAATCTGGTAAACTGGCTTATCAGTTCAGCGGCGCATCAGGTGGAGAAATTAAGCTGGCTAATCAGAAAGAAATTAATTTTGTCCCGGAGAATGATCTAAATATCGGGCTTTGGGTTTTCGGCGACCTTAGCTTTAACAAAATTTACTGCTCATTCGGCATCGACTCATCTCTGAACCAGAGTATATATATTGATTCTTTGAATTGGACGGGCTGGAAATTGCTTCAGGTAAAAATGCAGTCAATCTCTTCGGCGGCAAATAAAATATTTTACAGCATGTCGGTATTGCAAAATACAAACGGAGCCTCTTCAGGTACTTTATATTTTGATGATTTTCAATTCGGTAAGCCGGTAACTGCAGTTGATGAAGGTACCCGGCAAGTAAATAACTATTCGTTATTCCAAAACTATCCGAACCCGTTCAATCCCTCCACCACGATAAAGTTCCAGGTTCCGGAAAGAGCATTTGTTACCTTAAAGGTATATGATATTTTAGGAAGGGAGGTTTCTACATTAGTTAACGAAGAGAAGGAGCGCGGAATTTATTCGGTTGAATTTTCTTCGGGCGCATTAAATCAAAGAGCTTCCGGAGGCGCATCCAATCAGTACGGATTCTCATCCGGCGTATATTTTTATACACTTAAGGCCGGCAGCTTTATTTCGACAAAGAAATTTATTTTGCTTAAATAAAAATTTTATTTAAATCTGATTTGTACTATATTTGTTCGGCATTAATTCTAAAATTATTCAATGCTGCCTTTTAAATCGGAAAAATTAAATTTTAATCCAAACAATTTTACAAACAAGATAAGGTTTTATTCAAGAGAAATTCTTTGAAAGAAATAGTGCCTTCCCACGGATTGAACCATACTAAGACCAAAATAAATTTCCCAGAATTAAATACCAAAAGGAAAAACATTGTTCGTTATAGATGCAACTGTTGAGAAATCCATTGAGCTTGATAACCAGATTTATTTGTTGAAAATACATTCCCCGCAAATTGCAGAAACCATTAGGCCTGGTCAGTTTTTAAATATTAGAGTTTCGGATTCGTATTATCCTTTGTTAAGGAGGCCATTCAGCGTTTGCGATGTTGAGGACGATTTTTTCTATCTGATGTTTAATATTTACGGCGAGGGTACTAAGATACTTGCCAACAAGCGGTTTGGAGACGTTATCGATGTTCTTGGTCCGCTGGGCAACGGTTTTAATTACAACGGAGATTACGATACTGCAATTATTGTTGCCGGTGGTCTAGGTGCTGCGCCGTTTCCTTTTCTTATAAAAAAATTACCGCAGGATAAAAATGTATACTCATTCATAGGAGGCCGCACTTTTAAGGATGTAATAATCCACGGTATGAAAAATATCCTTACTGCCACAGACGACGGCTCGCTTGGCTATAAAGGTACCGTTGTGGATCTGCTGAAAGTAAACCTGCCGATGCTTAATTCTTCCAGGATAAAAATTTTCGGCTGTGGTCCAAACGCTATGCTAAGGTCGCTTAAGGAATTTTGCATCGATAACAATCTTGATTGCGAAGTCTCTACCGAATCGGCAATGGCCTGCGGCTTCGGAATATGCCAGGGCTGCCCGATTGAATCTGTTGACAACCCGGATAAATTCCTTCTGGTATGTAAGGACGGACCTGTCTTTAATGTGAAGGATGTAATTATATGAGCAATGTAGATTTATCCGTTAAGGTAGGCACTCTCACATTCCGGAATCCGGTTTTACTTGCTTCCGGTACCGTGGGGTATGGAAGTGAAATGTCAGAGTTAATCGACCTGAATAAGATAGGCGGCATAGTT
Organism: Bacteroidota bacterium; assembly: GCA_021813585.1. Classification (GTDB taxonomy): domain Bacteria; phylum Bacteroidota; class Ignavibacteria; order Ignavibacteriales; family Ignavibacteriaceae; genus FEN-1297. The sequence goes on along the minus strand of JAKAJV010000056.1, from coordinate 33,161 downwards.
ACAAAATCATTAAGCCTAAAGCCCAGGAAAGGCAATCCTCCTCAAAGGATTGTTGAGACGCCGTCCGGGATGTTGAACGCTATCGGGCTTACAAATGTCGGCGTGGAAGTTTTCCTAAAAGAAAAGATTCCGTTCTTGAAAAAATTTGACGTACCGTTAATTTGTAATATAGCAGCAAGCTCTGTTGAGGAATATGTTGAGTGCACAAAAATCTTAACGGAAGAAGAGACAATTAAAGCTTTCGAGATTAACGTATCATGCCCCAATGTAAAGGAAGGCGGACTGCAGTTCGGCAACGATGTAAGCGCCGTTGGAAAGATAACGGAAAAAGTAAAAGCTGTAACGGATAAGCCGGTAATTATTAAATTGTCGCCAAATGTATCTTATATTTCAGAATTCGCAAAGGTAGTAAAAAAAGAAGGTGGAGATGCGGTATCGGCAATAAATACGCTGGTTGGAACTTCGTTTGATATTTTTACCAGGAAACCTAAGATTAAAAATATAACCGGGGGCCTATCCGGTCCGGCAATAAAACCGGTTGCCCTGGCAAAGGTCCTGGAAATAAGCATGTCGGTAGGTATTCCTATAATCGGCATCGGCGGGATAATGAACTGGAAGGATGTGGTGGAGTTTATGATTGCAGGTGCCTCGGCTATTCAGCTCGGTACTGTTAACTTTATCGATCCCGCGGCTGCGGAAAAAATTATAAGCTCTCTTGAACAGTACTGCATCAAAAATAAAATTGAAAAATTATCGAGTTTAACTGCTTCGTATAATCTTTAAGACCATGGAAATAGATTCGGCTTTAAAATATTTATTCTCACTGCATACATTCGGGATGAAACTCGGGCTGGAAAACATCAGCGGTTTTCTTAAAACACTGGATAACCCGCAAGACAAAATCAAAACAATCCACATCGCGGGCTCAAACGGAAAGGGAAGTACTGCTTCTTTTATTACGAGTATTCTGATGGAAATGGATTATAACGTAGGCCTTTATACTTCGCCGCACTTTGTAAGGTTTAATGAACGAATAAAGGTTAACAATATTGAAATTCCGGATGACTATGTTGCTGGTTTTATTGATGCGAATATCGATTATATTAAACAGCATGAGCTTACATTTTTCGAAGTAACTACGGCGATGGCTTTCCAATACTTTTATGAATGCGAAGTTGATTATGCAGTGATAGAGACTGGCCTTGGCGGTAGACTTGACGCTACGAATGTAATTAATTCGCTAGCTTCGGTAATTACTTCTATTAGTCTTGAACACACGAACATACTTGGAGACACGATACCTAAAATAGCATGGGAGAAGGCAGCCATTATAAAAGGCAACACAAAAGTGTTTACGGGTAAATTGCCTGAACCCGCGGCAAAAGTTATTGAAGATAGATGCAGAGAGACAAACAGTCTATTATATAAGATTGAAGATTATATAATTGTAAAAGGAGAAAAGCTGGAGCTTTATACAGAAGAGATCGAGATCGATGATTGGTCTATTCCATTGAAAGGCAGCTATCAAAAATATAATGCAGCGCTGGCAGGCCTTGTGGTAGCCAAATCTCTGCTGGTTGACGATTTAAGAGCCATCTCCCGCGGCATTAAAAATGTAATAAAAAACACAGGAATACAGGGCAGATTTGAGTATTATTCATTTAAGCCCGACATAATTTTTGACTCTGCACATAACGCCGAAGGTATTGAATGCTTTTTGAGCGAGTTTAAGAAGAATATGGGTAAATACAAAAGGAGAGTACTGCTCTTTGGTGTTATGAAAGATAAATCGATTAAAGAGATGCTTTTGCTGCTTAAACCTTGCTTCGATGAAATACATGTTACCCAGATAGATTATGAAAGAGCATGTAGAACAGAGGATCTTCAAAAGATTGCGGGGGAAATAAGTTTATGCGTTTTCCCGGATTCTAACCCGACAGGGTTTATAAAAAAATTCAAAGAAGGGGAACCAGAAGACTGCCTGGTGGTGCTGGGCAGTATGTACCTGTTAGGTGAAATTAAAACTTCATTACAAAAAAATAAAAATGCTTGACATTTTTTTTAAATAGCGTTATGTTACAGATAAGCCTCTTGTTCCTATCAACTTTAAACAATTATTGGATAGTATTTTTTTTATCTGGAAGGCATATCTGGAAATAAACCTTTGATAATAATAACTTTTTTAATCAACAATAAAATAACATAAAACAAATTAACTAGGATCAATAAAATGCCAATGGATATCTCTGAACTGAAGTCGAAAAAAATCGTTGAGCTTAACGCAATCGCTAAAGAATTGGGTATCTCGGGTTACAGCGATCTGAGAAAGCAGGAACTCATCTTTAAGATTCTGGAAGCTCAGACTGCGAAAGACGGACTTACGTTTTCGAAGGGAGTACTTGAGGTATTGCCGGACGGATACGGTTTTCTTCGCTCGTCCGATTATAATTACCTCCCGTCGCCCGACGATATTTACGTTTCCCCGTCTCAAATAAAAAAATTCAGCCTAAGGACCGGTGACTTTGTAAGCGGCCAGGTAAGACCTCCGAAGGAAGGCGAAAGGTTCTTTGCTCTGCTTAGGGTTGAAGCCGTAAATGGCCTCGAACCCGAAGGGATTAGGGAAAGAACATTATTCGACAACCTGGTGCCCGTCTACCCCACTAGAAGGATTTCGCTTGAATCGGCACCCGGCGAATACTCTATGAGAATTATGGATCTACTTTCCCCGATAGGTAAAGGGCAAAGAGGCTTAATAGTTTCTCCTCCCAAAAGCGGAAAGACCATACTGCTACAAAAAATTGCAAACTCTATTACAAGGAACCATCCGGAAATAAAACTGATCATCCTTTTAATAGACGAACGCCCCGAAGAGGTAACCGACATGGAGCGCTCCGTTAAAGGCGAAGTTATCAGCTCCACGTTTGACGAGCCTGCAGAAAGACACGTGCAGGTTGCAGATATGGTTATTGAAAAAGCTAAGCGCCTTGTTGAAGCAAAAGAGGATGTGGTAATTCTCTTAGACAGTATAACCAGGCTTGCAAGGGCGCATAACATAGTTGTTCCCCACAGCGGCAGAATCCTTTCCGGCGGTGTTGACGCAAATGCACTCCATAAACCGAAGAGATTTTTCGGCGCCGCAAGAAATACAGAGGACGGCGGCAGTCTTACAATTATTGCTACTGCATTAATCGATACCGGCAGCCGTATGGATGACGTTATTTTTGAAGAGTTCAAGGGAACAGGCAACATGGAGCTTGTTCTTAACCGCGATTTAAGCGACAGAAGAATATTCCCTGCCATCGATGTAAACCGCTCCGGCACAAGAAGAGAAGATTTGTTAATGAAAGAGGATGACCTTGCAAAGGTATGGATTCTCAGAAAAATTCTCAGCGATTTTAATCCGGTTGAAGCGATGGACTTTTTACTAGATAAAATTCGGGGAACCAAAAACAACAAAGAATTTTTAAATAACATGAACAGCTAAGGCTTACGCCCTAGGTATTTCATTTATCTAATCAGGATAGCTTATTTAGCTATATAATTTATTCTTCAGTTTGGCTCTGGAAAAACCTTATAGGTTTTTAGCGGTGTGGTGTATTTTATCCGGTTGCTATAGGAAAAATTTCGGTTTGGCGGCAGTCAAAAATTAAATATATATTTGAGAAAAATATTATTGGAATTATTGGCTAATGAAAAACTCGTTAAACCGAATTTTACTTTTTCTCATTATCCTTGCTCTATCGCAGCCGGCTACAGCCCAAAGGATGGGCAGCTTCTTATACTCGGAAATTCATTCTGTGCCGGACGATTCTTTAATAGCTGTTTTTTATTCTTTTAGAATCCCGTACAACAGGTTCGTGTTTCTTAAGGAGGGGACCGGCTATTCTGCAAAATTCAGGATGACTTTGGAGATAACCGACTCTTTAAACAACCATGTTACCAGGCAAACCGAGGATAAGCTGATAGACGTAGATAATTTTGATGAGACTATTTCCAAAGATATGTATTCCGAGGGGACAATTAGGTTTACTGTTAAGCCGGGAGTATATCATCTGCTTCCAATTGTAACCGAGCTTAATTCGAATAAGGATTTGAGGCTGCCAAGCAGGGAAATAATCGCTACGAAAAAAGAATTAACCGGAATGCTGCACCCTGTGGTTGTTGAAGGGGAAAAAGCGGAATGCAAAGGAAAAGAATTTTACAGGCTGGCTAACTTTGATAATTATATCCCTTTTTCCGAAAAAAATTATTCTCTGATTATCCCTTCACAGGATACATCCTTAAAGTCTCTTACGGTCGTTATCTCCAAGGGTAAGGATACTCTTTTCAGTAAAGCCGTTGATGATTATTTTGATTCAAGGCTATCAATTTCCGAATGCGGAGACGATATAATTATAAACGATGACAGTTCGGCCGGGAGTATCTGCAGAAATTTCGTATTATCCGGTTTCAGCCAGCGATTGCCGGAAGGAGATTATGTTTTATATATTTTAAAAACCGGCAGCTCGAAGGAAGTTAAACATTTTCCTTTAGCTGTAGAATGGTTTAACAAACCGTTTTCTTTAAGGAACCCTACTGAAGCAATTTCATTCTTGCGGGACGTTGAAAATGCAGATATTGTTGATTCATTATTAAAGGCAGGCACCAAAATGTATGAGGAGGAGCTCTTCGATTATTGGAAAAAAATAGACCCGACTCCCGAGACGGCTTATAATCCATTGATGAACGAGTTCTATTTGCGGATTGATTATGCCGAGAAGGAATTTTCTACACTCTCCAAGAAAAACGGCGCATCAACCGACCGGGGGAAAATTTTTATTAAATTCGGTAAGCCGCAAAAAATTGAGCGGTCTTCAAATCAATACGGCAAGATGGTGGAAAAATGGATTTATGAAAAGCCGCATAGAGTCTTCGAGTTCGTTGAAAAAGACGGCACCGGTAATTATACACTTATAAAAAGCTGATGAACAAGACTGTCTTTACATGCGGCGATATTAACGGCATAGGACCGGAAATCGTGATCAAGACTCTCAACAGGTCTGCCGTAAATTCCAAAGATAAATTTGTGTTTGTCTGCCCGGAAAATATCTTTAATAAAGCCGCGCGCATCGTAAAGCCGGAATTCGATTATATTATTTCCAATGATATAAACGATGCAGCCGGCGGTGTTGCCGTCCTATCCCCGGGAAACTTCAAAAGCAACACCGGCAAGCCTACAGTCCATTCCGGAAGAGCTGCCTTTAAATCAATCCGGTACTCATTCCAACTGGTAAAGGATGGCGTCTGCGATTCAATAGTAACGGCTCCAATTTCAAAAAAGGCAATTCATCTTGCCGGCGAAAAATTTCCCGGTCATACCGAAATGTTTGCTGAATGGTCGCACGTTAAAAATTTTGTAATGATGTTTCTTTCGACTAAAATGAACGCGGCATTGTTTACTATACACGATCCTATTAAAAATATTCATAGCTTGTTGAAAAAAGAATCTCTGCTAGATAAATTAAGCGTTGTAGTTAAGTCCTTAAGAATTGATTTAGGAATTCCCTGGCCGAAGATAGCAGTGCTGGGATTAAACCCACATGCCGGTGAAGACGGAGTTATAGGTAAAGAAGAAAACGAAATAATTATTCCGGCTTTAGTTTACGGCAAATACAAAAAGTATCTGTCCGGTCCATTTTCTCCCGATGCATTTTTCGCCAGCCGAAATTTTAAGAATTTCGACCTGGTTTTCGGAATGTATCATGATCAGGTCTTAATTCCATTTAAGCTGATTAACTTTGGAAGAGGCGTTAATTTTACAGCCGGGCTGCCGATCGTCAGAACGTCTCCCGACCATGGGACTGCTTTCGATATTGCAGGCCGCGGGATTGCAGATGAATCCAGTATGCTTCATGCATATCATTATGCAAAGAGAATTGTAAGAAACAGAAAGAGGAATGAAAAGTAATAATCAATTGAAAAATTACGATAAGCTAGCTCTAGTTTACGAACATCTGATGCGCAGAATAGATTACCAGACATGGGCAAAGTATGTGTTCAGTATTGTTAAAACCAGCCTCAACAGCAATGCCCGGGTGCTGGAGATTGCAGCAGGCAACTGCAAATTCGGAAATTATTTTATAAAGTACTTCCCGTTTCTAACCGTTACCGATCTATCTTTAAGCATGTTAAAATCATGTTCCGGCGCTATATCGAACAGGGTATGCTGCGATATGACGCTTCTGCCTTTTAAGAATAAATTTGATCTTATCTATTCAACATTCGACAGCGTGAATTATTTAACCAGTAAAAAAAAATTACTGGCTATGTTTAAGCAGGTATCGAACCTTTTAACAACAGGCGGTATATTTACATTTGATGCAAGTCTTGAAAGGAACAGCTATATTCATATTAAGCAGCCATACCGTAAAGGCGCTTACAAGGGAATTAACTTTGAGCAGAAGAGCGAATACAATTCGAAATCGAGGATTCACAAAAATATTTTTTCTATAACCTATAACGGCATTAGTCACGTGGAAATTCACAGGCAAAAAATTTATCCATTCGAAGATTATTTCGAACTACTTAACACCGCCGGATTATATGTTAAGGACTGTTTTAACGCCTTCACTTACGATCCCGGCCGGCCGGATTCCGAACGGGTACAATTCATAATTAAAAGGAAGAGCAATGTTAGCCTTTAATAATGTTTACTTTAGTTTTCCAAATCAGAATGTTTTTAACGATTTAAACCTTTCGCTTGAACAGGGCGAATTCGGATTTTTGATCGGGAAAAGCGGCTCCGGTAAAAGCACCCTATTGCAGATGGTCTATATGAATTTAATTCCGGACTCCGGAAGCGTTACTGTTGCAAAGTTCGATTCAAATACAATCAAACCGCGGGATCTGCCCTTTCTTAGAAGGAAGCTTGGCATTATCTTTCAGGATTTTAAGCTGCTTAGGGATAGAAATATTTATGAGAATATTTCGTTCGTTTTGGAATCCACGAATACAAACAGGAGAGAGATAAAAAGGAGAGTGAATAATGCATTAACAGATGTTGGATTAATCCACAGGCGTTACAGTATGCCCGATGAGCTTTCCGGAGGCGAAAAACAGAGAGTTGCTATTGCCAGGGCTATAATAAACGATCCGGTACTAATACTTGCCGATGAGCCGACGGGAAACTTGGACCCGGAAACTTCGAATGAAATTGTGGAACTTTTGTTGAACATTCACTCCAGAGGAACCGCAGTACTTTTTGCAACGCATAACTATGACATAGTGAAAAAAAATCCCGCCCGGATATTCAAACTGGAAGACGGCAAAGCAACAAAGGCCGTTATTAAGCAGAGGTAGCTGCTTGCTTTTTCATTTTCTTATCAAGTGCAGATAAGATATTAAGCGTTACTTGCTCTACTGGGGCATCTCCATTAATAAAAATTACCTTGTCCAGTTTCTGATAATATTCTAGCACAGGCGCAGTATTGGATTTATATACTTCCATTCTATGCCGTATTACCTTTTCGGTGTCGTCATCCCGCAGATAAAAGCTGTTCTTTGCACCGCACGAAGGACATGTGTCGGTATCCTTTATATCACTATATGAAAAAATATTATGGCATACTCTGCAAGCCCGGCGGTTGGCAAGTCTTTTAACCAGTTCCTCTTCATCGGCAGTAATTGCCAGAAGACATACAGAGCCGAAATTCAGTTCTTCGAACATTTTGTCTAAAGAAACTGCCTGGGCCCGGCTTCTCGGGTAACCGTCCAGAATAAAACCCTTTTTGCATTCAGGCTTTTGTAGGGTTTCTTTGATAATTCCGAACATTACCTCATCCGGGACAAGGTTCCCCTTATCCATTATTTTCTGGGCTTCAATCCCCAGAGGGGTTTTATCTTTAACAGCCTGGCGCAGAATATCGCCGGTAGAAATATGAGGAATGTTCAATTTTGACGATAATATTTTCGCTTGCGTCCCTTTACCTACCCCAGGAGAACCAAATAATATAATCTGCATGAAATTCTCTTATTTTTTCGACTAACATATTAATATTAAATTTTTTAATCAAGGAGATAATAGAAATTGTATCCGGGTGTTTCAATTGGGATTAATAGGGGGAAGACTATTATTTCTCACCTTTTCAAAAAAGCTTTTTAACAGTCCCTCGCTTTCGGAACTGTATATGCCGGAGAAGACATTAATCTTATGATTGTATTTGCCTTCGGCGGCAAGGTTATAAATTGAACCGCACGCGCCGAATTTGGAATCGAAGGCGGAGAAGTAAAGATTCTTTATTCGCGAAGCCAGCAGAGCGCCCGTGCACATAATACAAGGCTCTAGGGTAACGTAGATATCGCACTCATTTAACCTCCAATTGCCAATATGGTTTGCTGCGGCAGTAATGGCAATCATCTCTGCGTGGGCGGTAGGGTCTGTAAGCTTTTCAACTTGATTGTGACCGCGGCCGATAATTTTATTCTCATGAACTATAACGGCTCCTACCGGTACTTCATTTTCATCTAAAGCCGCTTCAGCTTCTTGAAGTGCGGCAAACATATATTTGTACGATTCCTCTAAGAAAAGCATTGAAACCAATTAAAAATTAGAAATTAAAAATTCAAAATTAAAAGCAATAGATCCGTAAAGTAAAATTATAAATTCAATGTATAACCAGTTACTAAATTGTTTTATTGATATCCATAATTCATCAGTATAACCGTTTGAATTACTTCATTAATAAGTTACCGCAATTCATGCAATTTTTAATTTTGAATTTACAATTTTGAATTAATTTTGGTACGCCCGGAAGGATTTGAACCCTCAACCCTTTGATCCGAAGTCAAATGCTCTATCCAATTGAGCTACGGGCGCGTCTTCTTGCCTTAATTTTAACGATTGAAAAATACAAACATATATCTATATGAACAACCTGCGTTCGATATAATTTTTATTCATCTGCATGATAGAATAAATGCTAATCTTTTCAGCTTTGAAATTATCCCTTATTTACTTATAATTTGGCCGGAAATTAAAAAGGAAAATATTCTGTTGTTCATTAGAAAAAACGAAAAGGCGGCTATTGTCTGGCGAGACAAAACAATCAGCTACATAAATCTACTTAGAAATATTAATTATTACTCTTCTATAAACTCGACAAAAAGTGTAAAAAAGATTGCTATCTTTTCCTCAAACAGGCCTGAATGGGTTTTTGCATTTTATTCTGCATGGAAGAACGGCGCAATAGTAGTTCCTATAGATTCATTGGCAACGCCGCACGAAGTTGCTTACATGCTTAACGACTGCGAACCCGAAGTTATCTTTTACTCTTCGGATACATATCCCGTTTTCAAAGAAGCAAAAGAACTGCTGAATTACGAAATATCTGCTTTTAATATTGATAGCTTAGTGTACAATCCGGCCGAATTTTCCCCGGATGAAATTAGAGCGGAAGAAATTAAAAAAACAGCGGTTATTATTTACACCTCAGGAACAACCGGGAGCCCGAAAGGAGTAATGCTTTCGTTCGATAATTTGCTGGCAAACATCGAAGCAGTTACTGACGATATACCTATATTTACAAGCTCAAGGAATGTCTTGGTACTTTTACCGCTGCATCATATTTTCCCGTTAGTCGGTTCGATGATTGCGCCGCTATATTCAGGTTCAACCATTGCAATTTCTCCATCAATGAATTCTGAAGATATTATTTCTACAATTCAAAGGAATAAGGTTGCAATCATTATCGGCGTGCCGCGCCTTTATGCTTCAATAAGGCAAGGTATATTGAATCAAATTAATGAAAATCCTGCTGCAAAATTTCTTTTTAAGATTGCAGGATTAATAAAGGTAAGATCTCTGTCGAAAGTTATATTTAATAAAGTGCATGCTAAGTTTGGTGGAAAAATTGAATATCTAGTTTGCGGGGGCGCCAAACTCAGTGCAGATATTGCCAAAGACTTCAAGACATTAGGCTTTGAAATCCTGGAAGGCTTCGGGATGACCGAAGCCGCCCCGATGATAACTTTTACAAGACCTGGCAATTGGAAGATCGGCTCTGCCGGGCAGCCCCTGCAAGGACTTGAGTTAAGTGTAATAAACGGAGAAATTGCTGCACGCGGACGAAATATTATGCAAGGCTATTATAACCGGCCTGAAGAAACCGCACAGGTAATTAAAGACGGCTGGCTGTATACCGGCGATATGGGCTACTTAGATAATAATAATTTTATTTTTGTAACCGGCCGGACTAAGGAGATTATTGTTCTGTCAAACGGTAAGAATATAAATCCCGAAGAGATTGAAAATAAAATCAAATCGTATTCGGATTTTATTATGGAGGTAGGAGTATTTGAACAAGACGATTCTTTAGCTGCTGCAATTTTCCCAAACTTCAAAATGTTAAAGGAAAAAGGGATTGTAAATTTTGAAGAGATGTTCCGTTGGGAAGTTATTGATAAATATAACAGGCGAGTATCGCCCTATAAGAAAATTACGAAATTAACTTTATGTAAAAACGAACTGCCGAAAACCCGGCTGGATAAAATTAAGCGGTATAAGTTAAAGGATTTATCTGGCGAGGCTGTAAACAGAAAACCGGTTGAGGAACCTGAGTATGAGGAATATACAATCATAAGAGACTTTCTCAGGAACCAAAAAAATAAAGAAATATTTCCCGGTGATCATTTTGAAATAGACCTGGGGCTGGACTCTCTTGATAAAATAAATCTGCAGGTATTTCTTGAATCTACTTTCGGAACCAAACTGCATGATGATATTTTGCTTCACCATTCTACCGTAGAGAAATTATCTTTGTACATGAGAGAAAAAAAGAATAAGATACAGGTAGAAATAATAAAATGGAGCGAGATACTTAGAGAGAAACACGATCTGCAGTTGCCCGAGAGTTGGTTTACCCAGAATTTATTAAAGAATATTTCGAAATTCCTGTTCAAATTTTACTTTAGGCTTAAAGGGGAGGGAATTGATAACTTGCCTGAAGAGCCGTTTATTATTGCACCGAATCATCAAAGCTTTTTTGACGGGTTGTTTGTTTCGATGTTCCTTAAAAATAAAATAATGAAGAACACTTATTTCTATGCAAAAGAAAAGCACTTGAAAAACCGCCTGGTAAGAGCTTTTGCCAACAGGCATAACGTAATTGTTATGGATATTAACAGAGACTTGAAAAACTCTCTTCAGAAATTGGCTGCGCTGCTTAAGAGCGGTAAGAACGTAATAATTTTTCCGGAGGGAACCAGATCGTTTTCCGGCGACCTGGGTGTATTTAAAAAATCTTTCGCAATTTTAAGTAGGGAGCTTAATGTGCCCGTGGTGCCGGTTCTTATTAAGGGTGCGATAAAAGCACTGCCTAGGGGCAGCTTCATTCCGCGGCCCTGGAAAAAAATCAATATAAAATTTTTAAAGCCCGTCTACCCAGAGGAACATAGCTACGAGACGTTGATCAATCTTGTTTATCAGAAATTATCTAAGGAATTGGCTTAAGTATTTGCATCACTTATACCGGAACCGATAAAGCTGTACTAGTTTATTTACCGCTCTTCTTTTTGCTTTTTGATAGAATTTAGGCTGATATACCTTGTATATAATTTTTCTTTCTCAATATGCATCCTTCTAGCTTTTAGTATGTCAGCATGCGTAATTAAACTTATTAACTCCTGCCGGTCTTTTCTGCTTACGACAGCCAGGCGCGAAACTTTATAATAAGCCATAATATCTGCCGCCTCGCGAACAGAGTTGTTTTCATAAATAACTCGCAACGGCCCTTTAATAATTTCCTTTATTTGGGCATCATCCGGCAAATTTATGTTTTCCAGTTCGCGCCTGGTAACTATGCCGCATAATTTACCGCTTTTATCCACTACCGGATAAGCATGATGCAAAGATCCTTCTAAACCGGAAACCAGCCATTTACGAACGGTTGAAAATAGATCTTCTGCTTTAATTGTTACTACATTCTTAGTGGCGTAATCTTTAACCGGAATTTGAGTAAGAAAATCGACAGTATACTCGTTTGGAACGTTTATTCCGCGTCTGACTATTTTTTCCGTCATTATGGTATTGCGCATCATTAGACTTGAAATAAGATATGCTGAACTGCAGCCTGCTAATAACGGGAGTAAACTGTACGGCTGAAGAGTTGTTTCAAAAGCAAATATAATAGAAGCTAGTAACGCGCGAGCCGAACCTGCAAACATGGCAGCCATACCTACCAGCGCCGCAATTCTAATATCGATACCGGAATTTGGGATTAGCATTAATATTACAGAACCTAGCGCGGCGCCAAGTCCTCCACCGATTGTAAATAACGGGGCGAGTGTTCCACCGGAAGTTCCGCTGCCAAGCGAAATTGCCCATGAGATAAATTTGAAAACGAATAAAATTATTAATGCCCGTCCTACTATAGATCCGTTAAGTATATGATCGATATTATCATACCCGACACCTAATGTATGGGGAACAAAATATCCCACTACACCGACGGCAATTGCTCCTATTGCAGGCCACCACATCCAGTGAATTGGGAGTTTATCAAACGTATCTTCCACTAAGTAAACTGCTTTTGTAACAAATACCGAGCATACACCAAGAATCAATCCCAGAAATAAATATATAAGCAGCGCTAGTGAACCTGGTTGTGCAACGTTATTTAATGCAAAAATAGGTGCGGTACCTATAAATAAAATCCTTACTGCAGTAGCTGCTGTGCTGGCTAATGTTACCGGTATAATGGATTGCGGTTTAAACTCAAAGAGCAAAAGCTCAACCGACAGTAAAACTGCGGACACCGGGCTGCCGAAAGTTGCGGCCATCCCTGCGGCAGCTCCGGCGGCTAAAAGGGTTTTTCTTTCATCAGAAGTCGTTTTTAATAATTGACCGATCAATGAACCAAGTGCGCCGCCGGTTGCAATAATAGGCCCTTCGGCTCCGAAAGGTCCACCAGTGCCGATTGAAATTGCTGCTGAAATCGGTTTTAAAAAAGTAAGACGCGGCGGTATCCGACTTTCATTTAGCAAAACCTGCTCCATGGCCTCGGGAATACCATGACCGCGTATTCCGGTTGAGCCATATCTAGCCATTAGCCCCACAATCAGTGCGCCTGCAACCGGGATTGAAATGACCCAAAGTCCGAGCTGATTATTTGCCGGTGATACGAACTGAAACGAAAAAGCTCCGTAAAAACAAACATTGGTAATTAAGCCTATTAGCCTTGTTAGTATTTGCGCAATAAATCCTCCGGCTATTCCCAGTAATATTGCAATAATAGAAATTTTTACCGAACGAAGATTATAGTTAGGCTTTTCTCCGGTCAGATAAATGTCCTCAAGAGTAGGTTCCATTGACGGCGAAACCGGGATACCACGCTGTTTTGATTTAATTGATTCCTTTTTATTTATCATAGTTATTTCTGAATTTAATGTAAATTTTTTTTATTGATGCCGGAAAGGAATACTACCACAATTAAATATAATTCAAAGCAATTATATTTAATAAATGGCATTCCCCATTGTGATAAATATTACTTTTTAATAATAAAATTGAGTATCCGCAGGAAATAAATTATTCCACACCTTACGCAGTTCTTGGAGTAATGGAATTGACTAATTTACTCCAATATTCCATCATTCCAGTACTCCAAAGAGTAAATTTTGCATATGGTGAGTTATTCTAAACTTATCAGTCCCATTAAAATTCAACTTCGAATAGTTGATCCGGAAGCTTTGAAATTGGAGACTTATTATTGTTAGTATAGGCCGATATTATTTTGTTACTCCCTGAAGAAGGCGAATGGTTTGTAATATTTACAATTTGGTGAACACATAAAAAAAGTCCCCATACTTCAAATAAGCGGGCTTAATTTAGTGCACCTGCAGGGATTCGAACCCCGAACCTTCTGATCCGTAGTCAGATGCTCTATCCAATTGAGCCACAGGTGCATCATAATAGAAACTTCGTTGGCAAAAATACAACATTTAAGAATGCGTTTCAAATAAATAAATTGACTTAAAATATTTTTGAGCCCCTTGAACTTAACGAGATTATTCTTTTGTATATTGTACCTTAATTTCCTTCAGCCTTTTCGTAAAATTTATACTCTTATTTCTATTAATATCCGATATTAATGAGATTAATAATTTTTGAAACTTAGAACTGTTATTATACCTTTTCATTTCTGTACCTTCTATCTAATTTATTTAATAAGTTAATTTGTACTCATAAGAAAATAATTTGTCCTAAGGTAACGTGAGTAAAAATATTGTAAATGAACCGTCATTTTTTTGCTTTAAATTCTAGTATCAACGTTTCTGTGATATTAAACAATAAGTTTTCAATTGAAATCCATTCTGAATTTTGCATTTTGAGTTAAAAGAAATTATTTTTTGCAAATTTTATTTGAACTTTAAAATAGAGGCATAGATGTTTCGAGGAGCAGGTACTGCTTTACTAACGCCGTTTAAAAATGATCAAAGTGTTGACTATGATTCATTGAAAAAAATTTGCCGCATGCAGGTTGACAGCCGAATTGATGCCATTATTGTTTTGGGTACTACAGGTGAGTCACCGGTAATTGATTTGGATGAGAGACAAAAAATCATCGAAACAGTTATAGAGGAAGTAAACGGAAAAGCTGAAATTATAATCGGCTCAGGGACTAACGATACTAAAGATGTTGTTGCATTGAATAGAATAGCGGAAGAATTGAAAGCAGACGGACTACTTATCGTTAATCCGTATTATAACAAAGGTACCCAGGAAAGTTTATTAGACCATTATAAATATATTTCCGAGAGAACACCGCTGCCAATTATGCTCTATAATGTTCCTAGCAGAACAGGGATGAACTTATTACCGGAAACAGCTGTAAGCATCCATGAGTCTTGCCCGAATGTTATATCAATAAAAGAAGCGAGTGGAAACATTTCTCAAATTGCTCGTTTAATGTCTATCAAACCGGACACATTCGATATATATTCCGGCAACGACGATCAAACACTTCCAATAATGACTTTAGGAGGTAAAGGAATTATTTCTGTATTTTCTAATGCATACCCTCGCGAATTAAAGAAATTAACGGAAGCCATTTTAAAAGGCGATCTGGATGCCGCCAGGAAACTCAATAATAAATATTTAAGTATGATGAACGCACTGTTTATCGAGACAAGTCCAATGCCTCTTAAATATGTTATGAGTAAATTAAAATTTTGTGAAAATGTATTAAGGCTGCCGTTGTCCAAAGTCTCGGCTAATACGGAAAAAATTTTAGACGAAGAAATTAATAAGTTGTCCCAATTATAATAATCGTGAAAAGTAATGTCCGCTCAAACTAAATACGGCTTAATAGGCTCATCAGGCAGGCTAGGTTCCGAAGTAAAGAATGTATTTGCCGAAAATAATTTTGATCTGGTGTTTGAATTCGATGTTAACGGGGAGAAAAGATCCGTTGCAGGTGAAGTGCCGGAAGTGCTGATTGATTGTTCTTTGCCGGAAGTTTTTTCAAAGAGCGTAAAGTATGCAATCGAATTTAACGTACCTTTTATAATCGCAACTACGGGATTAGGCGGTGATCAAATAAATGAATTGAAAAAACTGGCTTTAGAAGTTCCTGTTGTTCAAAGCTATAATTATTCGATCGGCATACAAATTTTGTTAAAGCTAACGGAGTTGGCTAATGAAAAACTTGCAGGCTGGGACGTTGAGATATGTGAAACTCACCACCGCTTTAAGAAAGATAAGCCCTCCGGTACCGCAAAGATGATTAAAAACATATTCGGCAACCGGGAAGTAAATATATCCTCTCTGCGGCTGGGAAATATTGCAGGCGACCATACTGTAAGTTTCGGTGGACTCGGAGAGGTCCTCTCTATTTCACACAGCGCAACTTCAAGAAGGACATTTGCAGAAGGTATTTTAAATTCGGCTGTGTTTGTTAAAAATAAAAAAAACGGATTCTACTCATTCTCCGATGTGGTATTCGGGAAATGAAGAACAATAAATCCGCAGCCACGGTTAATTATTAGGTAATATATGGATTCATACGAAATTATAAATTACATATCCAATTCCGTTAAAAAAACTCCTGCCAGAATATTCCTTTCCGGCGATCTGGGAAAGATTAGTTTTAAAGAGATGGAGTTTTACGGGAACGGCGAGTTCGGTATTCTATTCTGCGAGCTAAGCGAATTCCAATCCTTTTATGAAAAGAACAAGCCGCACATAAAAAATTATAAAATAGAGATTGACAGGAAGAATTCCGCAATTCCGCTTGCCGACCTTAAAAAGTATAATGCAAGAATTGAACCCGGCGCAATTATACGTGACCTGGTTGAGATAGGTGATAACTGCGTTATAATGATGGGGGCTGTATTAAATATCGGAGCCATTATCGGCGAAAGAACTATGATCGACATGAACGTTGTGGTAGGAGGCAGAGTAATAGTTGGAAAGAATTGCCATATAGGAGCCGGAGCTGTTTTGGCCGGAGTAATTGAGCCGCCGAGCGCTGTGCCGGTAGTAATTGAAGACGATGTATTGATTGGTGCAAACGCCGTTGTGCTGGAAGGTGTAAGAGTGGGAAAAGGTGCTGTTATTGCCGCTGGCTCTGTAGTAGTTAAAGACGTTGAGCCATATACGGTAATGGCAGGAGTTCCGGCAAAGGCTTTAAAAAAAGTAGATGATAAAACCAAAAGCAAAACCCAGCTTATGGATGAACTGAGAAAGCTTTAATTAATTATGAACACTGAAATGAATTTAATCATAACTGGAATATCAATAGCAGAATGAAGATTATAGTTCAAAAGTACGGCGGCTCTTCCGTAGCTGATGTGGAAAAAATTAAAAATGTAGCCGCTAAGATTGAAAAAAAGATAAAGGACAATCTTAAGCTTGTTGTTGTCGTATCTGCAATGGGTAAGACGACCGATAACCTGATCAAGCTTGCTAAAGAGATTACTTCGGATGCCGTGCCGCGCGAAATGGACATGCTCTTAACTACCGGTGAACAGGTTTCGGCATCACTTCTTGCCATTGCACTGAATGATATTGGAGTAACCAGCAAATCACTTAATGCTTTCCAGGCCGAAATAATGACAACAGCCGATTTTAATCAGGCAAGAATTAAGAAATTAAAAACCGTGAAAATCAAAAAGCTTTTAAAAGAGTATGACGCCATTATTATAACGGGCTTCCAGGGAATTACCGAGGAAGGCGAGATTACAACTTTGGGCCGCGGAGGCTCCGATACTTCCGCAGTTGCACTGGCTGCCGCTCTTAAAGCTAAATGTGAAATATACAGCGACGTTGCCGGTATTTATACAACAGACCCTCGGCTTCACCCGGAAGCCAAAAAGCTTAAATATATCACATACGATGAGATGCTCGAAATGTCCAGCCTGGGTGCTAAAGTGCTGCACAGCCGGTCTGTAGAAATTGCCAAGAAATTCGGTATAACTATTTATTGCGGCTCAACATTTTCCGATGAGGAGGGAAGTTACGTTATGAAAAAAAATATTGAACAGCCTGTTGTTTCAGGATTGAGTGTAATGGACAATCAAACTCAGGTTACTCTTTCTAGCCTGCCTTTGGATTATACTCTTGTGCAGAAAATTTTCGAGAAGGTTGCAAAGGAAGGATTAAACGTCGACATGATTTCCGTTATCAGCAACTCCGGTCTGAATATTTCTTTTACGATAATAGAGGAGAAAAAATCCCACATCGAAAAGGCTATAACGCAGCTGTTAAAAGACATGAAGGATTTTAACGTTCATTTTCAGAGCGGTTATACAAAAATTTCAATTGTCGGAATAGGAATGAAATCCAGCAGCGGCGTTGCATCCAAATATTTTAACGCACTTGAAAAGATTCCTCTTAAGCTGGTTACAACATCGGAAATAAAAATTTCATGCCTTGTTGAAGAAAGATATAAGGAGAAGGCGGTTAAGTCGCTGGTAGAAGCTTTTGACCTTTAATAATTATAATTCATAATGGAATTTATATGAAGATTAATCCTGTTGAGTTAAGGCACCTTCTTCATCAAAATCCTGAACTTGCCTTTAACGAGTTTAAAACGACCGAATTACTGATTGATTATATTAAGCGAATAAAAAACTCCGGCAGGATTATTATTCACACTCCGTATAAAACCGGTCTGCTAGTTGAATATACCTGCGGTTCGGGCAGCTATTCACTCTTTAGAGCTGATATAGACGCGCTGCCGATTAAAGAAAATAATGAAGTAGATTTCAAATCAAAGAATAATTTTATGCATGCCTGCGGCCATGATGTGCATACCTCAATACTTTTTGACTTACTGCAGGAAGTTGTGAATGAGGGAATTAAAAAAAATATTTTATTTTTATTTCAGCCCGCCGAAGAGAGCGGGGGAGGTGCAATTGAGTTTTTTAATACGGGAATTTTTAACAATTATAAAATCGACAGCGCCTTCGCTCTTCATGTAACAGACGACTATCCGATAGGGACTGTGGCAAGTACAGGCGGAGTTTTATTTGCGTCCTCTCTCGAAGTTAATATCGACTTTATAGGCGTCAGCTCTCATGTTGCCTTTCCAACCGAAGGGAAAAATGCGTTCAATGCTTTAAGGCTTTTTATAGATTCTATAGATCGATTACCGCGCAGTATTAACGAGCCTTTCGTCTTCGGCATGGGCAGGATTTCTGCAGGCGAAGTGAGAAATATTACCCCCGGTACCGCTAGAATAGAAGGAACGATACGCGGATTAAGCAGCAGAAAAACAAATGAATATTACAACAGAATTGAAACTATTCTGGAAGGCGTTGGTAAAATAACCGGCGTAAAAACAGTTTGTAAAAAAGGCTCCTCTTACCCGGAGGTAATTGTAGATAAAGGATTATATGATAAGTTGGTTCCCGCTTTGTCTGCAAAATTCAATTTTATCGACTGCGGATATAAAATGACAGGGGAGGATTTCGGATTTATATCGCAGCAGTTTCCGTCATTCATGTTTTGGCTGGGTACTTCTAACGGAACACGATTCGGACTTCACAATCCTAATTTTTTACCCGGCGATGAAGTTATTGAAATTGGCAAGTCTGTTTATTTAGAAATCATAAAAACAATCTCGTAACAATTACTTCTCTAGTCTAAATATTTCTTCGGATATTCGAATCCGATTAATTTACCGCAGCCCTCGTAAATTTCCGTCCATTCGGAAATATCCAGTTTAACTATACAAATTCCCGTTGTCGGTATATCGTCAACATAGGCATTGGTTAGCGAGGATAAAAATTCAGTCAACTCCGGGTTGTGGCCGACAATCATTACAGTTTTTAATTTTTTATTTAAATGCTTAGCCGCCTTATATAAATCCTTATAGATTGCTCTATAGATTTCATTATCTATCTCAATTTCATTAGGCGGATAATTTAATTTTTCGGCCATAAGCCTGGCGGTTGAGAACGCTCTTTCAGCGGGACTTGAAATAATCAGATCGGGCATTACCGACTGTTCTTTTAATATCTCACCCATAAAAGGAGCGTCTCTTAAGCCTCTTTGGCTTAGCGGTCTTTTCTTATCTGTCAGTTCTATATTATCCCAGCTAGATTTTGAATGTCTTACGAGTATTAAAGTTTTCATTAATATGTATTGTGTACTATTTTAGTTCACTTTCCCAATAAAAGAATTAGAAGGAAATAATTTTGATTATATAAATGTTTTTTCCACCGGCATAATAATTGAAACCATAGATCTGTTGTTGACCCAATATAAAATAGCTGCAAAAAATAAGGCGGGAACCAAAATCCGTGGAGGGTTTTCCCGCCTTACAATTTTTCTATCAGAGAAGCGTATCGGGGTCTAAGTTAGCAGATTCAATATCCTTGAAATATTTAACCGTTCCTACCTTTAGTTCATATGTCGAAGCATCATCGCAAACAATAATGCCTTTCGGGTGCAGCTGCAATGCGCTTACTGTCCACATATGATTTACACCTTCTTCTACAACTTTTGCTAATGCGCGCGACTTGTTATGCCCGCTGATAAGGATCATTACTTCTTCGGCATCCAAAACAGTTTTTACTCCAACAGTAAGAGCCGTTTTAGGAACTTTATTTATATCATTGTCGAAAAATCTTGAATTAGCAATTATAGTATCCATTGTTAAAGTCTTAACCCTGGTAAGCGATCCCAGTGAAGATGCGGGCTCATTAAATGCGATGTGTCCGTCCGGTCCTATTCCGCCTACAAATAAATTTATTCCGCCGGCATCAGCTATTTTCTTTTCGTAATTCTCGCACTCCTTTTCAAGATCTTTTGCATTTCCGTTAAGGATATTTATGTACTTCTTGTCTACATCTATGTGGTTGAAGAAATTATTGAACATGAAAGAATGATAGCTTTCGGGATGATCTTCAGGGAGGTTTACGTATTCATCCATGTTAAAGGTAGTTACATATTTAAAAGAAACAACTCCTTTTTTGTTAAGGTTAGCCAGTTCCTTATACATACCTATCGGAGATGAGCCTGTAGGTAATCCCAAAACAAATCTTTTGGATTCAGTGGGTTTGAATTCCAATATTCTTTTAGCTACGTAATTGGCAGCCCATTTAGAAATCATATCATAGTTTGATTGAATAATAAGACGCATAAAAACTCCTTGTTTTTATTATTTTGTATTAAATAGAACACTATTAAACGGAAAGAATGAAAGTAATTCATCCTTTTACTTGTAAAAAAAATGAAGAACTAGTTCGGCATACCTCTCTTCCGCCGTTCTTCTTTAGTTAAATCGAATATCTTTCTAAATAATTTTTCATCAACATCCGTCATTTCAATCTTGCGGCGCTGCATAACTCTTCTTGCAACATCGATGCTTCTTTCAAGGTCGTAGCTGGTTAAAGCTTCGGAACCGCCCCACGAAAAGGAAGGTATGTACTTGCTCGGAAAGCTGCCGCCGTAAATATTGCTCGAAACGCCGACAACCGTGCCCGTATTGAACATCGTATTTATTGCACTCTTCGAATGGTCACCCATAGTTAGTCCCACAAACATGGAACCGCTGTCTACCTGTTCGCCGTTTATTACAACCTTTACACTGCCGTAGTTGTTTTTCAGATCGCTGTTGTTTGTATCGGCTCCCAAATTTACCCACATGCCTAAATATGAATGACCAAGGAAACCGTCATGCTGCTTATTTGAGAATGAGTGTATAATTGAAGCCTCGACCTCGCCGCCTACTTTGCACACGGGACCTATGCTGGTGTCTTCGTAAATTTTTGCGCCGATCTTTATTCTCGATTCATCTCCAACGCAAGCCGGTCCTTCTATTGTTGCATTCGGGTATACTACTACATTTTTCCCGATATAAATCGGGCCTTCTTCTGCATCCAATACTACCCCCGGCTTTATTTTTGAGCCTTGGCCGATAAAGATATTTTCTTTATTTATCAGGTATGCGCCGTCGTAAACTTTGCCCAATATTTTACTGCCTTTAATATCCTTTGTAAGTACATTAAAGTCGGAAATAATCTGTTCGCCGTTTGCATGTATTAAGTCCCACGGATAATTAACTATTTTTACATCGACTTCTTCTTTTACTAAATCCTGGAAGTCTGAGTGGGTAAACAGGTCTGAGAGCTGGTGCTTCAGTGAATCGAGTTTTGCACCGCTAACTTTGGCCGCAACTATAGCATCTCCCTTAACAAATAATTTATCGGGGCCGTCTAGTTTTATTTTGTCTTTAAAGCTCTCATCAACAATAACCCTACCGTTGATAAATAGACAGCTCTTCCCGCTGATTGAATTAACTTCGAGCGCGGGATTTTGCTGCTTTAAAGTATCGTTCAAGTAACCTCTGCAGTGCAGTGAGATAGGAATTCCGGGTAAATGCTTTTCAACTTTTTCCCTGAGGGTCAAGATTCCGCAACGTAGATCGTATTGCGGTCTAAAGTACACGAGAGGAAGTAACCGGGTATAATATAAGCCTTCGAATATACAGATACTGTCAACCATAATTAGTTCTCCCTTAATATATTGGTTGTGAACAAGTGAATTAAGTACGGTTTATCACCGTTGTATTATTTAGGTTTTCCGTATTCACTATAAGTATCAAAGAGCCTATTCTAAAAAAAGTACCTTCATCAAAATAAAGAATATTCCGCCTTTTTCTACACATGCGCACAGCAAGATGTTAAACGCTGCATGCGGTAAAACCGGAATAAATCCTCTCCGGCTAATTGCCGGTGACTCATACAATTCATTATAGGCTTAAGCTCGAAGTCTAAAATTATTTAATCAAATTTTTTAGAATCAGCTCATAATTATAAAAGAAAATAATTCCGGTCTGAAAAGCTAAGATTCGGAATTATTGCTTTTAGAAATTTTATTTTAGCAACGAGAGAAGAAAAATTTCTAAAATTGTTCGCACTAATATATCGTTAATTATGATAATAGTTAAATATTTTTTTGTTTAATTTATTTCTTGACTTTAATCGTTTGAAATGAATTCGCAATTTGAAGGAATTTCCGGATTCACAAGAATAACTTCTTCTCTTAATAATGCTACCTTTCCCGGTTCCATCCCTTTCTTTTTCACAACATATTTTTTTAATGTATATGAAACCGGCACAACGCCGGCAGTCTTTGCCTTACTGTGGTAAGCAGCTATCGAGGCAGCAGTCTTCAAAATATTTTTAGGCACTGCTTCCTTGCTGCTAACGGGGCGCAAAACCACATGGGAACCGGGAACGCTTCTTGCATGAAACCAATAATCATTTTGCCTGGCAAACTTAGTTGTAAGCAGATCATTATTGCTGCTGTCTTTGCCCACATAAACGTGATACCTATTTTCAATTATATAATGCTTAAACTTAGCTTGAATATCTGCATCCCCATGCGCGCCGTTGTCTTCTTTAATTTTCAATTCCTTCATAATAAGTTCGTAATCCTCCGGTTCTTTTGCTTGGAATAATTTCTCCTCGATTTTCTTAAGCGAGTTAAATTTATTAAAAGTATCGTAATATAGCTGCTGCGATTTTTCAAACCTCTTCCTGTCGTTCTTGGCTTTTTCAAAATACAGATCGACATTTTTCCTGGGCGATAAATCTTCGTTTAATTTTATATCGACCGGCTTGCTCTCTTCATAA
The DNA here is from genome assembly GCA_021813585.1 of Bacteroidota bacterium. Classification (GTDB taxonomy): domain Bacteria; phylum Bacteroidota; class Ignavibacteria; order Ignavibacteriales; family Ignavibacteriaceae; genus FEN-1297. The sequence continues at coordinate 10,043 of JAKAJV010000056.1, read as the reverse complement.
ATATCTTCCAGCGCGATTGTTTTCATCCCTTTGCGTATTGCCGATATATTTATCAGCAAGAGGTTTCCAAGCTTATGGTACTCTTCCTGTTTAGTGCCTCTATCAATTACCGTTTTTAAATTATTTAGTTTAGAAGATAGGCGGTACAATTCTTTTTCAATATACCGATGTATCTTTTTCTTTTTAACTGCCTGCTGCTCAAAGAAATACTTCTTGCCGATATAGAAATTAATTGCTTGGATCAACTCATCGAAAAATATTTTTTCATCTTGCGGAAATGAACGGAATGAACCGACTGCCAATCTTACGTCTAATCCGTTTCTATCAATAAGAACTGCCGGGCGTTCGAAAAATATATCTCTGATTATCAGCGTTACTGCCGAAACTATTTCTTCACCACTCGAGTTCATTACCCGTGCCTTTGCTTCCGCTAATATTTCTTTCCCAAGTATAGGATAGTTAATCCTAAGCTCCTCAGTAAGCTTGTCCGGCTCAAAGACTTTAATCCGGACAACGTTAAGATTTTTTATGAATGATAAAGAGCGTATTTCATCAAGGAATCCTTTCTCGCTAAAATCATCCGGAGGATTCTTAAAATACTCTACCTCGCTGTTGCTTTTAACCAGAATAACATTTGTATATTTTCCGCGGATTAAAAAATATATGGAAGAGGACTGTAAGCATATTTTTATTATCCTGTCGTTAGAGGCAATTTCAACCGAAGTAAGTTTTGAAGAGAGGCAGGAAGAAAAGAAATCAATCGTATTCTTCCGGGCACGGCTGAATCTTTCTTTTATGGTTATATAAGGGAAGCCGGGATTTACCGAGCACTCAATAAAAAAAATCCCGCTGTCCTTTTTTAACTCAATAATAATCTTTTCTTTTTCCTGGGAAAAGACTGAAACAACCGAAGAATCTTGAATTATTTTATTCGCTTCAAAGATAAATCTGTTAAGGAAGAAGTAATTTTTTATCATACCGGAACTAACAATTTCTAGTCTAAAATTAACACTGAATAATAAGAATATTTAAAATAAGAATCCCCCAAAGTAAACGGGGGATTCCAAAAAGTTTAATTAAAATCTTAAAATACTATTCAGTTGCGCGCCTTAATTTCTTTAAGAAGATTAAAACAAGTCCGGCCGAGATTAAGGAGGTAACCAATAAGAACAAGAAGAACTGCCAGAGCTCCCATTCCTGGTAAAATACACCGATATACCCTGAAAGGTAGCTGCCGATGGCGCTGGCTACAAACCATCCTCCCATCATTAAGCCCTTCATCTTTGGCGGCGCAACTTTCGATACGAATGAAAGTCCCATGGGACTTAGGAACAATTCGGCTATAGTCATTACAAAATAAGTAGAGATTAACCAGTAAGGTGAAACGTGAGAGAATGACTGTACGGGATCTGAGCCGACCTTAGGCAAACCGAAAGCAGCCACAATCATTATCAAATTGGCAAAGGCTGTTACTACCATAGCCAGGCCCATTTTACCGGGAGTTGAAGGCTCTTTCTTCCTTCTATTCAGGAAAGCAAAAAAGCCGACTATTAACGGAGTCAGAAAAACAATAAACATCGGGTTAAATGTTTGGAATAATTCCGGTGCGATTGGATTTGAAGACGGCAGGGTATTCAATTTGTAAACAACTATTACTATTGCTGCAGTTACGGCAGCGGCGCTCCAATTTTTTAATTTTTTAGTGGCTGTTTTATTAAATAAGCCGGCAAATCCTAAGATGATGGCAATGATAGCAAACAGAGAGAGAGGATCGAATAAAAGGAATGTTAAAGGCTTTACGCTTGAGACGGTATAATTCTTAGCGAAGAGCGTTAAAGTAAATCCGTTCTGGTAATAAATCATCCAAAAGAAAATTACAATTGCAAAAATTGTAAGCAGAGCAATTATCCTATCCTTTTCCTGCTGCTTTGTTAGAACAATATCCTTACCTTCGTTGCCCTTATCTTTCGACATGTAGTCGGCAGCCTTATAATGCTTTCTGAAAAAAGTAAAAACTACTATAGAGAACAACATACCAAGAGCAGCCAAACCGAAAGCAGCATTATAGCCTTCGGCAAGAGTTGCGTGAAAATTATTCATGAAAAAGCTTTTAATCCCATCCGCACCGAACGGGGCAAAGAATGCACCTACATTTATGCCCATGTAAAAAATATTATACGCGGCATCTTTCAAAGAGCCGTCTGCATGTGAATAAAGATTACCTACGAGCACCGATATGTTAGCTTTAAAAAGACCATTGCCGATAACTACCACAACAAGAGCAAGGTATAAAAAGGACGCTTCCTTTGTAGGTACTGCCATTAAGGCGTAGCCTATGGCCAGAGTTAAGGCGCCCATAATTATTGTTTTGCTGTAACCGAAAACATTATCTGCCAGCCAGCCTCCAATTAAAGGTGTAAAATAAACGCCGCCTAAAAACAGACCGTAAACCTGTCCGGTTGTAGCGTCGCTCCAGTGAAAGTTTTCGCTTAGATAGAGAACAAATATCGAGAGCATAGTATAAAATCCGAAACGCTCCCACATTTCCGTAAAGAACAAAACGTACAAACCTTTTGGGTGATTTTTGAACATTACTTTACCTCATTTATGAAATAGGTTGATGAGATTAATGGCTCGAATAGGTATGTATGGAACACTAATAAAAGCCTGCAATTACTTGAAAATGGTCTAATTGGCGCGCAATATATTATATTTTTTATATTTTTCATAATTCATTATTAAGCCGATGATTTTAGTTACAAAATTTTTTTTAGCGATTAATCTAATTATTGTTTAAGAAAACGGCTTTTGATATATTTGGCCGATGAAAAATATCCTTCAAAAACCGCTTGTTAAAAAATTTTTAATTGCCCTAGTAATTTTTATCGCATTTATTTGGATAATGAACGTGGTGGTTATGCCGTGGTACGTAAGCTCGCCGGAAAAGAGGGTACCCAAGGTGGTAGGCATGAACGAGACCAATGCAACAAAGACGCTTAAAGACTCCGACCTTGTGCCTGTAATTAGCGATACTACGTTTGATGAGAATTATCCGCGCGGCACTATTATATATCAAAGGCCGAATGCAGATGACATTGTTAAAGTCGGAAGAAGGATTTATTTATTCATAAGCGGGGGTGAGCCTGTTGTAACCGTACCCCAGCTTAAAGGTAAGTCGTTAAGAGATGCCAGGTTTGCACTTGAGAGACTGGGATTGTACCTGGGCCATATTGATTCCGTATCATCGGATAGCCCCAAGGATATGATTTTCGATCAGCAGTACGCTGTAGGTACGCCGTTAAAGAAAGGCGATTCGGTAGGCGTTTCTTACAGTATAGGCAGTGTAGCCGGCTCGGTAATGGTCCCCAATTTAATCGGTAAATCTTTAAATGAAGCCGAGCAGGTACTTGCGGACAGCTCATTGAAGGTAGGCAAAATAAACTACCAGCGGTCTTTCTCTCTTCTCCCGAACACTGTTTTGGATCAGTATCCCAGCAAAGGTAGTAAGCTTAACCCCGGCGATGCAGTAGACCTTTTTGTAACAAAAGCCGCCGATTCCGACAACCAAAGTCAAAACCAAGGTGAATAATGCCTATACTTGCGCCATCAATTTTAGCAGCGGACCTTTCAAATTTACAGCAGCAAATAAGGCTTGTGGAAATTGCCGGCGCGGATTGGATACACTGCGATATTATGGATGGGCACTTTGTTCCCAACATATCTTTCGGCCCGATTGTAGTTAAAGCGGTACGGAAATGCACAAACTTGCCGGTAGATGTTCACTTGATGATAGAGGAGCCCGACAGGTATCTGGAAAACTTCGTTAAGGCGGGCGCAGATTCTTTAACTGTGCATCAAGAAGCGTCTATTCATCTTAACAGAACTATTACTAGAATAAAGGAGCTTGGAATAAAAGCAGGCGTAGCAATAAATCCCTCAACACCTGTAGATTCGCTTAAAGAAATATTGGAATTTGTAGACCTGGTGCTTATCATGTCAGTTAATCCCGGATTCGGCGGCCAAAAATTCATACAGAATTCTCTGCGCAAAGTTAAAGAGGCGGTTGAATTAAGAAAAAAATTAAACGCGAGCTTTTTAATTGAGATGGACGGCGGAATAGATAATATGACAACAAAACCGGCGCTGGACGCCGGGTGCGACGTATTTGTTGCCGGCTCATCAATATTCAGAGCAGACAATATTTCGGCAGCAGCTGCAGAATTAAAAAACATAATTAACAGACAACACAAATGAAAATGGAAAATAAAAAATTAGCCTTAGTCGGCGGAAAAATAATTACTCCTTTCAGAATTATTGAGAACGGAACAATCTTAACCGAAGGGAAAAGAATTTCTGAGATAGGGAAATCGGTTGATATTAATATTCCCGGCAGCACGGAAATAATTGATGTAAGCGGCAGGTTGATCTGTCCGGGGTTCGTAGACCTTCTCGTTCACGGCGGAGGCGGCTTCGGCTTTGCCGATGAAAACGACTCGAGCGTTGAAAAAGTTGCCCGCTATTTTTTAGAGCACGGCTCAACGTCGGTTCTCGCTTCCTTGTTTGCAAAGCCCGAAGAACTTCTTTTAAAGGATTTAAGAAGGCTGGCAGACTATATTGAAAGCCATCCCGAATCAAACATCCGCGGTATTCACATGGAAGGACCGTATCTTAATAAGCAGTTAAAAGGAGCGATGAACGAAAGCTATCTATGGGAGCCTACGGTCGAATCGTGGAATAAAATATGGGAGGCTTCCAAAGGTTATATTAAGATAATGACGATTGCACCGGAACTGCCCGGCGCCCCGGCGGTTATGAGGTCGGCTGCACGGCAGGGCGTTGTTTTATCAATTGGGCATTCGATGGCAACTTACGATGAGATTGAAGTTGCAATAGACAACGGAGCCGCCCATGTAACGCATATGTTTAATGCAATGAGCCCGTTCCACCACAGGCATCCGGGAATTATTCTCAGTTCTCTGCTGAGGAACGAATTGAAGATTGAACTGATTGCCGATACTCTCCATGTGCACCCTGCGGTAATGGAGCTGTTGATAAAGATGAAAGGCGCAAGCGGAATTATACTGGTTTCCGATTCGATTAGAGCAGGCGGCATGCACGAAGGCGAATACGAGTTTGCGGACCAAAAAGTATTTATGAAAGAGAACAAAGCCTTTCTGGAAGACGGAACCTTAGCAGGCAGTACGCTTACACTAAATATAGCTGTAAAGAATATGGTAGAGACCGCAAACGCAAAAATTACGGAAGCGGTTAGGATGGCTTCGCTTAACGGTGCAAAGGTAGTTAACTTTGAACATAAAAAAGGAATTCTTGCCGTAGGTAAGGATGCTGATATCGTCGTATTGAATGACGACTATGAGGTTGAGACTACCATACTCGGCGGAAGAATCGCTTTTCAAAGAGTAGAGGCCTGATTTCTTATAATGCCTTTAGCGGAATAATAAATTTCAATTAAAAATGGCGGGAGTAAAATTGATAATTCAGATTATTAACTTATCTCCGGGTACTGTATTTAAAAAATACAGCGACGATTACAAAATATACCGGGAAGTTTACCAGCCGCATCTTATCGGTCTAGAACTCCGCGATATTCCGGAACAGCTTGCCGAGACAATTCAAAAGATAGTTCTGCGGGAGAAGGAAATTTGCTACAAGAATAATTCGGCAGATAAAAAGACAACAAATTTGTTTATACCCGGCTCGCTGTGGAATATTAAGGAGATATCCCGGAAAATTCTATCGGTAGGAGATGAGGACCTGGGTTATAGGATTGCCAACGTAATAAAAAATTACGAAGAATACGAATCCGGTTCCTATAACATCGGTAGCAGAGTATTTAAATTCGACAGGTCTTACGTAATGGGAATATTGAATGTAACTCCCGATTCATTCTCGGATGGCGGGCTGTATTTAACCTCCGGTGAAGCTATTAAGCACGGGCTGCAAATGCTGGATGACGGGGCAGATATACTGGATATAGGCGGAGAGTCTACCAGGCCGGGTGCAGAAATTACTGCCGAGAGCAAAGAGATAGAAAGAGTAATTCCGGTAATCAAAGGTATACTGAAAGAACGGCCGGAGGCTGTTATATCTGTTGATACCACCAAGAAAAAAGTAGCATCCGAAGCACTTCAATTAGGAGCGAAAATTATAAACGATATTAGTGCTCTCACTTCCGAACCGGAAATGATTAACGTTATTAAAAAAAATAACGCATCCGTAGTTTTAATGCATATGAAAGGCAAGCCCAAGGATATGCAAAAAAATCCTTTCTATGATGATGTTGTAAAAGAGATTTACGATTTTCTGTACGAAAAGTCTCTTCTAGCTGCCAAAGCCGGCATTAAAAATATTTTTATCGATCCCGGGATCGGTTTCGGAAAGAGGTTGGAAGATAATTTTGAGCTTATAAGAAGACTGGAAGATTTTAAGAGCCTCGGTTTTCCTATATTGATAGGAGTTTCCCGTAAATCGTTTATCGGAAAAACTCTTGACCTTGACGTTAATGAAAGAGATGCTGCAACGGTATCGGCTGAGACGGTTGCGGTAAAAAACGGAGCGAAGGTTATAAGAACTCATAATGTTAAATACGGAGTTCAAGTTTGCAAGCTGTTAAACAATCTTTGTTAAGAGAGAGCAGATGTTTGATCTTTTTCGGATAGGATTTCTTACAGTTACTTTTACCGATCTGGTTGATATAGCAATTGTTACTTTTATTATTTACAAGCTTTATACTTTATTAAAAGGAACAATTGCCGCTCAAATTTTTATGGGCTTGATGATAATTCTCTTATTATCATTTGCGGCACAGGCTGCTAACTTAAAAGCATTGAGCTGGCTGTTAAAATTGGTTACCGACATTTGGGTAATAGCATTCGTCATTTTGTTTCAGCCGGAAATAAGACGGCTGCTGGTAATTGTTGCAAGGAATCCTTTCTTCAGATTATTTGTAAGGGCTGATTCTCCGCAGGCGGCTCAAATACTTGCCGAAGCCGCTTTTGAGCTTTCCCAGAGGCAGCACGGAGCCTTGATTGTAGTTGTTAAGTCAACCGGTATTAGAGGCTATGCCGAGACCGGAGAAATAATGAATGCCCGTTTAAGCTCGGCGCTCCTAGGCTCAATATTTTTCCCCCGCTCGCCTTTACACGATGGTGCAGTGATAGTAAAGAACGAGACTATTGAAGCTGCCAGATGCACGCTTCCGCTATCCAATACAACTGTTGTAAACGACGAGCACCTGGGAATGCGGCATAGAGCGGGCCTAGGCATTTCGGAACAAGCCGATGTTTTGAGCATTATCGTATCGGAAGAGACTGGAAGTATTTCCCTTGCGGAAGACGGGCAGTTAAGTAAAGGACTTTCGAAAGACGCGCTTAAAAACAGATTAGGCAGAGCTATAAGGAATCCTGCCGCAAAAGGATGGCGAGGAGTTCTTGAACAGATATTTAAATCTTAATAAAGTATGTGCGGTTATTCCTTTTTACAATGAGAGTAAAACAATAAATGAAATTATAACCAAAACTATTCCGTTTGTAGATTTGGTAATTGCGGTAAATGACGGTTCGACGGATGATTCGATAAACAAGATTCCTCCGGATGAGAAAGTAATTTTAATTTCGTTTAAAGAAAATAGAGGCAAGGGCTTTGCCTTGAATGCCGGCTTTGCCGAAAGCATAAAAAGAAACTGCGTTTATACAATAACCCTCGACGCGGATTTCCAGCATCAACCGGAATTTATTCCTTCATTTATTTTGGCCCTGGAAAGCTTTGATATAGTCATCGGCAACAGGTTGAAGGATATAAAAGATATGCCGGCTCAGAGAATAATCAGCAATAAGCTTACGTCGTTTTTGCTCGGCATAAAAACCAAGCAAAAGCTATTAGACACTCAATGCGGGTTTAGAGCTTTTAAAACTGAAATTTTAAAATGTATTATTCCTAAGTTCAGCGGCTTTGAAGCAGAAAGCGAAATTCTTGTCCTGGCTGCCAGAAAGAATTATAGGATCGGCTTTGTGCAGGTCCCGACTATTTATGGTAATGAAGAAAGCAAGATGAAGTCTGTAAGGACAATTTTAGGCTTTATTAAAGTAATGTTCATTTAATTAAAAATCTCTTAATAAAATATTTTCAAATGTCCAAGCAAAAAAAATGGAAGATAAAGGGACTTAGGAAAGAAAAGAACCTTTATAATATTTCCCGATTGGTTCTTTCGCAAAGGCTGAATTCATTGACGGAATCGATAAACGAATTTTTAAAAAGCGAATCCGAGGAGAATCTGCACGATGTAAGAATAGCTTTAAGGAGACTTAGGTATAATATGGAAATTTTCGAAACTTGCTTTGATAAAAAGAAATTTATATCATTCTATAAGTATATTGCGGACCTGCAGGACTTAACCGGAAGCAAAAGAGACCTTGATGTTTTGGAAGGGAACTACAAAACATTAATTTCGGATAGTAAAATTGAAGCTGACAAAACGGTGCCGCAAAAAATAGCAGAAAAAAAATCCGAGCTTAACGAAAAATTAAAACTTGAATTAATGAAGTTCAGACATAGTGAATTGTTAGGTGAATTTTCAAAACTACTAGAATAATTACGGAGGTAATTATGAAACTAAAATATTTTTCACATTCGGCCTTCCAATTAACAACGGACAACGGCAAGGTGATATTGATCGATCCGTTTTTAGACGACAACCCTACTTCGCCTGTAAAATCCAAAGACGTTAATGCAGACTATATAATTTTAACGCATGCACACAGCGACCATTTGGGAGATGCATTTAAGATAGCAGGCAGATCGGGCTCTATGTTCATTTGTGTAAACGAGCTGGCCAACTACTGCAGTTCCAAAGGTTTTAAAGCGCACAATATGCATATCGGCGGCGGCTATAATTTCGATTTCGGAAGAGTTAAGTTTACTATCGCTCACCACGGATCCAAAACCCCGGACGGCCAATACGGCGGCGAGCCGGCAGGCGTAATTATTTCCACCGGCGGTAAAAATATCTACCATACAGGCGACACCGGTTTGTTCTATGATATGAAACTAATCGGCGAGATGGTTCCCGTAGATTATTTGCTTCTGCCAATAGGAGATAACTTTACCATGGGAATAAACGATGCAGTGAAGGCTGTAGAACTTGTTAATCCTAAGGTTGCAATACCGATTCACTACAATACCTTCCCGGTAATTGCGGCAGACCCTAATGAATTTAAGAGTAAAGTTGAGAGTATCGGGAAAAAATGTATAGTTATGAGTTTCGGGCAGGAATTAGAAATCTAGATTTAATTTTTTGGAATTAATTATTTTATGAAAATATTCCAATAATAATTATCTTAATACACCAGATTAAATCTTCTGGTGTTATAAATTCAGTACTAATTTTCATTAAAACCAATTAATGTCGAAAATAATATCAATAGCTAATCAAAAAGGCGGTGTAGGTAAAACTACTACCGCTATAAATTTGTCTTCATCATTAGCGGCGGCGGAAAAAAAAACGCTCTTGATCGATATTGATCCGCAATCAAATTCATCTTCAGGTTTAAGCATTAGTAACCATAATCCTTCGGTGTACGAAACACTAATAGGAACCGAAGACATCCTAAACGTTATTGTTAACAGTTATATGCCTTACCTCGATATACTGCCTTCAAACATAAATCTTGTAGGTGCAGAGATTGAGATGGTTGATTTGCCAAACCGTGAAAGGCTTCTCGGCGAGGCAATTAAACAAGTAAGAGATAGTTACGATTATATTTTAATAGACTGTCCGCCTTCTCTTGGAATTTTAACATTAAACGCTCTATCTGCATCGGATTCAGTTATCATTCCCGTCCAATGCGAATACTTTGCGCTTGAAGGGTTGGGACAGCTGTTAAATACCATAAATATTGTAAAGCAGCACTTCAATAAAAATTTAAGCATAGAGGGAGTGCTGCTTACCATGTTCGATGTTCGGCTGCGTCTTTCTCAGCAGGTAGCCGATGAAGTTAAAAAATATTTCGGCGAAAAAGTATTTA
>JAKAJV010000017.1 GCA_021813585.1 Bacteroidota bacterium | reverse complement strand
ATCGGGATAGACTTCGCCCGGTTTATCGCGTCCCGATTAGATCGGGAAGGTCGCAGGTTCGAATAGTTAGAAAGTGTTCTTGATATAAAATGAAATATTAAAAAAATTCGGGGCGTAGTCCCGATAGCATCGGGATAGACTTCGCCCGGTTTATCGCGTCCCGATTAGATCGGGAAGGTCGCAGGTTCGAATAGTCAGAAAGTGTTCTTGATATAAAATGAAATATTAAAAAAATTCGGGGCGTAGCGTAGCCCGGTTTATCGCGCCTGCTTTGGGAGCAGGAGGTCGCAGGTTCGAATCCTGCCGCCCCGACAAAAGATGGTAAAAATTTTTCTTTGATAAACTGAAATTGAGGCGTTTAGATTCCGGTAAAGCCGGAGGAAAGAATCGTGTTTATCGCGTCCCGATTAGATCGGGAAGGCCGCAGGTTCCTCCAAAGGAGTCGCTTTGCGAGAATCCGCCGCCCCGACAAAAAAGTTCTTTTGATATTGAATAATTCGTTTATAATTGATATGCGCCCGTAGCTCAATTGGATAGAGCAACAGCCTTCTAAGCTGTAGGTTAGTGGTTCGATTCCACTCGGGCGTACTTAAGTCAATTAAAAATTAAAAATTATTTTAATAGAGTATGTGATTTAATTTTTCATTTTTAATTTTTAATTTTTAATTTTGAATTGTCTAAAGCATGGTGGGCGTAGCTCAGCTGGTTAGAGTATCAGGTTGTGGCCCTGAGGGTCATGGGTTCAAATCCCATCGCCCACCCAAAGGCAATTAAAATTTAAATTAAAAATTCAAAATTAAAAATTGAACACTTAAATAGGCCTTTAACACTTTTGAAAATGAATTTAATTTTAAAATTAAAGTTTTAAATTATAAAGGTATCAATAATTTTTAATTCTGAATTTTTAATTTTTAATTGAATTAACCCGGCCCTATCGTCTAGTGGTTAGGACATCGCCCTTTCACGGCGGTAACAGGGGTTCAAATCCCCTTGGGGTCACTATTATAGCCTCATCTTTTTAGATGGGGCTTTTTTGTTTCTTTAAGGTACTAATTCTTTTGTTGATTGTTCCTTCCGATTTAATTATAATTCATATAAATAAAGCGGGGTATTAAATGAGCTTGAATAAAAATATATTGTTTTGTTTGTTCATCGTTCTCTCAGCATCAAACCTTTTTGCCCAGAATAATTTTAATGTAGCCGAATACAAAAAATATCTGGAGAATCACAAAAACTTATCATCAGAATCCTTACTTAAGCTTTATCCGGCAGGAGTTTTTAATTCAGGTATAAATCAAAATATTAATTCAGCTTTGTATCTGGACAGTATAATTGCAAAGTACAATCTAACCGGATACGAAAAATCCCTTCTTCAAAAATACGGATTTATGGTAAGCGAGAGGCTGTCTAAAAGCTCGATAGGCGGATCGCTGCTGGAAATATTTCAAAATGATCTTCCTGTTTTTATTTCTACCGATGCCATACTGCACGCACTGCATATTTCTTACGATAGGATTCTAAAGGATGTGGAAGTCGGTGCGCTTACTAAAAAGCTGGAGGATTTACTTACCAACTTACACGTAAAAGTTCCGGAGCTGGCCGCAAAATATAACCTGCCGGAAATGAATGTGATGCTGCATGATGTGGATATTTACTTGACTGTTCCTTTAAGATTATTGGGAAAGACGGAAGCGCCGTACTACGCGGACAATGAATCAAAGATAGCTGAAATACTAAGTAAAATTAAGTCAGAGCAGGGGATGGATTATTATAGTCTGTTCTCCGATTCACAGGTAATCTATGATTGGAGCCAGTTTAAGCCCCGCGGTCATTATGTCGATAGTTTATTTCCAAAGCTTGCTGATTATTTCCGCGCAATGATGTGGCTTGGAAGAATAGAAATTTACCTGCTTCCGCCAAGGGCAGTAATCAAACAATCGTTTGAGGATATAAGAAGGCAAACTATAGATGCTTTGCTTATTACCGAATTATTTGAAATTTCCAATTCTACTCCTCAATACAACGAAATTGAAAACACACTCAAATTTTTTGTCGGCGATCAGGACAACGTTAAGCTTCCGGATATTCAATATCTAAAGAATTCGGTTTCTATTACACGCGCCGATGAATTATTGGACAGCACTAAGCTTATAACTTTTCAGGATTCTTTAAAGCAGCAATCGTTTGCTTACCAGTTAATTTTGTCCCAAATACTTATTCACGATCCAATGTCTCCCGACAGTATAATACCTGCTTCTTCATTCCTGTTATTCGGGCAAAGGTTCGTTATCGACTCTTATGTTACCTCTCAGGTAGTGTTCGATAAAACAAAAGAGTGCAGGCTGTTTCCATCTATGCTCGATCCAATGTTTGCACTTGGAAACAACGCAGCCGCTCAACTACTGCACGAAGAATTGGATAAATACAAGTATGCAGAGAATCTTGCTGCCTTACGGTACTTAATCGATGCTTACGGGACTGATTTCTGGCAGATGAGCATGTACAACATGTGGCTAAATTCAGTCCGGTCGCTTAATCCTCCGGAAGATAAAAAGACATTGCCTGCTTTTATGCAGACCGGCGCTTATTGGCAGGAAAAATTAAATACTCAATTAGCATCTTGGACGCAGCTGCGGCACGATAATCTTTTATACGCAAAGCAATCCTACACCGGCAGTACGGTTTGCTCTTTTCCGTATACTTATATTGAGCCGTTCCCTGAATTTTATAGAACCTTGAAGATATATTCGGAAAAAGCAGAGAACGAATTGTTAAAAGTTTTAAGTTCATTAACGTACGACGGCTGGCAAATTAAAAGTTACTTCAATAATTTTTATCACACAGCGGATACACTGGAAATTATCTCTCAAAAAGAATTGGATAAAGTTCCGTTTACTGCTGAAGAAATAAATTTCTTGAAAAGAGTTATTTACAACCAGACGCAGGGCAGCGGTACGATGCCGTACGATGGATGGTATGCAAAGTTATATTATCATGATGATTCCAAAGGCCTTTTAACGTCAGACAATTTAGTTGCGGACGTCCATACTACACCTACAGATTGCATGGGAGTTAGATTAGGCGCAGTAACCCATGCCGGAACAGGCCCAATTAACCTTGGTGTGTTTATTACCGATTTGCCCGGAGGTGCACTAACTGCATTCATAGGTCCGGTTTTAAGTTTTTACGAATATACAACGACGAATTTTCAACGGCTAACCGATCAGGAATGGAGCGATAAGTATTTGGCTTCATCGCTAAGACCATCATGGGTGAATACATATTTGGCAGATGTAAACGGCGACAGTAAAGGCGAAGGCTTAAATTTAATTACCGGCACTGATGACAAAGCTCTTGATGAGAAAATTCCGGAAAATTATTTAATCGTCTCAAACGTATATCCCAACCCTGCTCAATTTAATCCGGTTATTACTGTCAGCTTTACGGTTTCTGCTAAGTTGACAAACTCGATGGTGGAATTATCGATATACAACATTCAGGGGAAGCTTATTAAAAAAATAATAAATCAGCCGCTGCCTTCCGGAAAATATGTGGCTAGATGGGATGCGAAGAATGAGAGCGGCTTTAATGTAGCTAGTGGAATTTATTTTTTAACTTTAAGAGTCGCAGATCAGTCTGTCTCTAAAAAAATAATTTATTTAAAGTAACCCGGAGATAATTTTTTTTTTGAATAGCCTTAAGCTGATTAAGGCTATTCGATTTCCTTTATTCGGATATTCATATCGAAAGAATTAACAAAGCCATAATACTTTCTTAATATTATTTTAATGAGCGTTCTATAAGTTGAATTGAATTATTTATAGTTCTCGGATAAAAGTACCTCTCTCCATATAAAGACGCTCAAAAGGCGTCTTTTTTATTCATGCCAGATACCCCAGGAATGATTTATCACATTATTTCTAGTACGTTTTAAATATTTTTTCCTCAATTAATAACTCACCTTACGCAGGATTTATCTGTTTGAATAGAAACTCAACCCCCCGTCCCCCTTCTCTTGCCAAGAGAAGGGGGACGGGGGGGATGAGTTCTGAATTTTTGCGTAAGGTGACTTAATAAATAATAAAATTTAAGTAAATCATTTGGTGAAATTGCGAACAACATTTTTTTACTTATTCTTGACGGCTATTTTATTTGTAGCTATAAGCTGCGGTAATAAAACGGCCTTTACCATTAAACATGGTCATACTATTAATTCGAATAAGCAACTGCCGATTGAAAAGACAAATTGGGTAGTTCAAGATTTGAAATTCTCTAAAAACATTCACGATATTAATTTAGTCAAATCAAACGGAAAAGAAATTTTCGGAATTACTTCCAACAGTATCGCCTATTACGACGGTAATTTGTTCAAAAATATATTGGAGTTTACAGATACGAACATTGTTGATATGGATTTCAACAAAGGTTTTATGGCTTATTCTGTTCATCCGGTGTGGAGCAATTATAATTTAATGCATGCACTTTATATATCCAGAATAGATGTTAAAAATAAAGATGTCAAAATCATTTCCACTAAAATATTTCCTATCCCGTTTTCCCAGTCGATAACCGGGGTAAGATTTCTTAAGCGTAATCAAATCCTTCTTACATCATTTCTTGAATACGGCTTGGTTAATATAGTTACAAAAAGCGGAGGAGATTTTAATATAACATTCCGGCATTTCCCTTTTAATTCATACAACATTGATGTAAGATTGGAAACAGGCTTAACGTATGACGGAAAAGATTTGCTGATGTTCGGCGGGATGGGAGTTAACCTCTTGCAACACTATAGAGGCGGCAAGTATGTTTTAAGGGAATTATTTAATCTGAGCAGCGGAAATACCAGCCGGGCCGATGAAAGGCATATTATAAAAATAGCTTTCTTAAACACTTCATTCGGAACTTTGCTTACCAATGACAATCTTATTTATTACTCAAAAAAAAGAAATTCAAATCTTACTGTATTTACACCTGTTAATTACATACATCTTAAGAATTCAGATAGTATAAGGACAAAGGATATTATCGATATTAAGCTGCTGGATGACAGCGATTTCGTTTGTGTAACTTCAGGCGGTCTTCTGCTTAAACAAAGAATAAAAACTGATAGCCCGGCAGCAATTTCGTGGGAGTTTTTAGCACATGCGCCGGTAACAATTCCAAACTACCTGCATATAATAAATAAAGATTCTTTAATGCTGACGGACGCAAATAAATTGTTCTTGATTACTAGAAAGCCGTATAAAGAAAACTTAAACCAAAGAAATAGATTAAATGATAACCCTTACTTTTCTATAGAGCGGCTAGCACAGCCTTCCACATCATACGGAGTTGGAATCGGCGATTTGGACAACAATTTTTCAGACGATATTTACCTTGTTGATGTTTATGATAAGAACAAATTATTTACTTCCTTACCGAACATTAATAATATCCCGGAAAACCTTGCCGGTCAGCGCGGCATTGTCGGCAGAACTTCGTCTTCTTTCCCTGGAAAATTAACTTATGATCTCGATTTAGGAGTTGCGATAGGAGATATAAATGAGGACGGTTCCGAAGATGTTATACTAACAAATTTGGCTTTTTCAAATTCGCTTTATTTAAATAACGGCAAAGGATATTTCCAGGATGTTACAAAAGAATATAATTTTAATGTAAATATGTGGCGGAGCGAAGGGGCTGTTTTAGCCGATGTTAATAACGATGGCTACCTTGATGTTTTATGCACAAGCTTTTTTAAGTCCAACAGGCTTTTTATAAACAATCATGGAATTTCACTTGATGATAAAACCCAAAATTACGGTTTAAATTCCAAAGGCAGATCAATTAGCGCTGTTTTCGGCGACGTAAACAACGACGGTTATCCTGATCTTTACGTAGGCAATTGGATGAAAGACAATAAATTATTCTTTAACAACGGCAATGGAAAATTTATTGACCATACAAAAGAAAGCGGTGTGGGAATTGGTGATTTTAAAGAGACAAATTCGGTTTTCTTTGCAGACCTGAATAACGACGGTTACCTTGATTTGTTTGTGGGCAACAGAGCCGGAGGCAATAAATTATTTCTTAACAACGGCGACGGTACATTTAAAGATGTAACTAATCAATGCGGTTTAGAAGGAAACATTTTTACTTACGGTGCGGTATTCGGCGACTTTGATAATGACGGCTGGCAGGATATCGCTTTAGCCTGCTTGGGAGGAATAAAATATTTCAAAAACCTGGGAACCGACAGCAAAGGTATGATTCACTTCCGTGATATTACTAACTCGGTTATCCCGCCCGGCACTATACTTAGCGCATACAATACCGGGCTTGCTACCGCCGATTTCGGGCACAAAGGATTTTTAGATTTAGTTATGAATCAAAACGGCGGCTATACTTATTTCCTGTTAAATGAAAACCGGCTTAACGGCAAAAATAATTATCTATCGGTAAAAGTTGAGGGCGACGAAAGCAACCGGGATGCGGTGGGGGCTAAGCTGAAGCTGTATTACAAAAATCGACTTATCGGTTACCGTGAAATTAGCGGCGGATACGGGTATGCGAGCTCAAGCTCTAAGATACAACATTTTGGCTTGGGCAACCTGGCGGATTCATTATCTCTTATTGTTAATTTCCCTGAGTCCCATATAACAAAAATAATTTCAGTTCAGCCGAATACATTTATTACTGTCTTAGAAAATACAGGTTTCAAAAGAAATTATTACCTGGCTAAGAAATCTCTTCTCCGGTTCTTCTATGGAGACGGCTTTATAATTTTAGGATTTGAACTGCTAATTTTATTATTGTTATTTGTGGCTTTAATTTCATTTGCTGCCCAAAAATTAAATATTCAAAAAAATCCGAAGAAAAAGATATATATCAACCGGAAGCTGATTCTTTCCTCGCTGGTTGTTTTTTATATAGTAAAATTTATATCAATTGAAAGCATGTCTTTCTATTTCGGACCGGTGTACTTTATCTTGAATTCGAAAAATCTCTTCACTGACGAAATTCTCCCTCTAATAATCTCAAGCATTTTTTCAGTTTCAATTTTATTAATAATTAAGAATAAAGAAGCTCGAAGCTTTGCCGCTTATAATGTACTGGACAATTTGCTGACGATATTAAAAAGATTCGGACACGGAGAAGGTATGCTGATCGTTTTGCACCGCTTGTCTCTATTAATTGAAAATTTAGATATGAGTAGTGATACCCGGAGTGATTATAACAAAGAAGCTCTGGAAAGAATTAACTCGGCCTTTTCCGAATATAAAAATGCTGTTTTGCCCGAAATAAAAAAAATATACAATCTGTTGAACCAGCTTGACACAAAGAAAGATAAGTATATGCAAAAAATTAATTTCTTTGGTAATGCCGGTTATATACTTCAGAGCAGCGCACAAATATCTGCAAATTGCGAGTTGCTTCTTAGCGGCAGTTTGTTGAAAGAAAAAATTAAGGCTAAAGAGGAAGCAATTTTTTCTATAAAGAAGCTAAGGGAAGAGTTATCCAAGATACGAACAATAATACAGTCGAATTTTTCAATTGAAGTTATAGAAGCCGTAGTTCTGGCTATTAAAAAATTCAGCGAACAAAATCCTTCGGTTTCCATACAGTTTGTTCAAGCCGTTGAAAAGGTAGAAACAGTAATTTCTTCTGCCGATTTTAACGAGGTAATAAACATAATAATGAAGAATGCGATTGACGAATTAAATGAAAGTAAGATAAGCAACGGAATAGTTAAAATTGAGGTAAGCCGCACGGATGAAAAAGCTGTTATTAAAATTGAAGATAACGGAAGGGGCATAACAGATGAAAATCTTTTAAAAATATTTGCGGAAGGCTTTACTACAAAAGCCTACGGGCATGGTATAGGTTTATGGATTGCAAAAAATTGTCTTGAGAAATATGAGGGCAGTATATCGGTTGAATCCGGCGCGCTTGGCGGCGCTTTATTTATTCTGCAATTAAAATCAATATAAAAGGAATTTACATGCAAAAGCTGTTAATAATAGACGACAGCGTATCATTTATGAATGATGCTGAGTTCGTTTTAAAGAATGAATTTAAAATTTTTAAAGCTGAGAACGGTAAAAAAGGCTTATCGGTTTTAATGAAGGAAGATATAAATCTTGTACTATTGGATCTTAAACTACCGGATATGTACGGACTCGAAGTCCTTGAAAAGATTCATACCGAAGTTGATCCTTTGCTGCCTGTAATAATTATTACCGATTACGGAAATGTTCAGACTGCCGTTAAAGCTATGAAATTGGGGGCGGCAGATTTTATTCAGAAGGATTTTAACAAGGAAGTGCTCAGCGAAAAAATTATACGCGCTTTTGAACAAAGAGAATTAAATATAAAAGTAAACGCACTTGAAGATGCAATTGGTGAAGATAGCGATAAGCTTATAGTTGCGGGAGATATAATGCAAAGGCTAGTATACGATATAGAGAAAATTGCTAACCAGGATGTGCACGTTCTATTAACGGGAGAGACGGGAGTAGGTAAGGATATGATTGCGCGCGAGATTCACCTTAAGAGCAAAAGAAGGAATAAATTGTTCTCCAGGGTCTCCTTGCACACGTTGAGTGAGAATTTAATTGAATCCGAGTTGTTTGGACATGAGAAGGGAGCTTTTTCCGGTGCCGATGAAGCAAAAACCGGTAAGTTCGAAGCTGCAAACGGCGGTACTATTTATCTGCCGGAAATATCGGAAATAAGCGAGAAGCTGCAATTGAAACTATTAAAATTCATGCAGTACAAGGAAATAAATAAAGTAGGTCAAAAAACCGGTAAGGATATTAAGTTGGATGTTAGGCTTATTGCGGCATCTAATAAAAATCTGGAAGAACTGGTAGAGCAGGGAAGATTGAGGGAAGATTTTTATTATAGGATTAAAGTAATAAACATTCATATACCTCCGCTAAGAGAGCGCAAGGATGAAATAAAAACTCTCGCGGAATATTTTTTAACCACACTTTCCAAAAAATTCAATAAAAAAAAATTAGAGCTTACGGTAGAAACTATTAAAGCTCTGGAGAATTATAATTGGAAAGGCAATGTAAGGGAATTAAAAAATATAATGACTAATGCAGTAATCCGGACGGAGGATAACAAAATAATCTTACCGGACATAGTTCCTGCATCTAACAAGAAAGTTGATTTTTCTGCTGCCGAAGAAACTTATAAAACATCTTTACAAAAATTCAAGAAAGAGTACTTCTCAAATCTGTTAAGCAAAACCAACGGAAAGATAAACGAAGCTGCAGAAATTGCGGGCATTAGCCGGCAGGCGCTTCATAATATTTTGAAAGAATTGGATATAGAAAACAATTCTTCTTTTAATTAGTGGCTTGTAATTTAGCCACTAATTAACACTAATTAACTCGAATTATAAAATTAAATTTTACCTGCTATAAATTTTTCAGTCAACTAAACTTTACCAGATGTAAAGATAAGTTTACCTAAATAAAACCTCCTCCTTTTATTTCACTTCAAAATTAAAGATTAACCTGATGGAACGCTGTTTGAATATGTAAAGCAAATACACAACAGGATTATTCAAAACAGAATGGAATAAAATTGGAAAAGAGAACAGACGAATTTAAGCTGTGCCTTAACTGCGGAAATTTTTGCGGGATAAATGAAGAGCAAATTTACTGCATAGTTTGCGGAGAGAAAATGATAGATAGATGTTCGGGCTGCAAAGCCCCGATAATTTATCCAACAGGAAAGTATTGCCATTTGTGCGGAACAGAATATAAAGCCAGGATGGAAACTAAAAAATAAAACCATTAACTAAAAAATCGACAGGTATTAATATGAATGTAAAAAGATACTTTTTCGCTTGCTTTTCGATGAGTCTGATAATCTCGCTTGGTAATGTAAAGGCTCAGTCAAGTTTTATAAATAAAAGCAACGGTAAGGATTTTAACAGAGGTGCATTGCTAGATAATCCGAAAGCCCGCAAGGAACTTGAGTGGCTTCAGTTGAGAAATCCGGCAACGGGAAGAATACCCGCAAATATCAGACAGAAGGAATTAAGATTTGCCAAGACACTTCCCACAAAAGAACAACTGATGATGCAGATGAAGAAGTCTGGGCATACAAATATACAGAATTATACATGGACGCAGCGCGGACCATATAACATTGGCGGCAGAACACGCGCACTTGCTATAGATGTTAACGATGAAAATACTCTTCTTGCCGGCGGAGTTAACGGAGGAATGTGGAAGTCGACCGATGACGGCGCAACATGGAGTGAAAAAACTTCTCCTGGCGATTTGCAAAGCGTAACTTGCATTGCACAAGATACCCGTGCCGGTAAAACTAATACCTGGTATTATGGAACGGGCGAGTTCACAGTTTTCCCCGGCGGGTTTGTAAATTCTGCTGCCGCAGGTATTGGGTTCGATTCCAGTTTAATGTTCTTAGGTAACGGTATTTTTAAATCTACTGACGATGGTAATTCATGGTCAGTACTGCCGTCAACTTTAAAACCTAGTGGAAGATATTACGGACCATTCTCAATTGTATATAACATAGTTACTAACCCGGCAAATCCAAATCAAGATGAAGTTTTGGCTGCTACATACGCGGGGATAATGCGCAGCACTGACGGAGGCACTACATGGGACACAACACTTCCAAATTTTTTAGGAGAGTATACTAATATTGCCGTTACTTCAAAAGGCGTTTTTTATGCTGCTTTAAATTTTGGTGCACTTCCACTCATTGGCGGAATATTTAGATCGACAGACGGTGTAAATTGGATAAATATTACGCCAGACAACTTTCCCTTTAATACAAATCAAACGGCGATAGCAATAGCCCCGTCTGACGAGAATGTAGTTTACTTCTTATCGGATACATCAAGCGGATTTACTGATGGTCATGTCCTTTGGAAATATACTTACGTATCCGGCGATGGTACAGGAAGCGGCGGCAGTTGGGAAAACCGTTCCGCTAATCTGCCTTCTCAAGGCACTGTCTTCATGGACTCGCAGTACGGTTATTGTCTTAGTCTTAGTGTTAAGCCAGATGACGAGAACACTGTATTTCTCGGGGAAATTGATTTGTTTCGTTCGACAGATGGATTTGCTTCTACATTAAATACTACTATTCTTAACGATTCTTTGAAACAAGGTTTTCAATATAACACTGACCATGGAGACCACCATGCAATTATTTTTTCCAAGTCAAATCCTAACATTATGTATGTTGCAGATGACGGCGGCGTTTTTAAAACCTATAACGACATGGACTCACCGCCTGTATGGACATCGTTAAACAACGGCTACTACACTACACAATTCTATTCCGTTGCAATTAACCACACTACAACTGATAATATTATTATTGCAGGCGCTCAGGACAATGGAACGGTTTTTACAAACTCAAATTCTACAACTGCTAAATGGAATGAAATATACGGAGGTGACGGTACATTTTGTTATATCCCCGATGATGGCTCCTCCTACTATGTATCTCATCAATTTGGTAATGTTGGTAGAGTTTTATTGGACAACAACGGTAATATACTTTCAAGCGGCGCAATTTATCCTCCTCTCGGCAGTTCAGGTCAGATTGCAATTTTGGGACCTTATGTCATTGATCCTAACGATAATAAAGTAATTTATTATGCGCAAGGAGATTATATCTGGCGAAACTCGGACGTTACCGCAATACCGTTAAATGGTCAGCCAACCGCAACGAACATAAACTGGACTGAATTAAACAATACTTCGACCTCAGGGTCCAACATTTCGGCTGTCGGAATTTCCAAAACTCCTGCCGACAGAATTTACTATGGTACTGCAGACGGAAAAATTTTCAGGCTAGACAATGCTAATTCCACCAACTCAACTCCGGTTGATATTTACACAAACAAGGGTCTTCCTTCTGTTGCCTTTGTCTTTTGCATTGCCGTAGACCAGAACGACGGCGATAAGGCAATCGTTTCTTTTTCAAATTACTGGGTTAAAAGTCTATTCTATACCACCGATGCAGGTAACACCTGGACTTCAATCTCCGGCAACCTGGAACAATACCCTGACGGCTCCGGCGATGGTCCTTCAACGAGATGGGTGAAGATATTACATATCAACGGCTCAAATATTTATTTTGTCGGAACAAGCACCGGAGTTTATTCAACTACGAATTTGAACGGAGACAAAACGGTTTGGGCTCAGGAAGGTGCAAGCACAATAGGCAATGCAGTAGTTGATGCAATTGATGCAAGATCGACAGATGGTCTGGTTGTGGTAGCTACGCATGGCAAAGGGATTTACTCCACACATGTAAATACCAATGCAACTACGGATTCAAGTGATATTCTGGTTTCGTTTGATAATAATGTAACGCCAACAAGTGGAATTTTTTCACAGCTCCCAAACAAAAATACCGTGATAGCAAATAGGTTAACAGCTCCATTGAGTACATTCAAAATTACAAAGCTAATGTATTATATAACGCGGGATCATTCAGGAGGGGCGGGCAGCTTTACTCCTTATGAGGATGAATGTGTTAATTATTCGAACGGCGCCCTTGGCCCGGCTACCTACGGTTTTGAATTTAACAATATTACTCCTTCTAATATGCCTGGTTGGGTTACTGTCAATGTATCTATTCCGGTTACTCCATCGCCTCAATATGTTGATAAAGAATTCTTTGTCGGAGTTGAGTACGACGGCTCGCATGAACCTGCAATAGGTTATGACAGCACTTCATCAAATGGAAGAGGATGGTATAGAGGCGGCGACATTTATACTAACTGGACGCAATTAGACAGTATCGGCTGGCATGTTACGCTTTATATTAGAGCAGTAATCAGTACAGTAACAAGCGTTGAAGATATAAGCAGCGTTGTACCGAAATATTTCGGCTTGATGCAGAACTATCCTAATCCGTTTAACCCGTCTACCACAATTGAGTACGACCTTCCGAAGGCAGAAAGCGTGAGGCTAAAGATTTACGATATACTTGGAAGGGAAGTAGCAACTTTAGTGGAAGCCGAACAAAATGCAGGCATATATAAAGTTCAGTGGAACGGCAGGAATAATTACGGCGTATCAGTAGCTTCGGGCATTTACCTATATTTGTTTGAAGCCGGAAATTATAGATCAGTTAAGAAGATGATTTATTTAAAATGAGTGAGCTCTTAAGATTCACTTTATTAAAACTTTGGAGTTATTATGATGAATAAAATTTTTTCTGTCTACATTGTTTCGGCCGCTGTACTCTTCACCTGTTTTAATATTAAAGCGCAAGATGGGCAGCTTGATATGAGCTTTGCAGGCACCGGAAAGGTAATAAACAGTATCGGATCTACTGCTGGTATTGGATGGTATTGTGAGGCTCATTCAACAATAATTCAAAGTGACGGAAAAATTATTGCCGTCGGATTTGCGCGCGACGCATCGCAAACTTTTTTTGCATTGACCCGTTATAATCAAAATGGAATTATCGACAGCACATTCGGAATTAACGGAGTTGATACTACCGCAATTGGTTTTTCTGATGACAAAGCTTACTCAGCTTTGATCCAGCCGGACGGGAAAATTATTGCCGCCGGGTATGCTACCGAAAATTATCTGCATGTGTTCGCTTTAGTGCGCTACAATAACGATGGAAGCCTGGATAAAACTTTTGGTACAAACGGAATTGTAACTACTGCTGTCGGCGCGTCCGACGATAAAATATTTTCAATTGCAATTCAACAAGACGGTAAAATTCTTGCAGCGGGAACTTCATACCAGGCAGTTTCAAATAATAATATTTATGTGTTTGCTCTAACGCGTTATAATAGTAACGGCAGCATGGACAATACATTCGGTACAAACGGTTCGGTTACTACTGCGCTGCAAATATCAGGCAATTTGCAACAGGATAATGAAGCTAAGTCGGTTATAATTCAGAAAGACGGTAAAATAATTATTGGTGGATATACTAACAGCAATAATCAAACTTATTTTGCTTTAATTCGGTATAACAGTAACGGCAGTCTTGATAATACATTTAATACAAACGGAATTGCAGTAACTGCTGTAGGGGCTGAGAGTGATGCTATTAACTCTTTAGCAATTCAGAGTGATGGTAAGATTGTAGCGGCAGGCTTTAGTGAAATAGGTTATTATCAGTACGAATTTGCCCTTGCCCGTTACAATACTAATGGAAGTTTAGACAATACATTCGGCGCAAATGGATTAGTAACTTCTGCTATTGAACAGTCGTCTGAGGCTAATTCAGTGACGATGCAGAGTGACGGTAAGATTGTGGTTGCAGGATTTTCGAATGATGGAAGCCGTAACGATTTTGCCTTAGCGCGTTATAATGAGAATGGAAGTTTAGATAATACCTTCGGTACTAATGGAACAACAACTACGCCCTTTTATGCGGATGATGAAGCCACCTCGGTAGTAATCCAGAGTGATGGTAAGATTGTTGCCGCCGGTATGTGTGAGTACAATAATTTTTATAATCTTTATGGATTTGCCGTAATGCGGTACACAGGCAGTTCGGGTCCAGTGAACGCTGTCTCAGTTACTGCCGACCTTCCGAAGACTTATGCGCTTTACCAGAACTATCCCAATCCGTTCAATCCGTCAACAACAATAGAATATGATTTACCGAAGGCGGAAAAAGTTGCTTTGAAGATTTATGATATTCTCGGACGCGAAGTTGCCACCCTGGTAAATGCAAATCAGGCTGCGGGCGTTTACAAGGTGGCGTGGAACGGAAGAAACAACGGCGGTGCACTACTGGCTTCGGGCATTTATTTATATTCGTTTGAAGCAGGAAATTTTAAGTCGGTAAAAAAAATGGTTTATATAAAATAAAATTTTTAGACGCAGGGTATGACTGTATTTAGTTCCGTTAGTCTCCATTCTTAGGTAGTTGATTTGAAATGGCGACTTCGCAAACTTCTGCATGCAAAA
>JAKAJV010000038.1 GCA_021813585.1 Bacteroidota bacterium | reverse complement strand
GCATACGCAGGTCTTTACAGCGTGAGGCTTGTTAAAAACAAATCCTCTTCCGTTAAGTCCGCTGGTAAAATCCAGCTCGGTGCCGGAAAGATAAAACAAGCTTTTACCGTCGACGAATAATTTAATATCCTGCTGTTCTATTATCGTGTCGCCTTCCATTGCTTCCACGTCAAAACCAAGTGTATAAGTCAGTCCGGAACAACCGCCGCCTTTTACTCCTACGCGAAGTCCGTAATTTTCGGGCACATTGTTCTCTTTCATTATGTTCTTAATTTCTTTAGCTGCTTTTTCGGTTATTTTTATCTCAGCTTCAAATTGAACGTCTGACATCAGTCATATCCTTTTTTATTAATTAAATATTCGAAATTATTTTTAAACTTGTCAATACTTACATCACTCAGATGCGGTTAAATAGAACTAAATAGGATCGCCTGGGATTTTCGTCACAAATTCAGGGTAATTTAATCTCCATCCGAATGAATTAACTTTTATGAATATCTTGCTATCTTCAAAATAGGCAGACAATTTTTTTGCAAGCTCTTCGGCTTCGGAGTTATTAATCTTTATTCCCTTGTTCTCTAAATATTTTAATATGCCGAACTGCAAATCTCTGAAAAAGAAATTTGAGTTATGGAACATCGGGTATTTAGCTTTCATAAAATTTAAAAATACCTGGTACTCGTTTTTTACTAGCTCAAAATAATTCTTCATTTGTTCCTCTTTCATTTTAAATATTTCTTTCGTCTTTTAGTTCCCAGGCCGGAGAAGCAGCCCTAAGGTTATTAACTGTATTGATAATCTTTTCAATCGTATACTCAATTTCTTCGGTGGTATTAAAGCGCCCCAAGCCGAACCGGATTGAAGATGAAGCAAGCTCGTCGGAAAGTCCGATCGCTTTAAGTACATGGCTCGGCTTTGCCGAAGCAGATGAGCAAGCGGCCCCTGTTGAAACTGCAATCTCCCTCATCCCGCTTATTAGGGAGTCTGCCCTAACATACTTAAAACACAAATTTAAATTATTCGGCAATCTAAAAGTTTTTGAGCCGTTTAATAGAACTTCATCAAGATAAGAAAGTATGCCCTGGTATAATTTCTCTCTCAGGGAAGAGACTGAATAAAATTCTTTTTTCATCAATCTAGAGCATAATTCCGATGCTTTACCGAAGCCCGCAATTGCAGGTACGTTTAAAGTGCCCGGTCTAATATTTCCCTCATGCCCTCCACCGAACAGCAGGGGAGTAATCTTTATTTTGGGATTTTTATTTCTAATATAAATTGCACCTACGCCTTTGGGACCGTAGATTTTATGTGAAGAAAACGAAGCGATGTCCACGTTGGATTCTTCAACATTAAAAGGAATTTTACCTACGGCTTGAGTTGCATCTGTATGGAATAATATTTCTTTCTCTCTGCATATTTGTCCTATAACTGCCGTGTTATTTATAACGCCTATCTCGTTATTCGCAGTCATTACAGAAACAAGTATTGTATTGCTCTTAATAGAATTATTAAGCCGGTCGAGATCCAGTAATCCTTCTTTGTCAACCGGCAGATAAGTAATCTCAAAGCCTTTTTTTTCTAATTCGTGCAGGGAGTCAAGGGCAGCACTATGTTCAATAACGGAAGTGATGATATGATTCCCTTTTTTAAAATTGGATTGAGCAATGCCAAGGTGTGCAAGGTTAATCGATTCCGTGGCGCCGCTGGTAAAATAGATTTCTTTAGGAGCGGCATTAATGAGATCCGCAATCTTTTTTCTGGAATTCTCAACTGCGCTTTCGGCTTCCCAGCCGAATGAATGGCTCCGGCTTGAGGCATTCCCGAATTTCTCAGTAAAGTACGGCTTCATCGCCTCGAATACTTCCGGATCGACCTGCGTTGTAGAATTATTATCCAAATAAATCGGGAATTTCATTTTGTTAAACTAAGGTTGTAAAAAAATATTTACGATTAAAATAATATTAACTAATTGGTTTAATTTGAGCAGTGCCATATCTTTTTTCCAAAATACCGTTAGGCAATTTAAAATAAATATTCAAATATAAAAGTATATAAGCACACAATCCGCTTCCGGGTAATTCGGAATCAAATGTAAAAAATAACAAGCACTAATCCAACCGCAGTCTGATGGTTAAAAATTGTTTTGCATTCCGTTAGAATCTTCTTATCACTTGCAGCATCGTATGGGATGTAAAAAATATAGAGTTTAATAATAAATTTTAAGGCAAAAAAAATGTTAAACACAAATTTAAAGCACATAACTTCTGAGGAAGAATTTAAAAAAGTATTAAATGAAAATGAGAACGTAATGGTATGCTGCGGCAGGATGGGGCCTATGTGCGTTCCGGTTTACGGTGTAATGGAAGAGCTGGAAGGAGAATATAAGAACGTAGCATTTAGGGATATGGAATTTGATGCACCTGTAGCGCACGCAATTAGAAGCCTTCCCGAATGCAGAAATTTTGCCGGACTGCCTTTTACGGTATATTTTAAAAACGGCAATGTTGTAAAAGCTACAAGCAGCATTCAATCAATGGAACAAGTAACTGAAATTCTTGAAGGCGAGTTTTTGCAGAAGGTAGCTGCACAGAAGTAATATTTTTTTAGATATTCATTTGAAGCTAAAATGGAAAATAATTTTGACGTTATAGTAATAGGCGGAGGCCCGGCGGGACTTACTGCAGGCATTTATCTTTCGCGCGCTAAAATGAAAACGCTCATCCTTAACGAAGGTACTGCCGGCGGGCAGATGATACTTACACACGAAATTGCCAACTATCCGGGTGTGGAATCCACATCCGGATACAAGCTGGCCAACATTATGAAGAACCAGGCTAAAAATTTCGGCTGTGTTGTAAAATCCAATGTAAGAATAACTAATTTAGAATTAGGCGGAGAAATTAAATCGGCTGAGATAAACGGCAAAGATACTTTTACCGCACCGGCAGTAATACTAGCAACAGGCGGCAGGTCCCGGCCGTTGAATGTACCCGGCGAAGATAAATTTAAAGGCAGAGGTATATCCTACTGCGCAACCTGCGACGGGGACTTTTTCCAGGATAAAAAGATTATTGTTGTAGGAGGCGGAAACTCAGCTCTTGAAGAAGCGGTCTCGCTTACCAAGTATGCAAGCTCGGTTACTGTTGTTCACCAGTTCGATAATTTCCAGGCCTTCCCGCACGCTGTGGATATTGCTGCCGGCAATCCTAAAATCAATTTCATAATGGAATCGAAGATCATCGAATTTATTGGCGATGAAAGGCTGGAGAGAGTGTTAATCCAGAACCAGAAGACAAAAGAAATAACTCAGATGGAAATAGACGGTGTGTTTATATTCATCGGTTATATTCCTAATACCGAACCGTTTGCCGGTAAACTAGAATTAAATAAATGGAACGAGATAGTTACGAACGAAAGCCTTGAAACCAGCGTAAGCGGAGTTTTCGCAGCCGGCGATTCGATACAGAAAAAATATAGACAGATTACAACAGCAGTTGCCGACGGTACTGTAGCAGCTTTAAGCGCAATTGAGTATGTGAACAAGCTAAAGGAAGCAAGCCTGCTGTCTAATGCTGAGAACTAAAGCAGGTTCTTTTTGTTCAATATCATTAAAGAAAAAATTCATTTCAATATTTTTAAAAATGTATTAAAAGGCAATTTCATTTAAAAATAATTTATTATTTTCGCTTCCGGTATGTGTCTGCTTTTATTAACCGGAGGTAGTAATTAAATGAAAGTTTCCACACTGTTCTCTCTTTTGCCGGTCTTAATCTTTCTTAATGTTAAATTGCTTGCTCAATCTAACAAGATAGTTCATGTTTCTAAGGAAGATGATTTCTTTCCGGCAGAAACATCGGTAGCAATAAATCCGCAAAATCCGAAAAACATTATTTGTGCTTTTATTGCAAGAGTTAAGGAATACAAGGGTACTACAAATTTTACTTATTCATCCTTCGATGGTGGGGAATCCTGGCTTAGAGTGCCCACTGCCAATCCCGACGAAAGGATTGAAGGTGATGATGCAGTAGCATTTGGGAATGATGGAATGGCCTACCACTCATATATTTCATTTTACGGCTCATGGGATTACAACTGGAAGAGACAGTCATCCGGTATTTATGTTGATGCCTCAAACGACGGCGGCAGAACTTGGTTCCGGCGCTCGGTTGTTGTAGACCATATAAACACTTCGGCGCCTATGGAAGACAAGCCTTACGTTATTGCCGATAATTCCAAAGATTCAAAATTTAAAAATAATGTTTATCTGGCGTGGACTCACTTTGCGGTATACGGCAGCTATAATCATGCTGATTCCTCCCAGATTTATTTTTCCAGATCAGTAGACAGCGGAAAAACTTTTTCCACGCCGATGAGAATTTCCGATACGGGCGGCGACTGTATAGACAGCAGCAACACTGTTGAAGGAGCTATTACCGCAGTTGGCCCGGAAGGGCAGGTCTATGTAGTATGGGCAGGTCCCAAAGGACTTGTAATGACCGAATCGCTTGACGGCGGTAAGACATTCGGTGCCAATAAAGTTATAGGGTATATCTACCACGGATGGGATAAAGAAGTACCCGGCATAGGCAGGGCTAACGGAATGCCTGTAACCAAGATTGATAACAGCTACGGCCCGAACAGAGGGACAATTTACGTTAACTGGATTGACGACAGGAACGGCGATCCTGACGTTTTCTTAAAGTACTCCCGCGACGAAGGGAAGACCTGGTCGAACAGTATTAGAGTAAACGACGATAAATTAAAAAACGGCAAATATCAATTCTTCACATGGATGGCTGTTGACCCTGGAGACGGCTCAGTTAACATCGCCTTCTACGATAGAAGAGATTATGACAGTACAATAACCGGACTAACTTTAGCACGCAGTACAGACGGCGGAAAAACATTCGTCAATTATAAAATTAACCAGGCACCGTTTAACTGCAGCAAGAAATTATTTTTCGGTGACTATATAGGAATTGACGCATACAACGGTGAGGTGATTACAACTTATATGTTCTTTAAAAATGAGGATATAAACGGCAAGCCGCGCCCGGGTACTGCCGTTAATTCTGCTATTTTTCATTTTAAGCCCGGTAGCCAGCAGCAGTTAAATTAAGCTGCTATAAGCCTAAAGATTTGGTAATATTTTTTTATTGTAGCTCAAGAAATGGAAATTATTATTTAATGGCTTACTTTTGAGGTATAAAACTTTTATTTATTTCCCGGCATTAAATGAAAATTCGAAATATTCTCTTCCTGTTTTTATTAATTGTTTTTATACCCAAAAATAATTTCGGACAATTAAAAGACACTACTGAATTTAAGTTTGTATTCCTTCCCAAAGGATTAAACTTTCTTCCTCTTAAAGCCGGGATTGACGAGCCAAGAATGGGACTGCTTTACTACTCATCAACATCCAACTTAAAAGTAGACATTGGTAACTCCGTAGATATTTTCGGATTTAATCTTCCCAAATTAAAAAGCCGGATAACAATTGGTGCCGAATTTATGGCCTATGCATATGTAACTTCATTCCTAGCCTACCGGCTTCAAATAGATGCAATAGACGGTTTCTTCGGTGGTCATATTGTTTATTCAAAAGATTATGATTGGGGAATAATGAACTACCGGTTTAGGTATATACACAACAGCGCTCATCTTGTTGACGGGCATTGGAACAATACTACGAATGAATGGATAGACAACCAGGAGCCATCTGCCTACGGCAATAATTACGCCGAGCTATTAATTGCCCCGCAGCAGAATATCGGTATCACCTTAATTAGATATTATGGCGGGCTGGCATTATCGACCGGGATGAAAACCGGCTACAAACAACAGAAAAAAATTCTTTATAAGGCCGGCTTTGAATATTCTATTCCCGGTTTGTTAGGCAGGATATTGAATAAAGATGAAAGCGTTTTTACTGCTGTAAACCTGGATATTAAGGGAATACCTGAATATATTATCAACCAGAATTATCTTTTGGGAATTAAGTTTGGAGCCTGGGAAGGGAAAGGTGTGATTATTTATGCTTCGTATTATAACGGCGGCGATGTTTTTAACCAATATTTTAATTACAGGGTCTCCCGCTTCGGCATCGGTTTTATGATTGATTTTATTTAACAGAAAAGGGCACTCAATGGGCAAAGTGAATGACTTGGCCGTTAATAAAAATAAAAAGCCGTCCTTGAGTAAGAAAATTTTTAATTCTGGTCTAAGGATTATTATCGGCGGGGGGCTGCTGGTTTATGTTATTATAAAAGTGAATCCCAAAGAAATTTTTTATGCCGTTGCAAACGCGAACTTATTCTTCATATCAATAGCGCTTTTTCTTCTGGTGCCGAACATTCTCATCCAGTTTTTGAAATGGAAGTTAACCTGCCGGATTTTTTTAAACGAAGACAACAACCGGAAAATTATTGTTTCGCTCTTTCATGGTCTATCTGGCGGGGCTTTTACGCCTGTAAGGATAGGCGAATATTTCGGCCGCGCTATTGAATTCAAAGAACATTCCTTCATTAAAATTTCCCTGGCAACATTTATAGATAAATTGTTCCCTCTGCTTGTACTGGGATTTTTCGGATCTTTATTCAGTATTCTCTTTCTTATGATTTATTACCGGTTAACTCTCAGCGTTTCGCTTGCTTTGGCTTTGCTGGTAATGGTAATTTATTATTTAATTTTTTTGTATTTACTAAATAAGAAATTCCGTGAGAGCGCATTGTTAAAAAATTTTGAGACCAAAATAAAACCGAATTCTGTCTGGGCGAATTTAAAGATGTTGAAGATCATTGACGGAAAATTTTCCGTAATGATGGTGTCTTTTTCCATTATTTTTTACTTATGTGTGCTTGTTCAATTTACTTTTTTGATTTCAGCATTCACTCATAATTTCAATTTCTTAAACTATATGTGGGCAGGCAATTTAGTTATGTTCGCCAAAAGCCTGGTGCCGTCTATCTCGTTTGCCGATTTGGGAGTAAGGGAAAGTGCTTCTGTATATTTCTTAACGAAGATGGGGGAGTCTAGTGCCGCGGCATTTAATGCATCCCTTTTCCTTTTTTTTATAAATGTTCTACTTCCATCCATAATAGGAGTTGTCTTTTTATTTAAAAGAAGCAGATGACTGGTATTCCCAGGCAATTATAAAAAGTAATTTTATATGATCTTAATAATCGTTTTCATTTCCCTATTAGTTTATTATTTGTATTTCCTTTATGGTGTAATAAAAGGATTACGGAAACCCGGATCGTGCATGAACGGAGAGATTCCCGATGTACTTGTTTCCGTAATAGTACCTTTCCGGAACGAGTCTGAAAATATTTTAACCTGCCTTAGCAGTGTGGCCTGTCAGGACTTAAGCAAAGATAAATATGAAGTTATTTTTGTAAATGATTTTTCCGATGATGACTCACTCGAAAAAATTACTGGTGCCGGCAAGCCTGCTAATATTAAAGTGCTTAGCATACCGGGAAGTTATCCCGTAAATAGATTTAAAAAGCGAGCAGTAAGGTACGGTATAGAAAATGCCTCTGGAGATATTATTGTAACAACCGATGCGGATTGTGTCCATAATCCTAAATGGCTCTCAACAATTCTAAAATGCTTTGATGAAGATACCGGTTTTGTTTCCGGGCCGGTTGCTTTTACGGAAGGTAGGACGCTCTTTGATAAGTTTCAAATGCTTGAATTTACCGGATTGGTTTTAACCGGTGCAGGACTGATCGGAATTAATCAGCCGGCAATATGCAATGCAGCAAACATTGCATATAGGAAAAAAGTATTCATTCAAGTAAATGGATTTGACACTAAAACAGAATTATCTTCAGGCGATGATGAGTTGTTGATGCAGAAAATCGGGAAAGAAACAAATTTTAAAATTAAGTTCTGCATGAACAAGGATGCCGTTGTAACAACTCAGCCTAACAGAACAATAAACCAGTTTTTCGGTCAAAGGAAAAGATGGGCGAGCAAAGGTCTCTTTTATGCGAATAAAATGCTTGTCCTTAAGTTAATTCTAATCTTCTTGTTTTACTTAAGCCTTCCGGTTCAACTAACGCTCTGTATTATTTTCCCCAAAATGTTTTCTGCGGTTTTTATTTTGAGCCTGGCTTTGAAATTCATTTTTGAGTATAAGATAATTAAAAAAGGAAAAGGGTTCCTTTTTGAAGGCAGGCTGTTAAACTTTTTCCCCTTGGCAGAATTTATTCAGATACCGTATATAATAATAGCTGGAATCTCAGGCGTGTTTGGAAATTTTGCATGGAAAGGAAGAAAGGTTAAGAGATGATTTACTACATTTTCTTCTCTTAAAGATGTTTAATATAGCGGAAAATTTTTGTCCTGAATTAAATTCGCTTTGTTTACTTTTTTGTACACAATATTCGGGGCAATTCGTTTATTAAAACAAAATGATATGTTATTTTTATGGCACAACGGTTGTTAACCGGAATGTAAAATGTAAGAAGATGCGAGGTGTAAAATGAAACGGTTAATAATTTTTTCAGCATTATTTTTTTTAATTCTAAGCGTTAAGGTAAACGCAGCTCCTGCCGATTTTCAATACGGAGGAACAGCATTATTCTATTCGGAATTGGAGCCGTACGGAACCTGGATTGAGTTAAACGACGGATTGGTTGTTTGGAGACCGCTGCACTTAAGTCCCGGCTGGGCTCCTTATAGATACGGATACTGGGTATGGACGAACGATGGATGGTACTGGCATTCGGATGATCCTTTCGGTTATATTGTCTTTCATTACGGCAGATGGTACTACGACGATTATTACGGCTGGCTCTGGGTTCCGGACGATACATGGGCCCCTGCCTGGGTAGAATGGAGATACGATGATGACTATATAGGCTGGGCGCCTCTTCCTCCTTATGCATCATTTTCTATAGATTTTGGAATCCATTTCTCGCTGTCGTTTGCTACTCCATATTACCGGTGGCATTTTGTAAGATACAGGTATATGTGCGATCCTTACGGATATAATTATTATGTACCCGACAGAATAAAATATAGAATCTTTTCTGCTACAAAGTACAGATCAAATTACGGTTACTCCAACGGCCGAGTAATAAACAGAGGAGTAAATGTGGATTTTATTAGAAAGAGAAGCGGTACAAGAATAGCCGAAAGATCGATAGACAGAATCAATAATCCGGGAGACATCCGTAACGGCAGAGATATAGGCAGAGATGCTGTTAGAGCCTATATTGTTTCCAGGGATAGAGCATCTGCAGATAATTTGAGAAACATAGATATTAAAAAAGGAACCAGGCCTTCTTCTCTGGATGTATCCAGGATAGAAATAGGCGATAGGAATTTGAGAAGAGAAAACAGCAACAGGGAGTTAAATAGGAATCAATCCTTTGATAGACCGGCGAGGGAATTTACGCCTCCGGATAATCCGAGGAACTTAAATACGCAGCCTAGCCGGGTTCAACCGCCGCAACAGCAAATGCAGAATGGGCAAGATAGACAGATAAAAAGAGAATGGAACCGGGCTCCTCAGATGAATAACAGAGATCAGAACAGAAATTACAATAGGGGAGAGAACTATAATAGGAATGAAAGAAGAATAGAAAGCAGCCAGCCCCAGAAGAATAACAGACCGGAAGTAAGACGTGAAGCTCCAACCAGGCAAGCACCTCAAGTAAGACGTGAAGCTCCGACCAGGCAAGCACCTCAAGTAAGACGCGAAGTTCCTACCAGGCAGGAACCTCAAGTAAGAAGAGAGAATAGAAGCAACGAGAGAAAGGATTCCGGCGAAAGAAAAAGAAGATAAATAATAATTCAACTCTCTCCGCAGAAAAAAGCGGCATTAATCAAACGGTTAATGCCGCTTTGGTTTAAAAAAATTTGGCTATAGTATCGGTGATATACTGAATATCCTCATCCGTAAGATCCGGCCAGCTAGGTAAATTTATCCCGTGCCATCCGAGGTATTCTGCAATTGGCAGCTTTTGATACCGTTGAGAAAACATCGGCATAGTATGAACGGGAAAAAATGTAGGCCGAGTTTCAATCCCGGCTTTCTTCAAATAGTCCCGCAGTTCTTCCCTGGTCTGCGGTGAATCTACAAGAATAGAATACATCCAGTAAGAATGAAAAACATTTCCTTGTTCGCGATGATATTTTACCGGTAGATTCTTAAATGCCTTGTTATAGGCTTCCGCAAGCATCCTTTTCTTTTTTATTTTATCGTTAGCATTTTCTATCTGAGCCAGACCAATAGCAGCGCAGATGTTGGTCATTCTGTAGTTGAATCCTAGAACGTCATGCCAGTATTCGCGGTACTTAGCCAGCCCGTGCATTTTAAGATGATAAGCTCTGTCGTAAAGTGTTTCATCGTTCGTTACAACCATACCGCCTTCTCCGGTAGTAATGGTCTTGTTTCCATAGAAGCTGAATGTAGCCAGATCGCCGAAAGTACCTACATGTTTACCGTTGTATAAAGAACCGAAAGCTTCGGCACAGTCTTCGACAAAAAAAATATTTTTCTCCTTTGCAATTTTAACCAGCTCATCCATCTCGCACGGGTGACCGTATAGATGTACGGCCATTATAGCTTTTGTTTTGGGAGTAATTTTTTTTCTAACATCCGCGGGGTCCATTTGCCATGAACCTTCTAACGAATCTACAAAAACGGGTGTGGCGCCGGTGTGTGCTATTGAGCTAACGGATGCGATGTATGTAAACGAGGGGACAATAACTTCGTCTCCGTATCCGATTCCTAATGTAACTAATGCAAGATGAAGAGCAACAGTGCCGTTGCTTACGCTTGTTGCATGTTCAATTCCGATAAAATTTCTGAATTCTTTTTCAAACCGGGCTATAAATTCACCTCTCGAGGAAATCCATGATGAATCCAAACACTCGTTTACATATAATTTTTCATTGCCGTCTAATGAAGGGCGGTATATAGGTATTTTTATTCCCATGACTTTTATTTCCTAATTTTTAATGAATACTCTTTTGTCAGTTTTGCAATTTTATCCATGTCTATCATTTGAATGCATTCAAGGTTATACGGACAAACTTTTTTCCAGCACGGAGAACATTCCAAACCTTCCGGTACAAGCTTCTCTCCTCGATCATACAATTCAATTTCGGAGGCACAGGATAATCCGAACCAGGCAATCACGTATTTTTTCAGTCCTATCGCCATGTGCATGCCGAATGAATCTCCTGTAATTACGATATCGGCAATATCCATAAAGCATGCGCCTTTTCTTATTCCCATTATAGTCGGAGTATTAATTATTTTCTTCCTGTCTTTTTCTCCGAACGATTCATAAATAAAAGTATTCCTCTCCGTATCTTCTTTACCGCCCAACAGCACAACCTGAAGGCTTTCATCTTTTAGCAAGCCGGTAATTAATTTTACATGCTGCTCTATCGTCATTTTTTTATTAGGGAAAAGATTTGAACAGCCGGTATTAAAGCCTACATATGTTTTCAAAGGATCGTAATTAATTTCTTTCTTATATCCTTCAACAAAGCTTTTCTCTTCATCGGTTAAATTAAAAACGTACGGATCCCTTTTATATTCCAGATCAAAAGCCTCATGTATAATATCCACACCGGTTCTGCTATTGTCTTTAAACTTAAGCCTGTCGTTATTGCCCAATATATAGCTGTACATAGCTCCTTTGTTGGCGGGGATTATTTTACCGTCACTGTTAAGAATGAAACCCAGCTTGTTCTTTGCTTTTACCTCGTTTGCAAATGCGCATGCATAATCAGACTTATCTGCATTCATTAAATAATCAAACTCAATTTGCCGCAGTATCATTCGCTGTTCGTCTGTCCAGGTATAAACTCTGTCAATAAACGGATTATTTATCAAAATCTTGTCGGCTCCGGGCATTGTAATCCAATAGATTGTGCTTAAAGGGTATTTTCTCTTTATTGCATAAAGGACCGGAGTATTATCCAGAACATTGCCGAGGGCGTCGAGAGATATTATAAGAATTTTAACGCCGAGTTTTGTCTTATCGTTCTCATGCATGCAGCCGTTCTCCAGGCAATTCTCGTAGGAGAAACACGGTTTATAGCCGCTAAAGTTTTTGCATTTGGGTATTTTCAGATCTTCAAAATTCATTTCTTATCCGTTTTATTTAGTAATTTATCAATCGCATAATAAACTTCTTCAAGAGAAATACCGTTTTCAATTCCGCATGTGTTTTGATCGGTGCTGCAAAATCTTTTACAATTTTCCTCGGTTACTTCCAGGTTAATGGAAACTTCATTCAGAATTCCTTGATGAATGGAACAGCTCATAGCTCTGTGGCAGTGAATGCCTATAGTCTTAATTCCAAGAGCGTCCGCAATATGCAGAGGGCCGGTGGAAGGTCCCAAAAACAAATCGGCTTGACCGATAATTTTTATAAAGTCTCGCAAGTTTTCCAATCTGCCAGATATATTAATAATCCTGTTGCAGTTTAGCTCATGGATATCTTTCAAAAATCTTTCACTCATTTCACGCGCGGTTAAAAGCACCTTAATTCTTTCCGAATTGAAATCAGTATAAATTTTTTTTATCAATTCCAGGTATTTCTTTTCGCTCCAGTTAGGTGCCGATCCTAATGAGCCTGAATGGATTAAGAGCTTAACATCTTCGTTGCTTATACCCAAATCAGAAAGCATTTTTTTTGCTTCGGATTTTTCCTGTTCAGTAAGAAAAATTTCCAGCTTAATGTTTTTTGTATTTACTCCAACCTTCCGGGCTAGGTCCATACAATAATCGGCCTCGTGGCGCAGCGGAGTGTATTTGTTCCTTGTAACGCTTTTCATAAAGGTGATTACTTCGTAAAGTTTGTGTCCAACGCCGATTCTTTCCGGTATGCCTGCAAGGAACATCTGGTAGGCAGCCCTTTGAGTAGGCATCATTAAAAGGCCGTGAGTAAATTTATAGCTCTTAATTAAATTTACTACTTGGTAAAAGTTTTCTTTTTTTAAGTCGTCGGTTAATGCCGCATCGAGATAAGGATTATTTAAAAGAAGATTTTTAGTATTCGGCTGTGTAAGTGTGGCAATAAAAGAATCCGGGAAAGACTTCTTTAATTCCCTGATCATCGGTGTAATAAAAACTACATCTCCAACCCGGTCGGTTCTTACTAAAAGTATTCTCTTCATGCGCAAATGATTGTTGAAAAAGCATTCCAAAAATAGTAATTAAATACGAAATAAAATGATAGATATTCACATAAAAATTATATAATATTAAAAACAAAAAAGGTGTAATTATGTTTTGTCCCAAATGCAAAGCCGAGTATAGAGCAGGCTTTACGCGTTGTGCAGATTGCGGTGAAAATCTTGTTGAACAGTTGCCTTCCGAAGAACCGCCGGTTAGAGATAAACATGCCGACAATGCCGAATTGGTTCAGATTCTTACTACCAGCGATATGACAGATGTAATTACCATAAAATCCATCCTAGATTCGGAGGGGATTGAATATTTACTGCGGGGCGAACAAATGATGTATATCGATCCGTACGATCCAGTTATTTTATATGTAAGGCAAGAGGACACAGAAAGAGTAATGGCTCTGTTAAAGGATGTTAAACTGAATTATTTCAGGTTTATCTTCCATAAGGATCAGTACAAATAAATTCCTACATATTAAAGACAGGCGGACAAATATTTACCGGTTGCTATGCCAAGCTTGTTTTATAATATTTTATTTCTTGTTAGAAAATTTAAATTGAAAATCTTATTTTTATCACCGCGGATCTCATTATATTTTTATTTTTAATCCAAGGAGAATGCTTATGCCTATTATTATAAATAATCCGTCAATAATTGAAGCGGCAGGTAATAAGCCGAAAATTATAGAAGAATATTTCGGCCGGGTAAATTCCGGGACGGAACCGGTTAGTATTGCCAGAATGAAAAGCCCCGGCGGCTGGGTAGAACCGGGCCAGAGACCGGAGTTTGACGAATACACTGTTGTTTTAAAAGGCAACCTGCGGGTTACCTGTAAAGACGGATTCCACGATGTTAAAGAAGGACAGGCAATACTAGTTCCCAAAGGGGAATGGGTTCAGTACAGTTCCCCGGAACAATCCGGTGCAGAATACGTTGCAGTTTGCCTGCCGGCGTTTTCACCGGATACTGTGCACCGCGATGAATAAATACAGTTAAAAAGTTTTTATAAATTTTATAAGATTTGAGCGATGGCTATATCAATGATTTCTCATATCCAATTAACAGAACTGATCGGTTATTTAGCTTCCGTACTGGTTGCTGTTTCCTTAATGATGAGCGCGATAGTGAGATTAAGAATAATAAATCTGATGGGTGCAGCTTGTTTTACAATTTACGGATTAATCATTTCTGCCTACCCGGTAGTTTTTGTAAACGGTTTTATTATGATTGTAGATATTTATTTTTTAATAAACATTCTTGCCGAAAAAGAATATTTTAACGTTCTGGAGGTAAGCAAGGAGTCGGATTATCTGAAATATTTTTTAGATTTCCATAAAAACGATATTATGAAATTCGTACCGACGTTTTCATTCACCCTAAGCGAAAATTCCTTGGCGCTTTTTATTTTAAGAAATTCAGTTCCGGCTGGTTTGGTTTGCGCAGAATATAAATCAAAAGACGAACTGTTTATACTTCTGGATTATGCTATCCCCGGTTACAGGGATTTTAAGACTGGCAAGTACGCCTTTAATAAAATTTTCAGAGAAAAGAAATTAAAAAACATATTCAGCGAATCAGGAAACAAAATACATGAAGAATATTTGAGGAAAATGGGATTTAAATTAACAGGACAACCGACGGGAAAAGTTTATTGCCTCGAAATTAATTAATTTGAAGAACAAAGGAGAGGACAGATGGCAAAAAGATATACGCACAAAGATGAACTCGAAAAGTTAAAAGAGTCACCTGAAAGAGAATTTATTACCGTTTATAAGCACGGCTCGTTAATTGTGGAAATATATAAGCCGGATAAAGTTGACAGGCAGCTTCCGCATTCGAGGGATGAGATTTATGTGGTTATTTCAGGCAGCGGATATTTTATTAAAGGTAAGCAAGAGCAGCCTTTCGAGCCCGGCGAGGTAATTTTTGTCCCTGCTTTTGTCGATCATAGGTTCATCAACTTTACTGATGACTTTTCTACCTGGGTTTTCTTTTTCGGCCCTGAAGGCGGGGAAGAATAAATATATAACTCATGTTACGCAAAATTATAAAGCTTGAGTGTCATACCCGCGAAAGCGGGTATCCAAGATGCGAAAATATGATAAAAAATGGATTCCCACTTTCGTGGGAATGACAATACG
>JAKAJV010000015.1 GCA_021813585.1 Bacteroidota bacterium | reverse complement strand
CCTTTATTTACTGCCGTCACTTTGTAGCTGTATATCTCTCCCGGCCTCAGGTTACTAAACTCCGCATAAGGATAACTGACCGGCGTGCCGTTATCAAAGTCTCCGTTGCCTTTCCTCGTATATACTATATAGCTATCAGTCTTGGCTGTTGGTTCCAAAGGATCTTCTACCGGCTTCCAGCTTAGGTATACTTCGCCGCCCGATTTTAGCTCGCTCGTAAAGTCCTTTACCGGAAGAGGCTCTACTACGTACTTAAATTTATTTTGTACAGATAGGAACCTCAGCATTCCCTTATACATCGCCCTGGCTACATCAAAGCGGAACTGAGGGTCCTGCGCAAATTTCATATCCAAATAATTTTGATGGGATAGTAATTCAACCAGCAGCGAAGGCACGTTTGGATTTCTAGCCTCGCTGTAGCCGGCGTCTTCCAGCGCCCTCCGGTTCCATGCCGGGTCGTACTTTGCCCTTATATCGTTTACTATTTGAGTTTGAACTATGTCTGCCAGGTCCCTGTTGGCAAGTCGAGACATACCGTCCGGGAAATCTGTTTTTAAATGAGCATCTTTAATACTGTAGGTTACAAAGGTTCCAACGGTAGTGTCGTTGTGTGTAACGCCGGCATCGGTATGAAAAGCCATGGAAAGGTCTATCGGAATACCTAATCCTTTTGCATCCCTATCGCGGTTCGGTCCGAAGGGCTTGCCGTAAAGATAATTAACAAATTCCGGCCTGCTCTGGTAGTCGTCTCTATAATCATCTTTGCCATTATTAAGATCGTAGACCAATGAATCTGGCATGCCGGCATACTGCAAATAGTAGCGCGCGCCTTCATACAGCTTTAAGCGTCCGCTCGCACTTCCGCCTCTTTCGATCACTCCTCTGCCGCCGCCGAAGCGCACCGCATCGGCGGAGACGTATTTGCCGCTTTCATTACTGATGTTTTGCAATTCGACTTTATCTGTTTTAGGATGATATCCCTTTTCAAATCTAAACTCGCCTAGATAAACCCATGTATTCCCGCCAATCTGCTGGTTAACCTTAAACTCGGTTTTAACTCCGTCGTGATAAACAAAATATTTTGCATCCGAAACATTTGTATCGGAAGCAGAGTAAGAAACATAAACCGCGTAGCAGCCCGTCTCGGGAATATCGGGTATCCAGCTTACCGAGGCACTTGCAGATTTGTCGGAAGAAACTATTTTAAAAGTTCCTTTTGTAAAAGGATTAAAGTCCGAAGGATAAGGCAATGAACCTACCTCGAATCCTGCGCCGTTTCCTTTTACCCACCGGTATTTTTTGCCTTTGCTCTTTTCAACATAAAATTTGTTCTTTACATCCCTGGGCGAATCGTTATCTACAACCACCGAATACTGCTGCGGATCCCTTTCCCTGGGATCGAAAACAATTGCGCCTGCATTCTCAAGCATAGGATATAAGAAAGGAATTGTAAAAGACAGGGGCAGTTTGTCTTCCACCGTTTGGAACAACCTTGGTCTCTGCCATTCCCACCTGTCTATCTTGTTATTGTAATACCAGCCGTGGCTCGGCCAAACAACAATGTTCCTGTCTTGAAGCCCGTTTGTAGGCTTATAGCTTTTACTTACATCAGTAACTAAAGGAGCGGGCCTGCTAACTTTCTTTTTAGGCAGCCTGCTTTCATCGTATTGAGAAGGAGACTTTCTATAATAATTTGGAACCAGTTCTTCTATGGGAAAACCTAATGTTCTGATGTTATATTTATAATCTTTAAACTCCTGACCGAAGAAATTTTTTATGTTGTTGTAAATTTCGGTTACGCTAGAGTCCCTAAACGGCATGTAGGAAAAGTTCCGGTCAAAATTTATCTCAACCGTTTTGGCAGCGGTATCAATTTTTACCGATTCTATTCTGGTACCGGCCGGTACCTGGAAGGCCAGCTTTTTTTCCTTAGCCGCATCTTCAAGCTCTTTTGCCTTATCATAAATTGTTATTTTGGGTTTGGCGGGCAGAACAACTTCCTTTACCACCGGCTTTGTTGCGCAGCCTGTTAACAAGACTACCGAAAACATTATTAGGGTTAAAAAGGTAAGATTTTTTTTCATGGCGCATCTCGATTAGTATGTTCGATATATTCGTTCATTTAGGTTCGGTAAAAATAAAAAAAATATAATAACTGTTGCAGCCGGGCACAAAATATTTTTTATGATATATTTTTATTGCATATTGATAAAAATATTTTTGGGAAATGAGCATAAAAGAAATTGGCGGTCCGGGCGAATTGCAGCAGGACCTGTCTTTAAAAAAAGATATACGCGAGCTTGGAATAATACTCGGCAATGTATTAAAGGAACAGGCCGGATATAATATTTACGATCACGTTGAAAAGCTTAGGCATCTTACAAAAAAGCTAAGAGCATTATACAGCGAAAAGACGATACAAGAAATTCTATCCGTAATAGATTCGTTTAATACTTCGGATGCATATAAGGTTGTAAGGGCATTTTCAATTTATTTCATACTTGTTAATGCAGCGGACGAAGTGCATAAGATAAGAGTTCAGCGCAACAACCAGCGGAACCGCATGCCTCTGCCGCAGGGTACGGTTTCAAATGCTCTGCTGCATCTGAAAAATGAAGGCATTGATAAGGATTCTGTGAAAAAAATTCTGGATAAAATTGAAATTGTCCCTGTCTTCACAGCGCATCCCACCGAAGCAGCCAGGCAGACAATACTAAGAAAGATTTTAAAGATAAGCAGGCTGCTGCTGGAAAGGGAACTGCTTGTTATTACGGATGAAGAGAATGAGCTGGTAAACCAAAAGCTGCAAACGGAAATTACATTGCTCTGGCAGTCTAACGAGATAAGGTTCCAGAAGGTTACTGTTACGGATGAAATACAGAACGGTCTGTTTTTCTTTAAAGAAGTACTGTACGATGTTATTCCCAAATTCTACCAGGCATTAAACGTCAATCTTAAAAATTATTTTAACTTCGAATACCCGGCTAATACAATCTTCAAGTTCGGCTCTTGGATAGGAGGCGACAGGGACGGGCATCCGTTTGTAACTGCAGAACTGACGAAGAAGACTCTTCAAAACAATAAGAAGCAGATCATCTCACTCTACCAGCGCGACCTTGAGCTTACTTATACTGCTCTCAGCTCTTCATCAAATATTATAGATGCAGACGGCAGGCTGCTTGACTCGATTAAATCAGACAGCCAGCTGATTGGAATGGAAAAGACAGACGGGGTGCTG
This sequence comes from Bacteroidota bacterium, assembly GCA_021813585.1. Taxonomy (GTDB): domain Bacteria; phylum Bacteroidota; class Ignavibacteria; order Ignavibacteriales; family Ignavibacteriaceae; genus FEN-1297. The sequence goes on along the minus strand of JAKAJV010000015.1, from coordinate 187,325 downwards.
CGCGATCCGTCCGAAGTATACAGAGCAAAAATTCTGCTCGTTTCGTTAAAGCTTGAAGAAACCAAGCAGGACTCGCTCCTAAGCTATAAAGACTCAGGTGAATTTATCGACGATCTTTACCTAATGTACAATAGCCTGATAAACAACAAAGGAAAGATCATCGCCGATTCTATCCTGCTGCCTTTAATCTATAAAGCGAAGACGTTCGGCTTCCGGCTGGCCTCGCTGGATATAAGACAAAACGCTTCCTTAATAAGGTCGGCAATGGTGGACTTGTTAAATTATAGTGAAGTGAGCAGGAATTTTAAAAGTCTAAGCGAGGGCGAAAAGATAGAAATACTAACCCGCGAGATTTTAAATTCAAGGCCGTTAAAGAATTTCTTCAGCGAATTAAGCCTGGTAGCAAGGCAGGTTTTAAGCGAGCTGGAGATAATTAAGTGGGGAAAGGAGAATATATCTTTAAGCGCCTGCAACGATTACATTATTAGCAACTGCTCTTCTGTAAGCGACGTGCTAAGCGTTCTGCTGCTGGCAAAAGAAGCCGGGCTAGTTTACTCATCCGGTAAAAAAATCTCGGCATCCGGCTTCGATATCCTACCTCTATTCGAAACGATAGACGACCTAAGAAATTCTGAAAAGGTAATGGGTGAATTGATAGACAACGCGGCTTATGCACAGCATCTTAAGATTAGAAACAGCGTCCAGAAAATCATGATCGGCTATTCCGACAGCAACAAGGACGGCGGTATTGTAACCAGCAACTATGAGCTGTATAAAGCCCAAAGAAATTTAAAGAGCTTATGCGATTCAAAAGACATAGAGCTAATTCTCTTCCACGGGCGGGGCGGCAGCATTTCCAGAGGCGGCGGACCGGTCAACCAATCAATACTTGCCCAGCCCGCGGGTACAATTGAAGGCAAAATTAAAATAACCGAACAGGGCGAGATGATATCTTCCAAATACCTGATTCCGGAAATTGCCGAAGACAGCCTTGAGCTAATGGCATCGGCTGTGCTAATTACAACCGCAAATTCTAATTATAAAAAGGAAGCGGATTATATTGACAGCTACGGTAAAATATTTAACGCGATATCCGACAGTGCGCTGGCAGCCTATAGGGAACTGATAAACTACCCGTACTTTCTGAACTACTTTAGAACCGTAACGCCGATCGATTTAATAGAGCACATAGAAATCGGTTCCAGGCCGGCTACGCGCAAGCACGGCAAAGACATCAGGTATCTTAGAGCCATACCGTGGGTGTTCGCATGGACGCAAAACCGCCAGACGATTTCCGGCTGGTACGGCTTCGGAACTGCGGTTAACAACTGCATAAACAGCAAACAAATTACCTGGGAAGAACTTGCAAAAATGCACAACGAATGGAAGTTCTTCCAGGCGCTCGTCTCTAATATCGAAATGGTATTGTTTAAAACGGATATGATAATCGGCAAAGAATATTTGAAGCTGGCAGGCGATAAGCCAGAAGCAAAAAAAATTTTTGATATGATCAATTTGGAGTACGAGCTTTCGTGCAAGGTGCTTTTAAAGATAACTGGCGAAGAAAAATTACTAGATAAAAACAAATCCCTTCAGAAATCTCTTCTGCTTAGGAATCCGTATATTGACCCGATAAGCTTTATACAGGTTAAATTTATCAACCGGTTCAGAAAGAAAAACTTATCGAAGGCAAAAAGAGATGAGCTTCTTTTATTACTACGATCTACCGTTAACGGGATAGCTGCGGGTATTAGAAACACTGGATAAAAAAGCGAGACTTCTTTCAATTCATTCCGGATTAAAGAAGTCTCGTTATAAAAAAAATTAAACCTCCTCAGTAAAAAGCTCCGTGCGGCTTACCGTAACCGCACGGAACAGGAGAGAGAGATATGAGGAGGATTAAACCTTAGAAACCAAGCGATACTGAGAAGATATGATTACCGCTGAAGTATTTTACCGCTCTGTATGCGTAATCTACCTTTATATCTATACCGCCCAAATCGTAGCTAATGCCTGCACCGGCAGTTAATCCGTATATGTAATCCGGATCCTGGCTCTTGGGAGACATTGAATAGCCGCCTCTAACAAAGAACATCTTATTATAGCCGTATTCGGCGCCGACGTTGTAAACATCGCCCGAGAAATTATTGTTCTGGAAAGAACCGGTAATTTGAAGAGAGTTCATATCGTTTATTACCGGCTTGTATCCAAAGCCTATTTCAAAGGACGAGGGGAGATCGAAAGCTGCCGTCTGGATATCGTAATAGTTCGGGGGACGATCGTATCCCTGCGGTGAAGCGGTTACAAGCATTCCGGGTCCGCCGTATTGCATCTGCGGCCCGATGTTTTTCATAACTATACCGAAGTCGAGACCGTTTATATCTCCAAGGTCTTTGTACATAACGCCTGCGTTAAAGGCTACGCCGCTTGTACTAACCTGGTCTAAAGTTTCAGAGATATAATTTGCAGTTATGCCAATTGAGATGCGGTCTGTTAACTGTCTGGAATAAGTAGCGCCGGCAACCATCATTTGCGGTTTAAATGTTTGGCCGGTACCGTCGGGCTGGTCTACAGTGGTAACAGGGATATCTCCGATTGCCAGAGACTTGATTGCCAAAGAAACAACGCCGAATCCTTCGAAGTTGGCGGATACTGCGCCGTACTCAACACCAATGTCGGCAATGTAGTTCATATGAGAGAACAGTAAAGTTGCCGAGTTGTTCATAATTGCAGCGCCTGCAGGGTTCCAGAAAAGGGCTTCGATGCCTGTAGAAGTTGCTACATCTGCGCCGCCCATTGCTATACCGCGTGTGCCGACCGGTATTAATAACTCTGTTGCACCGCCCGTACCATTACGGACTCCACCGCCGGCGTAAATACTATTTACTCCTATAAGGAGAATAGCTACGATGATTAAAAACTTAAATGTTATTTTCATTTTTACTCCTTGAGTTTAAACTTTTCTTAATCAAAATCTATCAAGAAATTGTTGTTCTTGAATGATTGCTATTTTCAGTATCTTTGTCGCGCCGAGATCCGGCATATCTATATAAGCGATATACAAACCGCTCGCTACCGGTAAGCCGTCCTGGTTGGTTAAGTCCCAGGTATCATACTGCGACCCGCTGTGATTTATCGTCTTTACCAATGTACCCGCCAAATTAAAGATTCTTATTACGGCACTTGCTGGCAAATGGTTAAAGGTAACAAATTTAGCGTACTTGTTTAACTCACGGGGATTAACTCCGTAATACGGATTCGGGAAAACGTTTATTGCATTTACATCCAGCTTTGCAGTAGTGGTAGAATATGAAGGAGCTTTTGATGTAAATGTAAATTGATCGGCAGACGCGTTTACATGGTTAGCTAATATCAAGAACTGGTCTTCGCCGGTCTTATCCGGAGAGAACGGAACCGGTCCTCTTCTTGCAAAGGTGCAGAACCACATAATCGGCAAATCGTTGCTTATTGCTTCAACTTGAAATGCCGCATTTGGAGTAGTACTATAAGGTGCCTGGAAAATCCACAACCATTCGCGCGGCCCGCTGCCTGCAGTATTATCTAACTGGCTGTAATCCGGCGGCCAGTATTTTCCATCAACCAAACCGCTGGCTGCGTTATTCTCTAAAAATCCTACTGCAAGTCTTGCCGGGTGAGCAGGGTCCTCAACATTCCATGCCGATAACGGAACATCCAAATTATAATCTTGATATGAATATCCGCCGGATGCGTTTACAATGTAGGGTGCAAACTGCGGTTGAGCAGGTGCATTTGCAAATCCTCTTCCGTATCTGTAGCCGAGAGACATATTAACATCTGAGGCGCCCGGGAATGTAGGATTATACAGAGATGTATCCGAAACCTGAGCTAATGTTAAAAGTGTATTTGAAAGGTTGCTTGCCGGAACAGGTTCTACCCCGTCTCCGAATAAAGTACTTGGAGCAGCCCAACCTATAGCGCCGCTAAATCCTTCAAACCCAAATCCGCCGGCATTGTTTGCCCATGTAAATCTTCTTGTACCTTGCGGTATAGACCAGTCTTTCATTCCGGGCGGCGGACCGATAACCTTAACTTCCATTCCGTCTACGTATGCATAACTATTGTCGCCGGACTGGTTTGTTTGCTTTGTAAGAACAACAGAATTTTTAGTAACATCAGTTAACGACCAGGTTGTAGTGCCGCCTGTCGTATCGAATGTAACCTTGTACTGATCGCCGGTTAATTTTGTAGGATCGATTACCAGGGCGAATACCGAGCCTTCGCTTTTACCTGATGCGTGAACGGATTTAATTGTATCGCCAGGCTGGGATGTATACCTTACTCCGGGATTTGGCGACTGCGGAATTACCGTAATTACAGTCATCGGGTTTTCAACTGCATGAGGCGTGGCGTTTGCATTATAGTTATATGCAGTTACTGCAAAGTAATATCTGGTTCCATTAATTAGTGGGTTGTTCCCATTAAAAACATCTACAGAATCTATGAATGATCTTTTGATTCCAGAATCGGTTCCGTTCTCAACAAGCTTCTGATATAATTGGCCTGAGTTGGGATCAAAATCTTCGTCGGTAATTTTTGTAACGCCGTCAACCAGGTCGTATGTTGCCAATAACTTTGCCTGGCTTGCAGAGGCACCCTGGCTGGGCAGCTGGTAAACATTGTAGCCTTCAAAGGTATAGCCTTTAATAACGGTGTTCTCCGTTGCATTTATTGCTGCTGTATTTTCACCCCAGTCTAGAAGCACCTTATTGTTTAGTGCAACTATATTAACCTTAGGTGCGGGCGGCGGGCTGGGCAACTGGAAGAAGTTGTTGTAAGAGGACTGCGCGGTTCGGTCATAGAACCTTAACAGGCTGATAGCTGCCAGATAGCTTACGCCCGGAATAGCACCCGCAAAAATTTCTGCTACTACCACTTCCTGTGTATCGCCGGGGGCCATTGTGAATGGACCGGAAGCAGAACCGTAACGACGGTCGCCGGGCGGTATTGTTGTTCCATCCATCCAACCTGTTTGAGTGACAGGGTCTCCAGAGAAAGCATACTTTGTAGGTGCGTTTGTAACAGGGTTAATAAACGGTGCGCCGGAAATTCCGTATTCGCCGTTAAAGAAACGATAGAACTCTGTAGAACCTAAAGCTTCACCCTGCGGCGGATCGCCGAAGTTAGGATCGCTGTTAACAAAGAAATAAGCCGAGGTCATTGGCAAATTCTTTTTGCCTTGAACTTCCTGGAAGTTAAACGGCGGCTCAATAAATATTGCCGAGTCGGTCGGTTCGCCGGGAACTACAGGACCCTGGAAGAAAGTAAAGCCGTCTGCCGGAGGAGGCAGTGGTGAATAAACTGCATCCGTAGGCCCGCCGTTATAAGCAATCAACATGCTTAATGTAGTATCGGAAGCCATGAGATCATCGTTGGCATCGCCTAAGTCTACGTCTGCCCAGAAAGAAACGAACATACTATCGATTGTATTTTTCTGAGCGCCTTTGTTAATAATAGACCATTTCTTAAAATACATATTGCCGAGGGCGCCCTGCTGAGCGTACGCCCAGAATGTAGCCTGAACTTCAATACCCAGCGGCTGGGTACCGTACATTTTTGTTGTCTTGCCGCCGTCCATATCGTTGGCTACGTAAAATACAGTTTGATCTGCACCGGGAACGCCGGGTACGTCTATGTTGGGCTCATACTTTCCGTCGCCGTTCTTATCCTGGAAAGGGGCTCCAAGATCGTTAGCTGTACCTGCGGCAGGCCAATTATTCCAATCACTCTCGTACTGTGCTCTAATTTGATCGGCCGGAATGCCTTCGTTCTGAGCGTCGGAACTTAGATCGATAGCAGGTCCGCCGGGATAAACATCCGGTCTAACTCTGTATATTTGATATTTAGGATCGCTTGGATCTGCAGCTTGGCCGTTTGGCAAAATAGGGCCGGGCTGAATGCCGGAGATATATGCCGAACCGCCCACTCTTACCTGAGAAAAATCTCCGTTAACATAGCCTCCCCACAGAAAGCCTGATTCGAACACTGCAGTTTTGCCGCTGCCTTTGGGGAATACGGTTCCTTCAAGGTTGGGGTTAGCGTTGTAATCGCTGTAACCTTGATTTGATTGCAAAGCCACCAGATTGTTTATATCGATATATGTAGTAGTAATCTGTGAAGCATTGGTCTTGTATATTTCTCTTCTTTCCTTTTTGTTGCCCTTGGCCAATACGCCTACGGGAACAAGAAACAGTATACCTACTATTATAATAAGCAAGTATCTTAATTTTTTTAAATTCATAATTTAAACTCCTATACTTTTAGTATTTGCTGCCAAATTTTAGTATTCAAAACGAACTCCTACCCTAATTTGGCGTGGGGGTCCGTACAGATTTCCATTTGGATAACCTAAGCCGTAATTAATATTTAGTGCTTGATAGAGCTTTGCATAATCGGTTCCGTATTTTTCAACAAGCGGTAAGCCAAGGTTAGGATCGCTTAAGAAGCCGTCGTCTGTAGCCGAACCGGTTCTTGTAAATACGTTAACTATATTCTGAGCATTAAATAAATTGATCACCTGAACAAAGATGTTAAGCGACAGCTTATCAACTAGCGATACTGTCTTATCCAGCTGCAGATCTGCCTGGAATGTAGACGGAGTAACAGATGAATTTATCGGCTCGATAGGTGATCTTGTTCTTGTATCGGTTTCTATATTAGCACCGCCGGAACCAAGAGTATAAGGATGGCCGCTTGCAAAAGTTAACAGCAAAGATGCGCCGAAGTTGTGCAATACGTCCGGTCCGTCGTTATTCCCCCAGCGATAGTCTAAGTTAATATTGCCGCTGAGAGAATGATTAAACGGCAAAGGATTAATAAAGTGAGGAGTAAATACGTAAGCAGGATTTATGGGATTTCCGAAGATACCCGAATCGGAGAACGGATTAGCACCGGTTCCCTTTGCATCCTGGAAGGAAACAGAACCGTTAACCATAAGTCTGTCGGTTCTTCTCATATTAAATGACAGCTCAACACCTTTAGTAGTTGCATAATCACCGTTGGTAAGAGTTGTGTATGACTGGAACGGTGAACCGGGATCTACGTTTTGAACGTCGAAGACAACTTCGTTTGAGATGTCTTTATAATAGCCGGTAACATCAAAGGAAGCAAAGTTGCCTATCTGCTGAGTAAAACCTACTTCATACTGTGTAGTTCTTTCGGGTCTTACGTTTTGTCCTACCGGTGTAGAGAAGAAGAACCCGCCGCGAACAACGTAAGAAAGTTCGTAATAGCCCATATACAAATCGTTCAAGGATGACTGCTGAACGAATTTTCCGTACTGCGCATGGAATACGGTTTGATCTGTAATCGGGAATGAGAACCCGACTCTAGGGCTTAGCGAGCTGAAAGTAGGAGCTTTTTCCCAGCCGGCAGGAATAATAGCGCCTGTGTTGTTGTTGATGGAATTTTCAGGCTTGTAAGGATCAACCATTTGTTCGTTGTCTGTGTTTATATAATCGTAGCGCAAGCCTGCATTAACTATTAAGTTTTTATATTCCATTCTGTCTTCTACATAAACGCCTGCATAAACAGGTTTCTTAGGCGCAAACTGGCCTGTAGAAAAGTTATCCGAACCGGAGTAAACGTTTCCGTTCAAGTCGTAGCCGTAATTATCAATACCCTGGCTAATTTCAATATCCTGCAAAGTTTTGCCGGGGTTGGAGTTCAGCAAAGGAGCGTAGCTGGCAGTGGAAGCAAAGCCGCTGCTGAAGTTTCTGAAGGTCATCAACTGTAGCTGACCGCCGAATTTTAGTGAATGCTCGCTGCTTAGGTTAGAAGTGAACGATGCATCGAGGTTGATATTTTCATTTTTAAATTTACTGTAGTTGGCAATTGGTGCATTGGGTGCAGTAAACTGAAAAGTAAAAACTTGATACGGAAGCGGGGCCAGGTACCGGCCGTAATAATCCGAGCTTTGCTCTCTAGGCCTTCTATACCAAACAGCGCCTGCCTGTGCGTTTGCAACGCTGTCGCCGTATCCGGCATAACTTGTGCCTAAAAGCGGGTCGTAGGTTGTTCCGCTGTTAAATACGTATCCGGCATTAATTTCGTAATAAGTGTTTTTACTTAAAAGATGTGTTACTTTAAAACCGAAGTCTCCGTTCCTTCCTTCGGTAATAGGCCAGCGTTGGGAATCGAACATTGTACCGATGCTTCCGTCAACAGATTTGCTGTAAGAATAAGTGCCTATCAAACGAACGATGAGCGGGTTATAATCAAAAGTGAATGTAGCGGTACCTGAATATTGATTTGTATAATGGCCTGGTACCGGACCTCCGGGAACGTTGAAATTCAAAGTATCGCCCGGCGTTACTCCGTCGCCGATTGTTCCGAGGTTTATACCATCAAAGGGCTGCGGATTTGCATCGGCTTGGGATAGGTTATCGAACAAACCGAAGAATTTAATTTTATCGCCTACTAACGGGCCGCTTAAAGAAGCGGTTAAATCGTTATAGCCGTATGAATAGGTTCCTAAAACTTGCTTGCCGTTGTACCTATTACTTTTTCCTTTTAAGGAAAGGTTATCCGTTATGTATTGCAGGCTGGCTTTTAATGTTGGTCCGCCCGACTTTAATTGAGTACGAATAATACCGGCATTAGCTCCGCCGAATTCCGCAGTATAACCGCCGGCTTGAACTTGTATTTCTTCCAAAGCATCCTGCGGAATAGTAACCTGACGATTACCGGAAAGAGCGCTGGTAATGTTTGTGCCTTCCAAATAATAGCCAACTTCATCCTGACGGCCACCTCTAACGTATATAGTTCCGTCCTGAAGTGTAACACCCGGAGTAAGAGCAACAATATTATCAACACCTCTAACCGGCAATGCATCTATTTCCGCATTAGTAGTGGTGCGAATAGCGTTGGTATTACTCTTGTTGATAAGAGGTCTCTTAGCAACTATAGTAACTTCACCGACAGAAACGCCTGTAGCCGGAAGCTGGAAGTTTAATTCGGTAGACAAATCAGAATTTACCCGAACGTTGGTTACGGTTACCGTTTTGTAACCGAGGTATGAAGATTTCACTTCATAGACCCCCGCTTCAAGATTGCTGATTACATATTCTCCCTTTACATCTGTGGCTGCGCCGAGTGAAGTGCCAACCACAATAACGTTGGCTCCTATCAACGGCTCACCAGTCTGGAGATCAGTCACTTTACCTCTAATTTTTCCCGTCGTACCTGCTAGCAACAATGTTGGTAACAAAAACAGGAAAGAAACGACGGTAATTATTCGCTTCATATCGCTTCTCCTTATATATGGATAAAATAATTAGTGATTGTTTAATTAGTTATAACTAATGTTAAAAAAATAGAAAGTAACTCAGTAATCAGTGTCATTAAATTGTAACTAATTGTAAAAAATTGTCACGCAGAGGTAAGTTTTGACCTGAATATCATTTTTATTCAAAAATCGAATATTACTGTGGTAAGTTTTACCTGTTAGGTGGGAAATTTTTACACCGGCTTAAAAACAGGCCGTGACAAAAACTTAATAAAAACCAAACCTGCTTTTGCTAAGAAATAAGCTTATAACCAATGCCGTGGACTGTTAAGATTGTTTTTGGCTTGTTGGGGTTTTCTTCTATCTTTTGGCGCAGCTTAACTATAAAGTTATCTATTGTTCTAGTAGTGGGACTTTCCTCGAAGCCCCAAATTATTTTTAAAAGATCGTCCCTGCTTACAGTTTTGTTTCTGTTGTTCCAGAGCAGGTTTAATATTTCGAATTCTTTGTGGGACATTTGAACTTCTCCAAAAAAGCTGTACGCATTGTAGGTAGCAAAATTTATTTCAAGCTTTCCTATAGAGACAGTTTCTCCTTTCCCGCTTTGTAATGTGCCGTTGTCCCGGCGCCTTAGTATGGCTTTTATACGGGCAATCAGTTCGCGGATGCTGAAAGGTTTTGTAATATAATCATCGGCGCCTAGTTCTAGGCCCAGCACCCTGTCAATCTCCTCGCCCCGTGCAGTAAGCAGAATTATGGGTGTACTGTTGCCTTTCTTTCTAACGGACTTGCAGACTTCGAATCCGGAAAGCTTGGGTAGCATAACATCGAGTATTACCATGTCGTAATTTTTTTCGAATATTTTTTTTAAGCCTTCCTCACCGTTCCTGGCGGTATCCACCGTATATCCTTCGACTTCAAAATTATCTTTTAAGCCGGTAATCATATTCGGTTCATCTTCCACTATAAGAATATTTATCATCTCTCCTCCATGCAAAAAACTTAGGCGGCGTTATAAGCCGGATAAAATTTTTGCTTTCTCTTTTACTTCTCTAATTTCAATAAAAAAACTACACACGCAGAAATTCCTTTACGGCAGGGAACCTCAGCGTAAAGCAGCTTCCATTAAACTCGCTGCTTTCAACTATAACTTCGCCTTTATGCTCTGTCATTATATTTTTAACAATGGTTAATCCTAGTCCGGCGCCTTTTGTATTATGAACGAGCCCGTTCTGCACACGGTAAAATTTTTCAAAAATATTTTTCTGCTTATCCTGCGGTATGCCTATACCGTAATCCTTCACTTTAATATAAGCGAAGCCGTTGTCGCATCCGGTCGATATTTCAATTTCTTTTCTGTCGGAACAATATTTCATGGCATTGTCAATAAGATTTATAACAGCCTCTGAGATAGCTTCTTCGTCGCCGGTAATATCCGGAATATCTCCCTGTTTATTAAAGCCGTATTTGAACCCCGAGTTGCTCAGGTGGTAGCCGTATGTATCCAAAATTTTTTCAACTACGGAATTTACTTTTACCTGCCTGAATATATAAGTTTTATTCTTTTGCTCGATTTTATAAAAGCTGAGTATCTTATCAACAATTCTGCTAAGCCGGCTGCTTTCCTGGTAGATGATTTTATAGTATTCATTTTTCTTTTCCGGCGAGGATATTCTTCCCTCGGCCAGCGTTTCGGAGAAGAGGCTGATTAAGGAAAGCGGCGTTCTCAGCTCGTGAGAAACATTAGATACAAAATCCGATTTTATTTTTGCAAGCTCCATTTCTTTGCGCAGGTTTTTTAACATAAACCAAATACCGGCAAAAAGGATTATGTCTATTATAAAAATAGTTATCAAATTTCTGTTGGCTCTTTCCTTAACAAGCTCGGCTATGGTTTTTCCCTTAAAGTAAATAGCGGCTGCATAATTAGGCAGCAGCATAAGGTTACTTTTCAATTGAATATTGCCGGGCTTTGTGCCGTTGCTTAAAAAAATCTCCCTGTTCGTCTTTACATCTGTAATTGCAACTGTAAATTTTCCGCAGGAAAGTATATTTATTTCCGGGATGAGCAAATATTTTATAAGCGAGGCAGGCTTAACAAGAACGGCGCAATAGTCGCTCGTGTTATCGGTATAGTCAAGCGGAAAGAAAAACAACTCTTCACTGCCGTTATTACCCAAGACAACTGCTTCAATCCTTCTTATACTGTCCCGGTTCGAATTGGTTATCCTTCTTATACCGGGCTCATTAGAATTAATTATATCTTTCCATGAAGTTTTTATCAAGGCCGAAATCGAATCTTCTCCCAAAGCGTAAAAATAATCCGCGTCGTTCCGGTTGAGGTCTGCGAAGACAGCCATTTGCAGGGGCGGGTTCAAGGTTAAAAAATTTTTAATGTTCTCTTTAAATTTTTTCGGGTCCCTATTCTTCCAATTTACCGCTATCAGATTTATTTTTCTGGACCATCCGTTTATAATATCATAAGTATACTGGTCTACGGATGAAAGGATTGTATTCAGCTGGTCTTTGTAAACCGTATCAATCACTCTTTCGGTCTCGTTAAGCGAGCTTATCTCATCTATAGAGAAGATGATTGCGGGTATCGAAATTAAGACGGCAAAAATTATTATTATTTTATTTATAGTCTCTTTAAACACGGTAATAAGAATTGAAAAAAAAGTTTTGTTGAAAACACCGTGAAGTTAAGAGTGTGAATAATGATATTCAAGTTCAAGTTCAAGTTTAAGTTCAAGTTTAAGTTTAAGGTTCAAGTTAATAAAAAAATACCGTGCAGAATTTGCTTCCGCACGGTATTAAATGAAAGCATTCAATAAATTTTCATCGAGCCGGAAAAGCTCGATGGAAATTTTTTTTGATTGCTTAGAACCCTAAAGAGACCGAGAATATGTGATTGCCTCCGAAATATTTTACGGCTCTGTATGCATAATCAACTTTCAGGTCAACGCCGCCCATCATATAGTCGATACCTGCACCGGCAGTTAAGCCGTAAATATAATTTACATCCTGGTTCTTAGGAGACATGGCGTATCCGCCTCTTACAAAGAACATTTTATTATAGCCGTATTCAGCGCCTACATTGTAAACATCGCCGGAAAAGTTATTGTTCTGGAACGATGCAGAAACCTGTAGGGCATTCATGTCGTCTAGAACCGGGTTGTAGCCTAAGCCGAGCTCGAATGAAGATGGCAGGTCAAACGCCGCCGTATTAATTGAATAGTAACTGGGCGGCCTGTCCAATCCGCTCGGCGATGCTTTAACAAGCATTCCGGGGCCGGAGTAGCTCATTTGAGGGCCGAGGTTTTTTAATACCAGCCCGAAGCTTAATCCGCTTATGTCACCAAGGTCTCTATACATTACGCCTGCATTTAGTGCAAAGCCGGTGGTGCTTACTTGGTCAATCGACTCGGATATATAGTTTACAGTAAGGCCGATTGCGATGCGATCCGTAAGCTGCCTGGAATAGGATGCGCCGGCAGTTAGCATTTGCGGTGTAAATGTCTGGCCGGTTCCGTCCGGCTGGTCAACTGTGGTTACATCTATGCTGCCTATTGCCAGGGATTTTATAGTTAACGAAATAACTCCGAAGCCTTCAAAGTTTGCCGAGACGGCTCCGTATTCAACTCCAATGTCGGCAATATAATTCATGTGAGAGAACAATAGTGTTGCCGAGTTATTCATTTCTGCGGCGCCTGCAGGGTTCCAGAAGAGTGCTTCTATGCCAGTAGCTGTGGCAACATTGGCCCCGCCCATTGCTATACCGCGTGTACCGACCGGGATTAAAAGCTGAGTAGCTCCGCCCGTACCGTTACGAACACCGCCGCCTGCGTACATACTATCTACTCCCATTAGGAGTATAGCTGCGACAATTAAAAATTTAAATGTTATTTTCATTTTCACTCCTTGAGTTTTAAACTTCTTTTAATCAAAATCTATCAAGATACTGTTGTTCTTGAATGATTGCTATTTTAAGTATTTTGGTTGCGCCTATATCCGGCATATCTATGTATGCAATGTAAAGGCCGCTTGCAACCGGCAGGCCGGATTCGTTCGTAAGATCCCACGAATCGAATTGCGAACCGCTGTGGTTTATTGTTTTAACCATTGTACCTGCCAGGTTGAATATTCGTATTACAGCACTTGTAGGCAGATGGTTAAATGTTACAAACCGCGAATACTTGTTTAACTCTTGGGGATTAACTCCGTAATACGGATTCGGGAATACATTAATCTTATTTACATCCTGCTTTGCATTAGCAGTAGAATACGAAGGAGCCACCGACTTGAACGTGAATACATCGCTAACCCCGTTCGGATGATTGGCATAGATTACAAACTGATCATCGCCGGTAGCATTTGGTGAAAACGGCACCGCTCCTCGTCTGGCAATAGTACAGAACCACATAATCGGTAGAGGCGTGTTGATTACATCAACCTGGTCACTGGCTTTTGCAGTCTCGCTGTATTCTTCATTAAAGATAAACAGCCACTCGCGAGAATCATTCGCGGCAGTATTATCACGTTGACTGTAATCCGGCGGCCAGTATTTGCCGTCTACTAATCCGCGTATCTTATTATTTTCCAGATAGCCTAAGTTAAGCCTTATTGCGTGAGCCGGGTCTTCAATATTCCATGCAGACATCGGTACGGATTTATTATAATCCTGATACGGATATGTACCGCCGGTTGTATTAATTATATATGGTGCAAACTGAGGCTGTGCCGGTGCACCCGGGCCTCTTAAGTAACGATATCCGTAAGACATGTTTACATCGTTTGATGGAAATACCGGATTATATAGTGAAGTATCGGTAACCTGGGCTAATGTAAGCAGCGTGTTTTGAGCAGGTACAGTCATCGGATCTCCATTGAAGAAATTATCCGGAGACGAATAACCAATCGCTCCGCTGAAGCCTTCAAATCCGAACCCTGCTGCACCGCCTGCCCATGTAAATCTTCTTGTGCCTTTCGGTATATCCCAGCCTTCACCTTGTCCGCCGGCTTTCATACCGGTTGGGGGACCGACGACCTTAATCATCATACCGTCAACAAAGGTGTAGCTGTTATCGCCGGATTGATTTGTCTGCTTGGATAATTTAACTTCACCGGTTGTAACATCGGTTATCGCCCAGGTTGTAGTGCCGCCTGCGGTATCGAACGTAACTTTGTAGTCATGCCCGGTCAGTTTGGTAGGATCGACTACCAGAGGGATGACCTGTCCTTCACTTTTTCCTGCCGAATGAACCGACTTAATAGTATCGCCCGATGCCATTGCGTACGAAACTCCCGGATTAGGACTCTGCGGAGTTACGGTTATTATTGAAATCGGGTTTTCAACTGCGCGAGGAATAGCATCCGGATTATAGCTGTACGCAGTAACAGCAAAGAAATATTTTGTTCCGTTAATTAACGGATTATTTGAATTGAATGCATCTGTAGTAACCAAATAAGATCTTTGAATTCCCGCATCGGTTCCGTCTTCAACAAGCTTCTGATAGAATTGCCCGGTAACAGGGTCAAAATCTTCATCGGTTATTTTAGTTACACCGTCAATAATATCGTAGGTAGCCAACTTAACCGCCTGGCTAATGGTTGCGGCTCTGTTAGGCAGTTGGTAAACATTATATCCCTGGAATGCATAGCCTTTAATTACCGTATTCTCTGTAAGATTAATGGCAGCCGCATCTTCACCCCAATCCAGAACAACCTTTTTATCCTGTGCAACAACATTCAGCTTGGGTGCAGGCGGAGGTGAAGGCAGCTGGAAGAAGAGATCGTAGGCAGCCTGTGCTGTCCTATCATAAAACTTTAATAGTGCAATTGCTTGAATATTGCTTACGCCCGGTATAGCTCCGGCGAATACTTCGGCAACAACAACTTCCTGCGTATCGCCCGGCGCCATATTGAAAGGACCGGAGGCCATACCCTGCCTGCGGTCTCCCGGAGGTAAGTCTTTTCCGTCAACCCAGCCAGTCTGTGTAGCCGGATCGCCGGTAAATGCAAATTTTGTTACCTGACCGGTAATGGGATTTGTAACTTCCTGACCGGAGATTCCGTTCAATCCGTTAAAGAGCCAATAGAATTGAGTCGATCCTATCGGTACTCCCTGATCCGGATCACTGTAGGCAGCTACGCCGTTAACGAAGAAGTAAGCTGCGGTCATCGGGAGATTCTTCTTCCCGGGTATCATTCTTCCTCCGAATTGAGCTACATCGGTCGGCTCACCGGGAACGATCGGCCCCTGGAAAAAGTCCGCACCATCTGCCGGAGGAGGAAGAGGTGCATAAGTTGCATCCTCCGGGTAGCCGTTATAACAGTATGTTAAACTCAATGTGGTATCGTTTCCTACCAAATCGTCTGTTGCATCGCCGAGATCGATATCTGCCCACCAGGATACGAACATACTATCTATAGAATATTTTTGAAATCCCTTATTTACAATAGTGAACTTTTTAAAATACATATTACCGAGTGCGCCCTGCTGAGCATAGGCCCAGAACGTAGCATGTACTTCTAGGCCGAGAGGTTGTGTACCGTACATTTTTACGGTTTTTCCTCCGTCCATATCGTTAGAAACATAATAAACAGTCTGGTCTGCGCCGGGAACGCCGGGAACATCAACGGCGGGATCGTATTTGCCGTCGCCGTTTTTATCCAGGAATGGCGCGCCTAGATTGTTTGCTGTTCCTACTGCCGGCCATTCATTCCAGTCTTTTTCGTACTGCTGTCTTAAAGCATCGGCGGTAGTACCTTCCAGCTGGGCATAGCTGCTAAGATCGATAGCCGGGCCGCCGGGATAGACATCCGGCCTAACTCTATATACTCTCCATTTAGGATCGCTTGGATTAGCATCTGCCTGACCGTTATCCAAGATAGGGCCGGGCTGTATGCCGGAGATATAAGCGGAACCGCCTACTCTAACCTGGGGATCGTTGGCAACAAAGCCGCCCCACAAAAACCCAGATTCGAAGATGCAGGTTCTGCCGCTGCCTTTGGGAAACACAGTTCCGCCCAGGTTGGAATTAAGGTTGTAATCGCTGAATCCCTGGTTGGATTGCAGAGCCATTACATTATTAATGTTTATATATGTATTGGCAATTTGATCTTCAAGGGTTTTCTTCATCCCTTTGTTATCTTTTCTATCCCCCTTGGCATTAACTCCAACGGGTACTAGAAACATTATACCTACTATTAAAATAAGTAAGTATTTAATTTTCTTATAATTCATATTTTTAAACTCCTATTCTTTTTGTATTAGCTGTCTAACATTAGTATTCTAAACGAATGCCAAGTCTAATTTGACGCGGAGGACCGTAAAGATTACCGTTTGGATAGCCATATCCGTAAGCGAGGTTAATTACCTGGTACATCTGCGCGTATTGAGCGCCGTATCTTTCAACAAGCGGCTGGCCCAAATTAGGATCCGAAAGGAAGCCGTCGTCTGTTGCCGAGCCGGTTCTAGTAAATACGTTAATAATGTTTTTAGCATTAAAAATATTTATTGCATAGATGTAAATATTAGCAGACAGCCTATCGTATAATTGAACGGTTTTATCCAAGCGCAGATCGACCTGGAAAGTAGAAGGAGTTACTGATGAATTTATCGGCTCAATAGGCGACCTGGTTCTGGTATCTGTTTCAATATTAGTACCGCCGGAACCCAATGTATATGGATGGCCGCTTGCGAAAGTCAACAATACCGAAGCGCCGAACTCTTGCAGTACAACAGGGCCGTCATCTTTACCGAACCTATAATCGAAACTCAGGTTTCCGCTTAGATCATGATTAAACGGCAGCGGATTAATAAAATGAGGAACAAAAACATGTTCCGGATCAACGGGGCCGCCGAACGGACCGGAATCCGAATACGGATTAGAGCCTGTTCCCTTAGCATCCTGGAAGGATACGGAACCGTTAATCATTAATCTTTCCATTCTTCTCATGTTGAATGCAAGCTCAACACCTTTGGTTGTAGCATAATCGCCGTTGGTTAATGTTGTGTACGCCTGGTACGGCGAGCCGGCTGCTACGTTTTGTACATCAAAGATTACCTGGTTGGCAATATCTTTGTAATAGCCTGTAATATCAACCGAAGCGAAGGTGCCGATCTGCTGGGTGAAGCCTATTTCGTATTGAGTTGTTCTAACTGGACGAACATTTTGTCCAACAGGCTGCGAGAAGAAGTAACCGCCTCTTAATTGATATGACAGAGCATAAATACCTAAATACTCATCCTGCAGTCTAGACTGCTGAACGAATTTACCGAACTGAGCATGGAATACTGTTTGATCGGTAACCGGGAATGAGAAGCCTAACCTAGGGCTTACACTGCTGTAAGAAGGAACTTTTACAAATCCGGAAGGAATGATAGCGCCGGTATTAATATCAATAGATTTTTCTGGACGCGTCGGGTCTATCAGCATATTGTTATCCGTATTTATATAGTCGTAACGAATACCTGCATTAACTATTAAATTTTTGTACTCCATCCTGTCTTCGACATATACTCCGGCAAAGACGGGTTTCTTAGGGGCTATTTGCCCGGTTGCATAATTTGAAGAGCCCGAATAAACATTTCCATCCAGGTCGTAGCCGTAGTTATTAGCTCCGTTGCTTATCTGAATTTCGTGAACTGTCTTGTTCGGGTTGGAAGCAATACTTTGAGCAAGGTTCAATGTGTTTGCAGCATTGTATGCCGGACTAAAGTTTCTAAATGTCATCAACTGCAGCTCTCCACCAAATTTTATTGAGTGTTCTTTGCTCAATGTTGTTGAAAAGGATGCATTCATGTTGATGTTTTCGTTTTTAGATTTTCCATAACCCGACAGCGGGGCGTTGGGTGCGCTGAACAGGAAGTTAAACATGGTATAAGCCAAAGGCTGGTTGTATTGGCCGTCGTAACCAATGCTCTGCTCTCTGGCTCTCCTATTCCAAACTGCGCCTGCATTAGCGTTAGCTGCACTATCTCCATAAGATAGATAATTAGCCTTTAAGTACGGGTCGTAAGTTTCACCTTGGTTAAAGATATAACCAGCGCTTATTTCGTAATAAGTATTCGGACTCAAGATATGCGTTACTTTAATTCCGAAGTCGCCGTTATTGTTATTTACAATACCCTGTCTATTCATATCGAACATATTATAAATACTGGCCGCGTTACGGCTTTGGCGAGTTGTATAAGTTCCGATTAAACGGACTATCAACGGATTAAAATCAAACGTAAAGGTAGCCGTTCCGGTATACTGCGTAGAGAGATTGCCCGGTCTGGGTCCGCCGGGGTAGCTAATACTTAAAGTGTCTCCGCTTTCAGGGTCACCTACAACTCCTAGGTTAAATCCGTCAACCGGGAGAGGTGTACCATCGGACTGAGACAGGTTCTCGAATAAGCCGAAGAACTTAATTTTGTTTTCGTAGATAGGACCGCTTAACGTACCGATAATATCGTTATACCCGTAGGAATAGGTTCCCAAATTCTGTTTTCCATCGTATCGCTTATTTTTGCCTTTGAAAGCCCAGTTATCGGTAATGTATTCCAGGCTGGCCTTAAGCGTGGGTCCACCCGACTTTAATTGAGTACGGATAATGCCGGCATTAGCACCGCCGAACTCAGCTGTATAGCCTCCGGCCTGTACTTGAATTTCTTCCAATGCATCCTGCGGAATGGTAACCTGGCGGTTGCCTGAGTATGCGCTGGTAATATTGGTTCCTTCCAGGTAATAGCCTACTTCATCCTGGCGGCCGCCTCTAACATATATGGTTCCGTTCTGAAGAATAACACCCGGAGTAAGAGCAACAATGTTATCAACACCGCGCACCGGCAATGCGTCTATTTCCGCATTTGTAGTGGTGCGAATAGCGTTTGTATTGCTCTTGTTAATCAGGGGTCTTTTGGCCACAATTTCAACTTCGCCAACAGAAACGCCGGTAGCGGGAAGCTGGAAGTTTAATTCGGTAGTAAGATCGGCATTAACGCGAACGTTGGATACCGTAACGGTTTTATAACCCAGGTACGATGCTTTAACATCATACACTGCGGCATCCAAGTTGCTGATAATATATTCTCCTTTTACATCGGTCGCGGCGCCAAAGGAGGTACCAACTACAATTACGTTGGCTCCTATCAGCGGCTCGCCCGTTTGGAGATCTACAACTTTACCTTTTATTTTTCCGGTTGTTCCCGCATAAACTAGCATAGGCAGAAACAACAAGAAAAACAGGACGGTAATCTTTCGTTTCATATTCTCTCTCTCCTATATATTAGTGATTAGTTAATGGTTGCCCGGGATAAAATGTATTCCGGTAATGAATACACCTCGGTAATATCCTGGGTATAATTAAAAATCTGAAGGGAAGACTTTATTTAGGATAGTGTAAAAAATTCATCATCTCTCTCTCCTAAGTTTTAGGAAAATTTAAAAAACTATCAAACCAATTAAATGCAATAACAAACCGCAATTGCATTCCGGTAATAATTGGTAATAATATGTGAATTAGTGATTTGAAAATGATCTCATTGAAGATAGTATAATTATTTCAATAATTTTTACTCTCATCTTATTAAATGATTTCTTTAAAACCCTATTAAATTAAAAATGTAGCCTTAACGTCCTAAAAAACTAATTTAAAGTCAATAACCAAATACATATTTAAATTAAAAAGGCACCAGATAAAAAAAGCTCATTTAAATAAATTTGCTGCGCCTAAAATGAATAATATAAATTAAAATTTTACTTCTTTACTGGTATATAATCTTTGCTTAAAAATTGTATATCGAAGCAGTATAAAAGAACTCACTCAAAAATTTACTATAATATTATCAAAATAAAATTCTCCCCCTAAAAAATTCCGGAATGAAGAATATCTAAAAATATCAAACAGCGTTAGAAATTCTTAAGCACAAAAGCATAACTCTTATAAAACGCCTGCCTATTTTACTGAAATCCATCAATAATTTCAAATAAAATATTTGCAAAATTTTATTTTTATTTGCAATTCCCCGGCGGCTTTAACTTTGTTGTTAAGCAATCCAATGTACTTATTATTAATGTAAAGCGGGAATAATTTTGGCATCTTCTATCATTACAGTATAGGAATAACCGGCGCCAAAATCTTTATTTACCGCTACTTTACCTTCAACAACAATTGTCTGTCCAACCGAAGCTTCATCTTTGCTGGTAACAAGAAGATCAAAGTTTCCCGAAGAGCTGGTGCCGTCCTGGATATGGATCCAGTTTCTGCCCATAATGTTCGGATTGTACTTGGTAACCTGCCCTTTTATCTTCACAATTTTTCCCGCTAGGGCGTTTTTATCTCCAAATATTTGAGAGATTGTTTTGCCGTCTTTTAAAGGCACTACGGAAATATTTTCCTTTTCCGAGTTTGCCGCTTGCTGGTGAATGCTTTCCAGGCTTTGCCCAGCCGGCTGTGTTGATACTCCCTGGACAAAATAAATTACATCAAATGTTCTATTTATAGTTTGGCTGTGGAAATTTTTCATTTCCATGCCTTGCGAATAATATATTGTTTGTCCTTTTTCCACTTTGGTCTGCGGAGCTGCAAGCCAATAGCTGTTGCCGTTTTCACTCACTTGAATATACGTATAGCTTGGGACGTCGATAAAATCGATTACCTTAACAGCGTGAGTGCCCGCAGGCAGATTAGCCGCCGCTGATTTGGGTGCCTCTTGTTTCTTCTGACATGAAGATAAACCGACCAGTAAAAATAAAACTAAAATTATCTTAATATATTTCATATTGTTCCCGTTTGTTTAAGTTATTTACAATTTAAATTCTTTTCGCTCATTATAAAATGGCCCGCTTACTTTTCAATAAAGTAATCCACCTTTTTATACATACTCTGCACGCCAGTTTTAACGTCTGTTAAAACAAGCAGTTTTCCTTTAAGCCAAAACTTCTTCATCTCTTTAGTAGTGTCCGGGTATTCATAAGTGAAAGTAATGATGTTCTTATTTATGGCATATTTCCCGTTCGCATTCTGAATAGGGAGGCGGAACAGCCAGTGACCGTCCTTTGTGAACTTGGAGAATGCGGTTTTGCCGTTAGGATACCGCCAGATATAATTGCCGGCTATTTCAGGTTTTTTATTTCTATCTTCGGAGGTCTTAGCCATTGTAGTAATTTCCTCTTTCCCGTTCCTTTTAAATACGCTTATCAGTGTATCTTTCTTCAACTTAATTTTCATGGTATCGATAATCAGTCTGCCTGAATTTTCATTCTTAAATTTAGTTATCATTGTGTCCCCCTTAATTATGTATGAATAGTCGGCAGAAAGATCGGTTTGAAGAATGAAAGAAAAGTCGGGCTTCAACTTAATCATCATGCGCTGGCCGCCTTTTGATGCAACTGACTCCCAATTGCCGTATATCGAAGCGTGATACTTTGCCTGTGAAAAACCCGGTGTGCCGAGAAGGCAGCTTAAAATTAAAGCCGATAAAAAATATTTTAACATCATAAACTTTATTTAAGAATATCCATTTCTAAAAGTATTAATAAACAGAGGTCAAATTTATAATTCAGTTATTAAAATTTAAACACTGCCGAATAATAAAAAAGGCATGATTAAAAATTTCCAGCCTCTATATAAATATAGAAAAGGTTGGATTAAAATCCGAAATAGTATTTCATTCATTGATTTTTTTTAATTTGCATACGGTTATAAAAATTTCAATATTTTAAACTGATGGAAACGCTTCATTACCTAATAATACATTATGGTTATTTCGGCATATTTGCACTGCTGGTACTGGGGATAGTTGGACTGCCGGTGCCTGACGAAACATTGCTTACTCTCTCCGGGTATTTAGTTTCAAGGGGCGAACTGCATTTTGTTCCCACCTTTTTAGCGGCGTATTTAGGCAGCATTTCGGGAATATCCGTCAGCTACGCAATCGGCAGTACATTCGGCCATCATGTACTGGTAAAATACGGACACTATTTTCACATCACCGAAGATAGACTTAAACGAGCTCACCACTGGTTTGAGAAGGTTGGCCGATGGGCTTTATTGGTCGGGTATTTTATTCCCGGTGTACGCCATGTGGTTGCTATCCTGGCCGGCGCTTCAGAACTGCAAATATGGGAGTTCGGACTGTTTGCCTACACCGGCGCTTTTATCTGGTCATTAACTTTTATTTCAATCGGATTCTTTTTCGGCAGAAAATGGAAAATTATTATGGAAACAATAAACCACCACATAATTATTCTTTCTATTGCTGCTGCTTTAATATTATTAATCTTCTACTTTATTAAGAAGAAGAAAAAAGCGAGCAAATAAGCCGGCACCGGGCTGCACATTGCCGACTGCTTATGAATCGTTTTCCCTTGTTATATTTTGAGTATTAACAAGGTATCTCTTAATCTTTTGTGTGGTGGTTTTTTCAAATTCTTTATCTCTAATGTAGAACTTCCTTATCTGCTTATGCAAAGGAAGTTCTTTGTTAACATCCTTTATTACCTTGTCTATCATAGATTGAATCAAATCATCGGTAATCTTTATATTATTCACTTCGGAATATTCAATAAACGCTTCGGCGTCTGTTACAATTTGTGCGGCAATTATCTCATCCTGCTTTTCATCTTTTTGACCGAAGATTAAAGACTCAAGCACATACGGACTCCTGTTCAGCAAATCTTCAATCTCTTCGGGGAAAACATTCTCACCGTTCTTCGATAATATCATATTCTTTTTCCTTCCGCTTATATGAAGAAAGCCGTCCTGGTCCATATAGCCCAGATCGCCGGTCTTAAACCACCCGTCGTCGAAGGTATCTGAGGTCATCTTTTCGTTCTTGTAGTACCCAAGCATAACGTTGGGACCTTTTGCATATACCTCTCCTACACCGTCTGTATTGGGATTATTAATCTTTATCTCAATTCCCGGCAACGGGATTCCTGCCGCGTCGTCCTTAAAATTATCTAGCTGGTTTAAAGTAAGAATCGGTGATGTTTCTGTTAGGCCGTAGCCCTGCACAAAATTGAATCCGAATTCTCTTAGGCCTTTTGCTACTTTAGGATCCGGAGCGGCGCCGCCCGCAATAAATATCCTGATAGACCCACCGAACCTATTATGCAGCTCTTTGAATACTTTTCTCTTCAATCCTTTCCAGCCGACTTTTTCTATAATTGTGGTTGCCTTAAGCAACGGAGGAACGATTTTAGACTTTACCTTATCCTCGCTGATTGATTTGTGGATGCGCTTAAACATTTTATCAAACAGAAGCGGTACACCGAGAAGAATTGTAGCCTTCACGTTTTGAAGATCTTCGACAACCGTTTTTAACGAACGCGCGTAATGCACGGAACTGCCCATGAACAACGGGCACAAAAAACCGCATGTGCATTCATAAGTATGATGAATAGGAAGTACGGATAAAAATCTGTCCTTATCGGTAATCTCTATCATACTGGTCATTGCCATTAAATTTGAAGCGAGATTCTTCTGGCTGAGCATTACTCCTTTTGCCCTGCCCAGCGATCCGGAAGTGAAAATAATTTCCGCCAGGTCAGAATAATTTATTTTCGGCAGGTCGTTCACATTAACTATGCCCGAATTATTTATCAATGCCGTCATTGAATAAATGCCGTCCTTTTCGGCAGGCATATCCATGCTGATATAAATTTTCATTTTCTTCAGAGCATGCATCTTCTCCCTTAGCATCTGCTCAAAGTTATCTGTAAAAACTATAACCTCGGCGTCGGACTCATGGATAATATTCAATATCTCGTTGGTGTTCAGGTTCTTATCAATCGGGACGATAACATAATTAAACGACAGCGCGGTAAGGTAAGTAATTCCCCATTGCACCCGGTTATCGCCTATAACCGCGATGTGAGTTCTTTCTTTAACTCCGAGCTTTTTTAATGCGCTTCCAAACTTTAATACGTACTCCAATAGCTGGGAGAAAGAGACTCTGGGTATCGGTGTCTGCGCCAAATCTTCAAGCGCAGTTTTATTTTGGAATTTGTTTGCCGACTTAATCAGCATATCCTGGACCGAGGATATTTCCGGTACTTTATTGAGTTGAATCTTTTTCATATGGCTGCCCCATTCTATTTAAATTAATTGTAACAGTTAAATTATTTTTGACTTAGCTTAGTATAGATGATCTTACTGTATTAAAGTAGGTAGTACGCAGTAAGTAGTAAATAAAAAGCTATCTATAATAAAGTTACAATTAAATTTACGAAAAGAAATAAATGAAAGGCAATTTAAATTTTGTTGAATGAAAGGGGCTGCCTAAAAATTAATGCTAATTATTCAGATCTCGATTTGCCGGAGAAGAATCTCAATCCTATGAAAAGATAAAGTTTCTTCCATTCTCGCTATCATAGTAATAGTATAAAGACAGCCCTTTCATGAAAATCATTTCAGCAGCAGCATCTTCTTAACGTCGGTAAAATTTCCTGCCGTTATTCTGTAGTAATAAACGCCGCTCGGCAATGAAGCAGCATTAAATTCAACTTCATATTTACCGGCTTGTTTTTGTTCGTTAACCAGGGTTGCAACTTCTCTGCCAAGCACATCATAAACTTTCAAAGTAACTTGGCTGAATGCTGAAAGCTGATAGCTGATTTCTGTAGCCGGGTTAAATGGATTGGGATAGTTTTGTTCCAGTCTATAAGTTAAAGGCTGAGCCGCTCCTTCTCTAATTCCAGTTATTATAATATTCGTTGAGTCTGTCCAGTATGCCCATCCTTCGCTCATTATTTTAAAATTAAGATTGAAATGGCCGGGAAACTCAGAGTCAGTAAATCCGACATTGCACCATGTGGAAGCTCCTATAGTAGAAGCCGGCAAAATATCGTTTAAAATTATTTCGCCGGGATTGATTGCTTTTACCCAGGGATCTTTTGAAGTTATATTAACTGAAACATTTTTTATCGTCATGGTCTTTCCATTGTTATGCAGGAACGGTCTTATGCTTACAGAACCGCTTGCGCTGTTGTCGTATTTAATACTATCGACAGTTACAGGTCCTCCCGTGGTAAATCGCATTACATCCTTACTCATAAAATTTTTTGAATAACTTACGTCGCCGGCACTCATTGAAATCTTGAAGATATCTTCGTAATCCGGCACTACAAGGCTCCCGTTCCAGGTCTCTGTTTTATTCGAAGTTCCGGTTTTAATAAGCAAGAGTGAGTCAATTAAATTTCCTTGAGAATTATTTAAATACAACAAAGAAGAGGTTTGATGTAAATTCGGGTTCTCGATTTGCACAGAAAATTTCAATGTATCTTTACCGGGACGACAAAACGAATTGTTAGCGTTTAGGTTATGGCAGTAGACTAAATTATTAATCCAATCCAAAGCTTTTTCAACGACTGCGTCTTTCCCCTTTGCTGCATCCTCCTTATTATGCCAAACGGGAAAGTCAATTGGAAACTCTTTTCTGTTTAAATACACACCCGGATTATTAATATGAAACGCATCTGTAATAGAATACCGAAGGAACCACCCGGGAAAGTTTTTTATAAATGTGTTGAATCCTAAAGAAGCATCCGAGCTTTTACCAAAAAATTTTACCATTGGGTGATACCTTAAGCGCTGTGCGGTTATATCCCCATCACTTACACATGTTGGACCTAAGAGTACGGCAATAGGTCTATCATAAAATTTGGGAGGCTTTCCTACAATGTAATAATTAGAATAATTATTAGAGGGACATAGTTCAAAGGAATTGCTGCTGCATCTAAAAGCATCTCCCAGAGTGTTTAATGATTCATTAAATAAAATTCGGAAAGCGTCATTAAACAAAGCCCAGCCGCCGTAATTTAACCTCATGTCTATAATCAATGCATCAGTATTTCTTAACGAATATATCGCTTCATAAAATTCTTTTTCTGCATTTAGTACGGGAGAATCATATGCTTCCTGCGCAAGAAATATATATCCAATATTTGTCCCTTGCAGAATTCCATAAGTCGCCGACTGATCTGAAAAAACATCCGGGAAAGGGATATTCGGAATTGATAGCTGTTCGTTGTTCGGCATAACCGGAAGATTCAAATTCAATAAAGGAAGAACTGATAGATGCACAGTGTCACCAGTGGAATATTTAAGAATATCGATCGTATCAAACAAATGCCAGTTTAGACCAGCACATGAAAGATTTAGATATGTATCTGCAGATTCGCAGCCTCCGGTGGATGCAGCCATGGGCAGAATTGCATCTAATAACTCCCTTACCAAATCTTTCCATGGTTTACCTTCATAGCCTAAAATAATATCGCCCGGTTCCAGTCCGAGAGGATGATTAGGCACCACCCTCAATACTAAAGTCGTGCTGTCGGATAATATTGTTGTTACTGCGCCAAAATGTTCAACTGTGTTATAGCTTCCCAATAATAAAACAGGGACACCGGGATTCAACGGAGTCCAGACTACGGTTGAATCATAAGCTTTGGTGTGTAAGTCCTTCAAACTGTAGGCAAAGCGGCTCATGATTGCAGAAAAGCCACCGCGGCTGGTCGAATCATTAATTTTATTCAGATAGAAATTATAAAGCGAATCCCAGTTTAAGTTAAGAGATTTTATTCCGTCATATTCATCATGAACAGCCTTTGCGTATGTATTAAATATTAATAGCTTTTGAGGCAGCGGATCTCCCGGACCCCATGTTGAATCTATAATATGCCGCCAATCCTTATTGGATTTGTAAAATGATTTTACCAATAACTTTTTTAGTTTTGCAAAATCCGATTGATGATTTTTAGGGATGAAATATTCCGGCTTATCGGCGGCGTCTTCACTGCTGTTTTTATTCTGCGGGAAAATGAAAAAGAAAAAGCAGTTAAAAAAAACTAAAGCGGCGATTAATATTTTCCTCATTCTAATTTCCTCAAGGCAATTCGTTCGTAATAATTAGTTAAACTTGCCTGCCGGGTGTGCTGCGCTATTATTCTTTCTCAGTGAAACTCTGTGCGTCCTCCGAGGAACTCTGTGTAATATTTTTTAGAATCAGTTACACAGAGTCAGCACTGAGTTCCACAGAGAATAAAAGTTGATTGCACAGTACACATGTATATGCAGTCATTTGCCTGATCATTTTAAAAGCAGCATCTTTTTAACGTCGGTAAAATTCCCGGCTTTTATTTTGTAGAAATAAACTCCGCTCGGCAATGCTGCAGCGTTAAATTCAACTTCGTATTTACCGGCATGTTTTAGTTCGTTAACCAAGGTTGCTACTTCTCTACCAAGCACATTATAAACTTTCAAAGTAACTTGGCTGAATGCTGAAAGCTGATAGCTGATAGCTGTGCTCGGATTAAACGGATTAGGATAATTCTGCGAAAGAGAGTACGAATTTATTTGTTCATTTTTCGAGCCATCAGAAACAGCAGTTAATGAACCTGAGAATTTATAAATAGTGTTCGAAGCAAAGCTGGAACTCCATCCGACTGAAGCTGAATAAAAGCTCGGAACAGCGTGATTTTGGTTATCAATTAAATTCCACGTATTTCCCTCGTCAAGTGTATATGCCGAGCCGCCGGGTCCGCCGGCAAAGTTTGCATCATTTGCAACTACATAACTTGAAGTTGTTCCGGGGACATATGCAATAAAATTCGGTGTAACATCTCTTGGATTGGCAAGTAATTTCCAGGTTTCTCCGCCATCGGTTGTCTTCAATATTTTACCTTTGTTGAGTGTGAATTCAACCATCAATCCGTTTTTTTCATCTTGAAAAGCAAGGCTGATTAAATCTTGATCTGTCAAACCAGAAGGCGCAATTACAGACCAATGATAACCTTTATCCGTTGTCTTAAATATTCTAGGACCTTTACCTTTCGGGGGAAAAGTAGTAAGCCAGATGCAATCTCTATATTCACCTAGGGGAGTTTGTTGTGTCACCTCACCTGGATTTATAGGAGGAATATTAGATTGCGGGACTTCTTTCCAGTCTGTTCCTCCGTTTGTTGTTGTAAATATTTCAAACCCTGCGCCAGTATTTTTTTCACCCACAACAACGCCGTTGCTGCTGTCAAAAAAATGAATATATCCCGGACCCGAAGGAGAACTTCCATAAATAGTGGTATCCTTTTGCCAGGTTATTCCTCCGTCCGTTGTTTTATATAATCCCTCTACACCGGTCCCCGCAAAATTCTCAACTGCAATATAGGCAGTGTTGGCATCTATCGCCTCTATTGATAAGATAATGCCGGATTCAATTTTGGGGATTTCTCCGCCTGACCATGTTTCACCACCATCAGTGGTTATTATTACTCCGTTTTTGCATTCGGTACTGCTGACATAGCCTGTTGACCAGGAAGCCCAGCAGATGTTTTCATTAACTATTGAGATAGGTCCAAGCCAAATGTCAGACGGCGCGCTGACAGTCTTTGCTTGCCACGATTGGGAGTAGCTTATTGTAGAAGCAAGCAACAAAAGTAGTGAAATCGTTAGTAACTTTTTCATTTTAGTTCTCCTTAATTTTTTAGTGTAATTCGTGTTAATTAGTGGCTATACTTTTTTACTATTTTTTTTCTTTCACTAAATCCGTCTGCAATTAATTCGCAGAAATAAATTCCTTCAGGTAAACTGCTGCCATCAAATTCAATCTCATAAGTTCCTGCTTCATGCTCTTTATGTAATATTTTTTTTATCATCATTTTGTCAGCGTTGTAAATTGAAATTGTTGCCTTGGTTTTATATGCGATGCAATATTTAATTATGGTTTTATCCCTAAACGGATTAGGATAATTCTGACTTAAGTGAAACTCCAGGGGGATCATCTCATCATGGTTTTGAGAATTCTTTTCTACGCTCATAATTTTCTCTTCGGGTATTGATGAATCAATAAAGATTTATTTTCTGTTACAGAAATAAATTATTGGAGAGTATAATTCTGTAAGAATTGTGTAAATAACTATTAAGATTGTGTTTTTAGTGCAATTCGTGCCAATTCGTGGCTAAGTTCTTCAGCCACTAATTAACACTAATTGCACTAATTCTTATGGTACTGCGAAGGTGAAATGCCGAATTGCTTTCTGAAACATGCTGTAAAATATGAAGCGTCATTAAATCCAACTTCAAACGCAATCCCGGTTACATTCCCGGATTTCAGTTCAAGCATTTTTGCCGCTTTGTTTAGGCGGAATCTTTTAATAAGCTCGCCCGGCGATTCGCCGGTTAAAGCAGTAAGCTTTTTATGCAGCAGCGATCTGCTGACGGCTAATTTTTCTGCGAACATTTCAACCCCGAATGAAGTTTCGGAAAGATGTTCATTGATAACTTAATATGGCGGTATTATAGTATTGCTGCTTAAATCTTTGTTTTTTGTGTCAAGATATTTCATTTGTTTTTCCTTGAACCTGCTTGCAGAAGGCATGCGTAAACTTGCGTTTTAGCGCGCCAGGATTTTTTCTATATTTTTTTTAATTGAATAGTAATAATTCTTTAGATATATTTTAATTAAAATTTGAGGTGCTTGTGAATTTAATCTTCGAATGGGATGTAAAAAAGGCTAAACTGAATATCCACAAACACAATGTCAGTTTTGAAGAAGCGAAGACAGTATTTTTTAATCCACTGGCAAAAATATTTGATGATGAAATTCATTCAATAAATGAAAGAAGAGAAATTATAATTGGTCATTCCTACAAAGGAAGATTATTACTTGTGGTTTTTACCGAGAAAAAGAAAAACTTAATTAGAATAATTAGCTCTAGAATTTCTACTAAAAAAGAAAGAAAGAATTATGAAGAAAACATCGGCAAAAAAAAATAACAATGATATAAATAATGAATATAATTTCGATTATTCAAAAGCTAAAGCAAATCGTTTTGTTAATATAGTCAGAGAAAAAACTGTGCTTGTTCCGTTGGAAAATGATGTTGCGGAAGTATTCCGTACCCCTTCTGAAGTAAATGAGGCACTTCGAGCTATCATTACTGCACTTCCACAAAAAATTTATAAAAAAAGAAAATCACTTGCGCATGGATAGCTGCAGTTGGTAAAAACACTAAAAGCATTCAACAAAAGATTTCTTTTCTGTTACCGAAATAAATTTTGGAAGGAAGTAATTCCGTAATAACTGTGCAAACAACTATTAAAAAAGTATAATTAGTGTAATTCGTGATAATTCGTGGCTAAAGACATTCAGCCTCGAATCGGCACAAACTTGCCTGACCGGCAGGCAGGTTTCATGAATTATTTTTATGGTATTGCGAAGGCGACATCCCGAACTGCCTTCTAAAGCATAGCGTAAAATACGAAGCGTCATTAAAGCCTACTTGAAAAGCTATCTCCGTTATATTTCCCGATTTCAGCTCGAGCATTTTTGCAGCCTTATTTAAGCGGAATCTTTTAATAAGCTCGCCCGGCGATTCTCCTGTTAGCGCAGTAAGCTTTTTATGAAGCAGCGACCGGCTGACGGCTAATTTTTCTGCAAACTTTTCAACATCAAATGAAGGATCGGAAATATGCTCATTAATTATTGAAGCTGCATTTTGCAAAAATTTTTGGTCTACCGGAGTTATGCCGTTTTCTTCAACTTCAATTAAGCCGTGAGCGCGAAAATATTCATGCAGCCGCTGCCTTTGCTGCAATAAATTCTTTATACGCGCTCTCAGTTCGGCGGCGTCAAACGGCTTCATTATATAAGAGTCGGCTCCCGATTCAAATCCTTCAACCTTGTCGTTCAACGTTGCTTTTGCGGTCAATAAAATAATTGGAATGTGGCTCGTTCTCGAATCCGATTTTATTCGATTACATAATTGAAAGCCGTCCATCTTCGGCATCATTACATCGCTTATAATTATTTCCGGCATCAATTCAAATGATTTGCTTAGACCTTCTTCGCCGTTTACGGCTTCGACAATTTTGTATTCCTTTCTCATAATATCCGAGATATAATTTCTTACATCGGGGTTATCTTCAACTATTAATAATAATGGCGGCTGCGTATCCAACAGCCCTTCAACATCAGGTTTATGATCGTCTTGCACCAATGCTGATTCTTCATATTGAAATTCCTCTTTACCAATCCCGCTACAAGATTCTTTACCTGACATGGTTTCTTCAGCAATTTCATCCGGCTTCAAATGCTCTTTACCAAGCGTAAGAATTATTTTGAAAGTTGAACCCTTGCCCTCTTCGCTTTCAGCAATAATTTTTCCTTTATGAAGCTCGACTAATTCTTTGGTTAAAGATAAACCAACTCCGGTTCCTTCAAATTCCTTATACAATCTATTATCTACCTGATAAAATCTATCGAATACTTTATTCAATTCATTTTCAGGAATTCCAATTCCGGTATCTGCAACGGATATTCCAACTTCCGTATCTATCTCAAATGCTTCAATGATTACTTCCCCTCCCGAAGGTGTAAACTTTAATGCGTTGGAAATTAAATTGTTCATTATCTTTTCGAGTTTATCTCTATCAAGATAAATCATTATTGTTTCACTATGCGGAATGAACTTTAAAATGATTTTTTTAGACTCTGCCATTGAAAAGAATGATGAAACAATTTCCCACAAAACAGTTATTAAGTTCTGCAGCCTTGTCTCCAGCTTCATACTGTTTGTTCCAAGCCGGGCTAAGTCAAGAAGCTGATTAGCAAGTCTCTTCAATTTCTTCGCGCTACGAAAGATTATTCTTGCATTTTCCTTATTCTTTTCGTTTTTCGAGAGTTCTATAATTTGTTCTGCGGGACCAAGTATAAGAGTTAAAGGAGTTCTAAACTCGTGAGAAATATTTGTAAAGAATCGGTTCTGATTCTGCTGTGCTTCTTTTAAAAGTGAAATTGTTTTAGATAATTCTTCTTGAGCCGCTTTTAATTCCGATGTTCTCTCTCCTACTTTAGATTCGAGATTATTTTTATAATCGGTAATAGTACGAAGCACAAGTGAATTATAAATTGAAATGTCTATTACTGGAAGTATATAATTCATAAGTTTTTCCAATTCAGAAATGTCGGCTTCTAACTTTGGTTGGACTTCTAATTCTCCTAATATTTCATTATTGATTAAAATATTTTGGCAAAGAGGTTTTGTTGAAATATTATCTCCGCTGAATGATTCTAGTTCCAGGGTATTTCCATCAGTATCTTTCATCAGCTTTATACCTGCGGATGCAATTTCAGTATCCTTAATCAATATACTTGTTATTGAATTTAAAGTTGTTTTTATATCCCTTATCTGCTGAATTGATTTAGTTATTTCATAGGCTGTCTTAAGGTTTGTGGCTTGTTTTTGCAAAACCGCCTTTGATTCATCCAGTTTTTGATATTTCTCTAATAATATGCTGTAAGAATCTGATTGTTCATAAAATGTTTTTTTAATGTTTATTAGTAACTTTAAAATTCTTGTGAATCTTCCAAATAGACCTGGACTTTTTTCCCATGTTATGTCACAAACAGCACCGCATTCCAACAATGTTAAATCGACTTTAACGTTTTTTACACCAGCAAAAATGCCATATTGTTCAAAAGTGCCTTTACATGTCATAAAGAATTCAGGAATTGTTTCATAACCCTCATCCACCAAACCTGTTATTCTGGTGTTATTTTCGTCGAGCCACTTTTGTCTGTAAGGCACGCATGAAATCGCATCTTTAACAAAGTTATTTAATGGTTTGGTGAGCAGCCTGGCTAATTTACTTGATGAGTACATTACAAAAGATACGATTAGACCCTGGGTAAATCCTTTATCTTTTACAAAGTCGGCACCAAGAGTTTCGAATCCTTTAGTTGAAAAATATGGTTTTAAGTTTGAAAGCATTCGTCCCCAATAATGCCACTCGATACGTTCGTGCTTATTTAAAAGATAAGAATGGTCGTATGGAACTCCCTCAAATAATACCTCTAAAGGAATATTATGTACTTTTAAGGCATTAACCAAAAGTATTACAAATTTACACGAGACTTCTTTTTTCCCTTTAACGTTTGCCATTACCCCCTCTTCTCCTCTCCAAAAAGTTAATAGTTAAAGCACTATTCAATGATAATTTAGAAAAAATATTTTTTTATTCAAAGAAGAAATTCTTTAATTTAGATTTCAGCTAAGGTTTGTTAATATTAGTAATGTTACGCAGATTCTTGGAATAAAGGAGTAGTGGAGAAATGAAATAGGCACATTTCTCCAATATTCCAACACTCCATTATTCCTAAAAATATTTTTGCGTAAGGTGACATTTTAATTTAATATGAAGAGCAAATGACAAAACATGACTTACCAGTCTTAATAGATTTCGACGGCATTATCCGGCCTGGAGATAAGCTTGCCGGCGGAGCTGCGGAAATGTTTGACTTTCTTAATGAAAATAAAATTCCTTCTTGTATAATTACAAATTCTACCAGAAACACTTCACAAGAAGTTCTTCAATTCTTAAATAAAAAGGGAATTAGTCTTCATGTTAATGCAATGACGACTATTGATGTGACTTTGGCATACATAAAGGAAAGGAATCTGCGCGTTTCTGTTTACTGCATTCATAACGTTAAAAAGGAATTTAAAGAGCTTATTGACGATAAGAATCCGGATGCAGTTGTAATAGGCGATTTGGGAGAAGAGTGGTCGTATAAAATTCTAAATGAAATTTTCAGAAAAGTTCACGCCGGCGCAGAAATTATTGCAATGCAGAAAAATAAATTCTGGCAGCCGGACGGGAAAAATTTGTCGCTTGATGCCGGTGCCTTTGTAGCTGCAATTGAATATGCATCAGGTAAGGAAGCAGTGTTAATCGGTAAGCCGTCTCCGTTTTATTTTCAAGCTGCATTGAGGAAGCTTGGCTTTGGCAAAGACAATTCTTTTTTTATGATCGGCGATGACTTAGAGACTGACATCGCCGGTTCACAGGCGATCGGGGGAGAAGGGATTTTAATCTTTACAGGTAAGACAAAATTTCCGCCGCAGCTTGCGTAATAATAAGCAAGCGCAAAGTGAACATCTGCAAGACTTGGATTTAAGTGATAAGCTTTTTCTGCATACTCAAGTGCTTCGGCGGCAGTCTTTTCATTACGGTCAAAGTATAACCCAAACAAACCTGATTCGGCTATAGACAGATGAGCATACGCCCCAGCAAACTTTGGATCTAATTCTATGGCTTTCTTAAATAAAGAAACTCTCTTCTGGAAATCTTCCTTGAAGACATACCATCGGTTTTCATAATCCAGCCCTTTAAGATAATAAGTGTACGCGCCCATGTTTCCGGTAGGAGATTCAGCCTCCGTATTTTTTGCCGGGATCAATGAGCCGTTGATTTTTTCAGAAACGTTCCTGGCCATTTCATCCTGAACCGAAAAAATATCGTCAAGAATTTTATCATACGAGTCCGACCAGACGATTGTATTATCCGAAACCCTGGTGAGCTCCGGAATTATTTTGACGGTGCTCTTCTTATCGTTTGTCTTAGCCCATGCTACCGTTCCTTCAAGGATGTAATTGGCACCCAGCTCGCTGCTTATTTCCATTGTACTCATCTTTAAATCAAAAAATCTTTTTGCACTCTTTGATGAGATTACGCTAATCTCTTGTATCGATGCAAGCTTGCTGGTAATTTCCTGCGCTATCGCTTCGGCAAAATATTTGTCATCCGGCGAGCCAAGATTCTCAAAAGGAAAAACAACAACTATCTTTCTCTCTTCTATTGTTGAATGCTCAACTGCAGGTTTCTTTATAACAAGGAATGAAATTACAGCGAGTAAAATAATTATAATAGCTGCAGCAGCTAATTTCACTTTAAAGCTTTTTAAAAAAGCATGAGTTGAGAAATAATGCTTAGCCGGAAATCCACTTCTCAATAAATTTAAATCAACTAAAAGCTCTTCTGTATTTTGATACCTTTCGTTAACCGGTTTGGCCAGAGCCTTCTTTATGATTGGAGTAAATTCTTTTGGAAGTTTGTTAAGCTCCGGCTTTGTATTAAGTATTGAATAAATTGTCGCCTGGTAATAATCGGCATCAAACGGAGGCTTGCCGGTGAGCATTTCATACATAACTATTCCAAGCGACCAGATGTCTGTCCTCTGGTCTACGTCCTCGCCTCTTGCCTGTTCAGGCGACATATACGCAACAGTACCCAGAGTAGTTCCCTCTTTAGTTAAATGAGACTGCCCCTTCTCTTTAGCTAATCCGAAATCCAGTATCTTAACTATTCCGTCTTTTGTAAGAAAAATGTTTGCGGGCTTAATATCTCTATGGACAAGGTTGTTTTGATGTGCCTTATTCAGTCCTTCGCAAATTTGAATTGCGATTTCAGCAGCCTCTTCTTTTTTTACTCCCTTGCTTTTAATTCTTTCCCTTAAATTTTCTCCATCATAGTACGTCATCGAAATAAACAACTTCTCTTCGTCGGTCTGTCCAATTTCATGAATGGTATATATGTTGGGATGGTCTAATGCCGAGGCTTTCTGCGCCTCGTAAATAAATCTTCGTTTCGATTCTTCATCTGAAGAAAAGAATTGAGAAAGAAACTTTAACGCAACGGTACGTTTTAAATTTGTATCTTCGGCTTTGTAAACTACGCCGTTTCCGCCTTCGCCAAGCTTTTCTATAATTTTGTAATGAGAAAGTACCTTCCCAATCATATTATTATCCCAATTAAATTTTCTACTTCCGTCATTTTAAAACTAAATATTAATGAGAGGTCTAGTATTATACACAAACATCTTTAGGTATGCACAGAAAAGCTTTTTATTATCCCATCTTTTCAATGTGTTTATAATTCATATAATTTTTAATAGCCTTACAAAATATTTTCGGATCAGAAAAATTTAATTATGAATTAGAGAAACAACTGAATTTACGGTAATGTTCTCCCTATTACTTTAGCAAGTTATAAAATTTTTTTTATGAATCAAACAAATTTTTTAACCATGCATTATTTCGATTCATTAAATCTTCCTGCTAACGGAAGATTTTCCAGCTTAAGTACGCCTCTAGGACATACAGCCGCGCATACTCCGCAGCCTACACATGAAGAGTGGATTATGTTCTGCCCGCGCTGCGCATACCATCTTACATCAATTCCCATTTCGCAGTAAGTTGAATTGATGATTTAATGTAATCATAGCTCTAATCGCCTTATATTGATTTTTTAATTCACTGGAATTTAACAAAAAAATTAAATGAGAAATTGAAAGAATAATACTAGTATTTTCCTTTAGCCCTTTCCTTACCCGGCAAAATCTCCAGGCAAGTAGCCCACCAGCCGGTAAGGATTGTTTCAATAAATTCTTCCGGCAGCTTTTCTTTACGCATCTCTTCCGCCAGGGTTTTATAATCGTATTCGACCGGAATATATTCTGTACTTATCTTTCCTTCTCTTAATTCAAGCAATGTATAGCCTACGAATGTATTGCCGTCGTTTTCTGGTCTGCCAATAACACCGACGTTTATAAAATATTTTTCGCCGCCAAGTTTTCTGTTCCAATGAATTCCCGTATGCGCTGCGCAGATTATATCTGCATTAAAATCACCACATAATTTTTCCAGGAAGTGTGTGGGCGTAGTTGTCTCCCATAAGAATTCATTCATTTGTCTGGGCGAGCCGTGGCAAAGCAAAACTTTATAATCCCCCAATTCAAATCTTATTTCTGCGGGAAGATTCTTCATCCACTTTTTAAATTCGTCACTCGTATTTTTGTATGTGTAGTCATAGCTCAAGCGTGCGAAGTAATTATCTCTCGGATCTGTGTAACCGCACTGGCAGTCGTCTTTATCGTTTGCTATGGAATTATCGTAATTGCCCTGGACCACATGGATATTATTCTGAAGAAGCAACGGAAAAACTTTATCGGGGTGGGGACCGAAAGCGCCGAGGTCGCCCAGGCAATAAATCGCATCTACCTTCCTTTTGTTCGCATCCTTTATTACCTCTTTAAGAGAAAGATAATTGCTGTACACTCCTCCCAACAATGCAATCTTTCTAAGCATCATGACTCGTCGATGAAAAGTTTGAACAGATTGCGCCGAATAAATAGCAAGTGTAACATGCTTGATGCTTCAATTCATATGGCGTCATTGACTCCTCAAGTGATTCACCTAATTTTGCATCTGGCGAATCTATAAGAATAGGACAAACATAAACCCCCTTCGACGTGGCGATGCGGCTGTTTGCGCAGATCAGATTTCTTATTTCATAATCTTCCAACATTTCGTGCGTTACGAATTCATATTCATCATATCCTTTAGTACGGACCGCTTCTTTCCCGATTTTTAAAGAAGGAAGTATTTTTAAGCGCGGTCTGGCATAGCCGTAAGATTTTAACGTGTCCATAAAACCGGTTAGGACTTTATCATCGTCTTTATCCTGCCAGGTTTTTGTAATTGTAATAATCGGGAGAAAGCCGTTATCTACAAGCAGCTTTACTCCTGTCATAGCTTTTTTGAAAACGCCTTTACCGCGAATTACATCGTTCATCTCTTCCGTGTAGCCGTCGATGCTTACTCTCATTTCAAGCGAGTAAATTGAACTGTCCGAAATTTCTTTTAGCCTTTTTGCATGATGCGGTCTAATAAGCATACTGTTTGTTAAAACTGTTGCCGGACCAATGCTCAAGGTTCTTTCCAGTATATCGAGAATCTCTTTGTTCATAAAAGGCTCACCACCGGTAAAGTAATATTCCTTCACTCCCAGCTTAACGGATTCTTCCAGATATGCGCTTACCTGAGCGATGGACATAAACTCAAAGCTATGATTAACCGGGCTGCAGCTTATAAAGCAATGTTCACATACTATGTTGCAAAGCGTTCCGCTTACCTGGAACCATAAGTTATCAAGTGCATCAAGATATATTTCAGGGTGCTTCATTTTAATTTTTATCCGTGTAAATCTGTTTAATCCGTGTCATCCGTGTTCTATTGCCTGTGCATTCGGTTTCTTTACTTTACTCGCCGCAAGAGCCGGTACAAAATAAACAAATAAAATTAAAACCGTGGCGTACACATTTACAGCAAGCAGATCGGCGAACGAGCCGCGGCCTAAGTACAACCATTTGGGCAGCCATCCGAAGACCATAACCGCACCCGCTATTACGCCTACCCACAGCGAAAGGTGAAACGAGATTTTAGGCGCCGGTATCTTCCAGAAAATAAATACAGGCATTAATCCCAGCACCATCGTTCCGCTTAAAGTAGTAGCCGATAAAATTGCCGGAGAAAACAACAAAGGAATTGTCCCGCCTATTGCCGTTATTATCATCGTCCATCTCCCTTTTGAGACCATTGAGGTTTTCGATTTACCCAGATCGACAACCACCAGCTTGGAGACCGATGCAAACGTGGAATCTACAGAAGACGATGCCGATGTTACCATAATGAAGTTCATAACGATCATTGAAAAGACTCCGAGAGTTTTTGATACTTCTACCGGAGCCTCGCCGTTAAGTCCAAGGAACTTTGCATAAATACCCACGAAGCTAAAAAGCAAAATGCAAAGGAAGCCTCCGATCGTTGCCAGTATATAACTGCGCAGAGTAGTCTTTTCATCTGATATAAAACCTCGGTCGGTAAGAATAGGATCGTGAAACGGGTAGCTGAAAATTTGAATGAGAGCGACAAGTACCAGGTCAACACCGCCTGATAACGACCACTTGCCGCTTGTTAAGAACGGTGTTACCGACCCCTCTTTGGGAAGAATCATTCCAAGGACCAGTACCAGCAGAACCACAAACAAACTCATCTGAAGCAGGTCTGTTATTAAGGAGCTTCTTAAGCCTCCCTTCAAAGCATAAACAAGAGTTAATATGGTGAACACGATTATCGATATAATATACTGCGGCGAGCCGGTGCTTCCGAAATAGGTTCCGATAACTTCGGTGTTCGACCAGACTTCGTTTAGAAGCCTGACCGCAATAATGATTGTAAAAAATTTTACTGCGCCAGCGCCGAATTTTCTTTCCAGAAATTGATGAAGGCTTTGAACCTTAAGGCCGGTTCTTATTTTATAAATAACTATTCCCGCTACAAGGAAGGAAAGATAATAAGTTGCATAAGCAATACCGCCTACTATACCGAAGCTGAGTCCCAGGTTCGCTGCATTTGTAACCGACTTTGAAAAAATCCATGATATAACGAGACTGAAAGTAAGCATTATTATTCCAGGTCTTTTGGCTTCCCTGGAAGTCCCCCTGTAAAAGCTCTCAATGGTTTTTACGAACGGAGTAATTAAAATAAGTACAACCGAGAATGAAACCAGCACAATCCACTGCCAGGTTAAAACATAGCTCATCTGAATTCTCCTTGCTAAAATGTAAGCTGTACTAGCGCTAATATTATTTCGGTCATTTGATCCGCCGCCTCAAATTCAAAAAAGAGATCATAAACTTTCATGTAATCTTTTATAAATATTTGAAGAGGAATGACTAAACCGGAAGGGTACATTTTTCTCATTTATTATTTTCTTTTCAAACAGATTATTTTGCTGCACATGGAGAGAGTCCCTCCTGCTAATTATTTAATATTGTAACCGTGAAGTAATTTTTCCGCAAAGATATTTTTGTTTTTAAATATAAGAGTAAAATAACTTAACCTGTTCTCGTATTCATCACATTTGTATAACAAAATTGAAATATTTCCTATGGCTTATTAAGGACGGCTATATCTGGGAAGACAACATTGATGCCTATAGTTTTATACATGCCGTTCAATCTTAATGGTAAATTTCTAAAAAAATTTTTCGATAATAAGACATTACAAAAAATGAGGAAAGAAATGCATATTAAAGCCGTAAGGGATTGGAGCCTCTTTTCCAGGATTCTAAGCTTCAGCCTTATCTTCTCGCTTGCTTTATTCCTGGTATTCGAGTTTTATTTTTTACCAAGCATTAAAAAAACCGTAACGGAAGACAAAAAAGCCGGGCTTAAATATGTTGTGGATGCAGTCTGCTCTCAGCTGGATAATATCCAATCCAAAGTTGATTCGGGCAAGCTTTCAATTGATTCCGCCAAAGCGGTAGCGGCAGACTTAATTACGAACACCAGCTTCGGCCCGCAAAATTATCTTTTTGTAAACGACGTTAACGGCTACTGCCGCGTTTCAAGGAATGCAGACAACGTTGGAAAATACTTTGGCGACGATAAGGATGCCAACGGCGTTTATTCCAACAGGGAAATGCGGAATATAAGCCAAAGAGACGGCTTCGGCTTTGCGGTGTACCATTGGAACGTTAACAACCAGATAATTACTAAAATCTATTGCTTCCGCTTATTCAAGCCCTGGGGTTGGATTGTTACCAACGGCATGTTGCTGAGCGATATTCAATCTGAAACTTCAGCGCTGGGCAAAAATTTCCTCCTGATCCTTCTCATTCTTCTTTTCGTCATAAACATCTTTGCCTTTATTTACGCAAAGAAAATTTCCAATCCTATTAAACTGCTTGGCGATGCCGCCGAAAAGGTTTCCAAAGGGAATTACGATATAAACATTAGCCTTAACAGCAAAAACGAAATAGGCAACCTAGCATCTTCCTTCAATGCTATGGTGGGCAACATACGAACTTCGGTAGAAGAAATAAAAGCCAAAAGCCTGGAAGCCGAAACAGCTGCGGCACAGGCCAGCAAGGCTAAGCGGATTGCCGAGGAACAGGCTGAATATCTTTCGTTAAATACAAACAGGATGCTCTCCGCAATTGAAAAGTTTTCAAACGGAGACCTTACCGTAAGTGTTAGTGCCGAGAAGGACGACGATGTGGGAAAACTGTTTAACGCCTTTAACAAGGCGCTTGACAAGGTGAGAGAAATGCTTCTCAAAATTCAACAAGCGGTAATTTCTTCTGCCGAAGCCAGCCAGGCAATTCTTTCCAGCGCAGAGGAACTTGCTGCCGGCACCGGCAAGCAAAGCGAACAGGCAGGCGAGGTTGCCAGCTCGATAGAAGAGATGACCTCCATAATTCTTACAACCACAAACAATGCAAACGGCGCGGTTGCAAACGCTAAGAAGGCCGGCGAGATTGCTAATGAAGGAGGCAAGGTCGTCGAAGAGACGATTAACGGCATAGTGAGAATAACCGACGTTGTTAAAAAAGCCGCAGAGACGGTTGAGCAGCTGGGCAAGAGCAGCGATGAAATCGGGGAGATAATCCAGGTAATAGACGACATAGCAGACCAGACCAACCTCTTGGCCCTTAATGCGGCAATTGAAGCTGCCAGGGCTGGGGAACAGGGGCGCGGGTTTGCAGTAGTTGCGGACGAAGTAAGAAAGCTTGCCGAGCGTACTACTAAAGCCACTAAGGAAATTGCGGCAATGATCAAGCAGATACAGCGGGATACCACCGAGGCTGTCGACTCAATAACCAAGGGCTCTTCCGAAGTTATAAAAGGAAAAGAGCTGGCCAACAAAGCCGGCAGCTCGCTAAAAGATATAATCCATGCTTCGACTAATGTTATTTCGGAAGTAAACCAGTTTGCAGTAAGCACAAACGAGCAGTCGAATGCGGCCGGGCAAATAAGCCAGAGCATTGAAGAAATAAGCACAATCACCCAGCAGTCGGCTGTTAGATCTAAGCAGATCGCAAACTCTGCCGAGGAGCTGCAGCAGTTAACTTCCAAACTTGAAACCCTTGTAAACGAATTTAAAGTAATGAAGGATGAAAATTTAAAATCGAACCGCTACTCTGTAAGGTCTAACGGGCATATTGTTGAAGGATAGATTCATGTTTCAAAATTGCAATATATGGTGGAATATTTTTTATACCATCAAAGGATTTAGGTATATGGTATAAGGGCATCGCAAACGCCCTTATACTCTATACCCGAATATTTCCTATTCCCTTTGCCTTATACCGACTGAGTAATTTTTCTAAAGTGAAAACCATAGACCGCGAACGTCATTGCAAGCGGGAATTTTTTCGGATGCTTGAACAGCGAAACAAAGAACAGCTTCCAGAAATACTTCTTGCCGCGCTCAATTATTCCCAGTATCCACAGCAGCCTGAAAAACGCTTTCACTTCCGTTAAGGAAATCCTTGCTGTTCTCCACGAGGGCAGGCGATACTCGTTAAGGAACTTCTTAACCCGCTCATAAAATTCCTGCTGTCCGTAAATCGTGTTCAAAATTTTGCTGTAGCCGCCTATCAAATCGCGGTAATTCATCTTCGGTATAAAGTTGATTGAGCCGTCCATATTATCCCCGCTAAAAAATTCAAGCAGCCTTTTTTCAGACTTAAGCCGCTTAAACAATTTAGTCCCGGTCGGTGCATTCAGCAAGCCAACCATAGCCGAGACAATACCGCTCTTCTGAATAAAATTTATTTGCTGATCAAAAATATCATCCCTGTCATTATCGAAGCCCACTATAAATCCGCCCGATACTATAAAGCCTTTTTGCTGCAGCCTTTGTATGGAAGTAATAAGATTACGCCTGCGATTCTGGGATTTGCCGCATTCTTCAAGGCTTTCGTCGTTCGGTGTTTCGATGCCTATAAAAATACTATAGAAGCCTGCCTCTATCATCAGTCTCATCAGCTCCTCATCATCGGCAATGTTAACCGAAACTTCGGTAATAAAGCTGAACGGGTGCTTCTTTTCCTTGGACCACTCGACTAATGCCGGAAGAATTTCCGTCTTCAGCTTTTTCTTGTTCCCGATAAAGTTATCATCAACTACAGATACATCGCCGCGCCAGCCTTGCTCGTAAAGTACGTTAAGCTCGTTGATAAATTGCCCGGAACTCTTCGTTCTGGGCTTTCTTCCGTTAAGCATTGTAATGCTGCAGAACTCGCAGTCGTAAGGGCATCCCCGTGAATACTGGATGCTCATCGAAACATATTTTTTCTTTTCCAGCAGTTCCCACATCGGCGCCGGAGTTAAGGACATATCG
This sequence comes from Bacteroidota bacterium, assembly GCA_021813585.1. Classification (GTDB taxonomy): domain Bacteria; phylum Bacteroidota; class Ignavibacteria; order Ignavibacteriales; family Ignavibacteriaceae; genus FEN-1297. Next base: position 144,263 of record JAKAJV010000015.1, on the reverse strand, counting down.
GGGAATTCATCCGAAGTATAAATATGTTTTGGAGTTCCGTTTAATAAATCGTTAATAAAGAGAGGAAGCGTAATCTCGGCTTCATTTAGAATGAAATGATCGATCCCAAGAAATTCCTGGTATTGCGTTGTGCAGAGCGGACCGCCGGCAACTACCTTAACGCCCAGCTTGTTGCACCTTCTTACAATTTCTTTAAATGATTTCAGATGAACGCTCATGCCGCTGAGGAAAACATAGTCTGCCCACAGCAGGTGCTTATCTTCAAGACTCGATACATTCATATCGATTAATTTTTTCTCCCAGTCTTTGGGAAGCAGAGCGGCAACAGTAATTAAGCCCAAAGGCGGTTCTGCGGATTTTTTCGATATGAATTTTAGTGCGTCGTGGAAGCTCCAGTATGTTGACGGCGTTTCGGGATATACAAGAAGGATATTCATCAATTTCTCCTTTATTAATTTTTCGGCAGATTAAACCGGGATTTCTTTATTGAAAAGATGATAATTATTTACCATTAGTACTGTAAAAGAAATGTAAAAGATGAGGAGAAAAATTTGAACTTATCGATCTAATACATGATATTTCACGTGACCAATAATTTATAATTATACCCGAACAACAAGCCGGGGAAGTTATTATGAAAAAAAAACATTCCATCTTTTACCACATAACCATATTTGTTATAACACAGCTGGCCTGGCTGTTGTTATTGGGGATATGGATTTACTGGTATGTTATAAACTATATTTTGCTAAAAAATGTAGGCGAAAAGATTTCACCGCAAGCTATTTACGAGGGAACAAACATTTTCCCTTTCGTCGGCGGCATTGTACTGCTGGTGGCAATTTCATTCAGCATCTCCTTAATCTTCCGCCAGTTGAACGTTCAATTAAAGCTAAACAACCTTTACGATAATTTTATAGCGAATATAACCCACGAGCTTAAGTCGCCGCTCTCTTCAATTCAGCTTTATCTCGAAACTCTGCAGTCTAGGGATGTGCCCGCACAAAAGAGGAATGAGTTTATTGAGCTGATGACAAAAGACGCCAACAGGCTTCAGAATTTGATCAACTCTATTCTAGAGATTTCCATGCTCGAGCAGAAAAAAGTTTCCCACAATTATCAGGTTTACGATGCCGATAACCTAATTGAAAAGCTGGTCGGTGAATCTGCAGAGCAGTTCAATCTTCCGCCCGGCACAATTAAAGTTGAAGGCCATGCAGACTGCAATTGCGCGGCGGATAAGAGTGCGCTTAAGATCGTGTTCGACAACCTGATCGACAACTCCATAAAATATACACGGGACAAAGCAGAAATTTCGATAAGAACTTTCCGCTCTGCAAAAAACATTTTAATCGAGTTTAAAGACAACGGCATAGGAATACCTGCCCAGGAACTGAAGAAGATATTCAATAAATTCTACCGCATAGACGATAAAAACATTCCCAGCGTAAAGGGAACCGGCTTGGGTTTATACTGGGTAAGGGAAATTATTAAAAACCACGGCGGTAAAATAACTGCAGCAAGCAAGGGACAGAATGCGGGCACTGCTTTTAAAATAGAGCTGCCGATTTACAAAGTATCTAAAAAAAGATTTATCAACCGTCTGATAAGGCAGACAATTGAAAGCACCGGGAAAAGCATAAAAGGAGAATCGGACTATGTTTGAAGGAAGCAAAATACTGCTCGTCGAAGACGAAGAAACTCTTGCCGTCGGACTTGAATATAATCTAACCGAGGAAGGCTTTAAGATTTCCTGGGCAAGGGACGGCAAACAGGCGCTCGAATTTTTTAACAAAGAAGACTACGACCTGATAATTCTGGATATAATGCTTCCTTATGTGGACGGCTTTGAGATTGCCGAAATTGTTAGAGCCACGTCTCCGCAGATGCCTATCCTTATCCTTACGGCAAGGGCGGGAATTAAAGATAAAGTTAAAGGACTGGAACTGGGCGCCGACGACTACATGACCAAGCCATTCCATCTGAATGAACTGATATTAAGAGTTAGGGGAATGCTTAAGCGTAAGAACTGGTATAAGGAAGTTTCAGCCAGCCAGCCGGTATTCAGATTTGGAGATAATGTAATTAACTTTGAAAATTTTAACTGCTCTAAAGGCAAAGACAAATTCAGGCTAACGCAGCAGGAAGCGGTAGTATTAAAATACCTTGTTGAAAATAAAGGGAAAATTGTCTCCAGGAAGGAACTGCTTGAAAACGCATGGCATATGAATCCCGATATCGAAACCCGGACGGTAGATAATTTTATCGTCAGGCTTAGGAAGTACTTTGAGGATGATCCTTCCCGCCCTGTTTATATTAAAAGCGTTAGAAGCGCGGGATACATGTTCGAAGATTAATCCCGTCATCGATGCTCTTGCCGGAATAGTCCTTGTACATCTTCTTGTATTTTTCGAATAGATTGTCCGGGACTTTTTTCCCGTTAACCCTCATCTCGTTTGAATTAAATTTTAGATTGATTTCTTCGTCTTCGTTTTGAATCAAGCCGTCCTTAACCATTTCATGCTTCAGTTCCTTCATAAAAGCGCCGAACTTTTTCATTTTCTCTTTGAAGCCCTTCATTTCGAATTTGAAATCTTTCATTTTGTCTTTGAATTTTTCCATTTCTTCTTTGAAGCGGGACATATCTTTTTCAAAGTCACCGTTATAAAAATGTTCATGCCTAAATTTCTTCATATTGTCTTTAAGCGCGCCCATATCGCATTCAAAATCGGGGAGATCAAGCTTCATGTTCTGCAGGCCTTCCTTCAGGTGCCGCATGTTCTTGTTGAATTGAGCCGTATCGAAGTGAAATTCAAACTTTCGGTCCTTCAGGCACTCAAGATAATCTTTCAAATCCTTCATGCTTTTTTCCAATGCTTCCTTGTCAAAGTGAAAATCAAAGTCGATCGAGTCCGGAACATCGTGCAATCCTCCGGGTTCTTCGTCCCGGCCCTCTTCATCGAAAAGGAAATGTTTTCTTTCGTATACCCTGTCATCGCTAGTCAATTCATCCACATTATCGTAAACCATATCCTTAAACTTATCAATATCGGCCGGGGAAACTTTTTCGCCGTTCCTAAACAGCGCAGATATTTTACCATCTTCAAACTCTGCTTTCCAGTATGTAACTTTTCCATCTTGCTTAGTGCTGAATGAAAGCGCCTTCTTGTTGCCGTTTAATTCGTCGCCTGTATTGGAATCTTTGTAGATGTTTTCCTGCGAGGTCGAACATGAATAGAAGACAAGTGTGGAAAGAATAAATGCAAGCACAGTAATTAAGCCTGCCCTGCTTTGGATGGAATTCTTTTTTGTAGAGTACGAGCTCATATTTTGCCTCCGTAAAATTATTGTATAAAACTTCACCCGTTTGATTTTATTTTATCCGGAAGATTTATGCGGTTATAAATCAAACGGAAATGCTTATTCCTAATGTTGAGACGAAGGAATTTGATTTTGGTTGTTAAGGTATGCGGCCTTTTTTTTGAGCGGCACAGATAACCATATGGCCGGAATAAATTTATTATAAGCGGAAGCGCCCCTTCTGCTTTAGCCTTAAGCCTGAGAATGAAAAAGGAGCCTGATAATTATTTCAATTTATCTTTGAATACTTTCTTAAACTTTTCAACCTTCGGTGCAATTACAAATGAGCAGTATCCCTGGTACGGATTTCTTTCAAAATAATGCTGGTGGTATTCTTCCGCTCTATAGAATTTTTTGAAAGCGGAAATTTCCGTACCTATAGGGTTTTTCCACGCACCCGATTTGTTAAGTTCGTTTTTATAATATTCCGCCTTTTCTTTTTGCCAATTGTCATGGTAGAAAATAACCGAACGGTATTGTGTACCGGTATCGTTTCCCTGCCTATTTAAAGTCGTCGGGTCGTGCGTCTTCCAGAAAACCTCCAGCAATTCGTCGTAAGTTATTCTTCCCGGATCAAATTCTATCATGCATACTTCAGCGTGGCCGGTTCTGCCGGTACATACCGCCTCATAATTTGGATTAGGGACGCTGCCTCCCGAGTAACCGGATACAACAGAATGAACTCCGTTTAGTCTTTCAAACACCGCTTCCGTACACCAGAAGCATCCCGATCCGAATGTTGCCTTCTGAAGCGGTGCCGGGGTTTTTTCTTCCATATTAATTCCTTCAAATATTAAAATGCCGGATTGGAAAGTTCTCCATTCCGGCATAAATAATATTCAAAAATTAAAACACAATCAATCGCCCTTGCTCACACCGGAGCCGCCGCTGAAATCTGTGTGGCCTAAAGTCATATTGCCGTAATAAACTAATCTTGAACCGCCGTTCAGGTCTGCATTTAATGTACCGTTCATTGTAATTGATGCATGGGAGCCGCCGGATAGGTCCGCATCTACATTGTTAACCGAAAAACCTTTCATCAAATAGGTACATCCTCCGGAACCCTCAAGCTTAAGATTATAACCTTTGCCCTTCAGGTTCACCTTGCTTCCGCCAGAAATATCTAAACTAACATTCCCGCACTTCAGATTGCCTTCCAGGTAAGCTCCGCCGGACATATCGGCCGAAAACACCGCCGAAGAGTTGTTCATCTCAATATTACCATGAGCACCGCCGCTTAAATCCAGTCCCTTAAGTACCGGCATTTTAATATATATTTCCACTTTGCCGTGTCTTTTAAAACCAAAGTTAAAAAATCCTTTTTTAAAGTATACCTCCAGCTTACTTCCCTTCTTTACAACTTCCAGGTCTTTGAAATCTTTCTCTTCGGCCTTAATCTCAATTGAGAATGATTCCGACTGAGTTACACTTAAGTACATGCCCGAACTGACATCAATAGATGAAAAATCTTTGAAGCCATAGCTTTTTGTTACTTTGTCTAAGCCGAAGGTATTTACGGATATTAACGAGAAAAAGAAAAACATTAAAACCGGAAGAATTGATCTTTTCATATTTCACCTCTTAGTGGTTTAGTTAAATGCAACCTTATAATTTGACTAAAAAAAATTTGCTACGGTTACATTTCGAATAAAAATCGTTTTACATAGATTGTTTGACTTAAGTAAATTTAAAAAGGTTGGGTAATTAAAAAAGGTGCTTGGTTTTACGCCAGCAGTTTTTCAAGCTTTTCGATGTTAACGGTATTATCATAAAATTCTCCCATCCATCTTCTACACCTGTTGGCATCCAGGGGAATACCGACAACGGGTATATTATGCTTACTGCATCTCCTCATACCTCTTATCAGCTCCGGTACGCAAGCTATACCAAGAACTCCGAAACGTCCGTGCTTATCCTTAATCATTTTAAACAGCTGCTTAAGTTCCACAGTCTTCCAGATATAAGGATCGACACCATACTTTTTCAGCAGCTTGCTTACGTTATTCAGGCTGCAAACTTTGGAACAACCTTTACATACATAATCTATTTCCCCCGGCTTGGAAAGGCAGTCCCGGCTCAAGTCTCTTACGCAATGAGGAAGCAAAGCTATCTTATAGCCGCAGTTTCTAAAATTATTTTTATTCAGCCGGTTTACCAGGCTGAACTCCAGCATGTAAATATAATACTGCTCTCTAGTAGTAGATAGCGCCCAATCCCATTTTTTTAGCAAAGGCAGCGAACTTAAGTGGCGGTCGATTCCGGTAATGTATATTTGCAGCCCGGAATGAATTCTTTTCATGAGCCCGGAATCGGCAGTGTCGCTTTTCCCGTTTAAAATTTTTTTTAGATAAAGTTTCTTCCTGCTTATCATTTGCAGATGATCAATCAGCCGGGCGGAATCTTCATTATCTTCTTGCAGTTCATCGGCCAGAGTTTCTATTAGTTCATAGAACCGGTTTGTGTCTTGGCCGCCGCCGTACAGAGAATATGTCCTGCCGATTACCGGTATTTCTATTTTTTTATAATTTTCTCTTGCCATTAAAAAACTTTTTATTGTAGCACAGACTTAATTCTGTGCTACGGAATTTAAATTATAATATTTTAAGATTAAAAATTATTTTCTTAATAATTTAAACGCGTGCGACCATTGGTTGGTCTGGAACGCGTAATTGATCCACAGGATTGCCAAAGCTTCAAGCCAGAAGGCCTGGGAAATATCGCCCAAATCTATTACGCTTGCCCAGCCCCACTTTTCGGCAAATGAAGAGACAATTTTTTTAGCATCCTTATCGTTGCCGGCAATAAACATATCCGGTACTCCTTCTTCCCTTCCGGGATTACACATGGTATAAGCATTTATAATATTAAAAGCCTTTACCACTTTAGCTTCCGGCAGCCGATTTTGAACCTGCTCACCGCCTGAGTTGCCGAATGATGCGGCAAGCTTAGGCGGAGTGCCGCTTGAAAAGTCAAGCGGGTTGGTAACATCAATTACTGTTTTGCCTTTAAAATTTTCTTTACCCGCCAGGCTTATTGCGTTCTCAGTACCCGCCCAGCTAGTTGCAAGCACTATAATTTCCCCGAACTCTGCACACTCTTTCAAGCCGGAAGCGCTCCCTTTTTCGCCCGCCGTCTTTTTCCATTCGCTTAATTTTGATACGTCGCGAGTACCTATAATTACTTCGTGGCCGAGTTTGATAAACCCAAGACCAAGCTGTTGCCCGACTACACCCGAACCAATAATTCCTATTTTCATATTGATCTCCTATCTTTATTTATTACTCGATGTTTAATTCAATAATAAGCACAACAGAAACAATATACTTCGGCATTGAACAGGAAATTATTTAATTTTACATATCAATTTATAAAATTTTAAATTATTCGAACAACAAGCCGGGGAACTATGTACAAGACTTATCTTATCTATCTTTTTGCAATAATTTTTTCTTCATCCGAATTATATTCTCAGAAGAAAGACCGGGCGGCAGATACGTCGCACGTCCGCATTTACACTAATCCTTTCGAAGTAATAGTAACTGCACAAAGACTGGGCCTGCCGTTAAAAGAAAATCCCGCTGCAATTTCCGTAGTGGAAGAAAAGACTTTGCAATCCATGCCCCGCACTATTGCCGTAGATGAAGCATTAAAGCTTGTACCGGGAGTAAGGGTGGATAACCAGGCCGACGGCTCAAGAGTGCACATGTCTATCCGGGGACAGGGAATCCTTTCCGAGCACGGCATAAGAGGAGTTAAAATTCTGCTCGATGGAATACCGTTGAACGATCCTACCGGCTTTGCACCGGACTTGTACGATATCGACTGGGAAAGTGTGGATAAGATTGAAGTACTCAGGGGGCCGGCAGCAGCGCTTTACGGCGGCGGCTCTTCGGCGGGAGTAATAAATATTATTACTAAAAACGGAACCGACAGTTCCCGGGGAGCGGAACTGTTCGGAAGCTTCGGTACCAACGGCTTCTGGAAATCGTACGCGCAGGCGGGCGGAAGCAGCAGCGGCCTGGATTATTCTCTTTCCGTTTCAAGAATGGGCGGAGACGGATACCGTATCCATTCTGCGTATAATGCAAGCAATATTTACGGAAAAATTAATTTCAATATTTCGGACAACTTCCGCGTGAAACAAATTCTATCGTATTCAAATTATTTTAATGAAAATCCGGAAGGTCTGAACATCGATCAGGTGAATATCGATCCGCGGCTGCCGAACAATGATGCTATACCGATGAACGAGTTTCAGCAGACGGAGCGCCTGACGGTAGGTGCGATCGGCGATATCAGCCTTTCAGGAGATCAGTCTGTAAAGCTGACCGGCTATTACAGAACAACCGGTTATTTGGAACCGGGTTCTAAATATATCTGGCACAGAAAATACGGAACTCCCGGCGCTTCCATTCAATATAATCTTTTAATTAAGAATAAGATGATAAAGAACGACATCTGCGCAGGCAGCGACTTGCAATGGCAGACGATAAATGCTTATACCGTACAAAATCTTTCATCCGCCGTTGAAGGCACTGCTTTGCTTTCAAATGAAAATATCGAACAGTCCGGGCTGGGACTTTTTCTTATTGATCAAATCCAAATAGGCTCAAAGATTAATTTTATGGTAAGCTTAAGATACGATAAAATGAACAACAGGCTCATCGATCTGTTAAAGGGCACCGTCGATCTTTCCGGCGAAGCAAATTTTGAAAAGCTTACCGGCCGCGCTGGCGTAACTTATTCGCCCGAAGAATACCTTAACCTTTACGCAAACTGGGGACAGGGATTCTTACCCCCGGCTACTGAAGAACTTGCAAGCAATCCTTTAAATCCCGGCGGTTTTAACAGCAGTCTGGAGCCGTCTACTTCAAGCGGATTTGAGCTGGGAGTTAGAAGTTCCCCGGTAAAAGAACTCTACTTTGACCTGTCAGCTTTTTATATGACTACCGAAAAGGATTTCGACAGGTACAGAATTTTACCCGGGCGTCCGCTCGAAACTTTTTACAGAAACGCCGGCTCGAGCAGCAGAATAGGAATTGAAACCTTCTTCACTCTTCAGCCGGTCCAAAATCTCACACTCCAATCTGCTTACACTTTTTCTAATTTCAAGTACACTGCGCCGGACAGCATAAAAAACAATTGGCTGCCTAATTCGCCGGAACACCAATTTAATTTAGATGCCGAGTATAAATTCCTTAAAGATTTTTCAATCGGCCTCAGTGCAGACGTCCAATCGAAGTGGTTTATTTATACCGATAACCAAAGCATATTTCAGAACGGCTTTAAGCTCTTCAACGCGAGAGCTTCTTATCAATTTAAAATAGAAAATTTTTCCGCAGAGATTAGTCTCTTTGTTAAGAATTTATTCGACGAATCCTACATTGCGTTTACCGAGCCCGACCCCGACGGCAACTGCTACCAGCCGGGTCCGAAGAGAGAGTACTTTACAAGCCTCAGACTTAAGTTTTAGTTTATAAAAACCTTGAAGGTCTTTAAGGAGGCCTTCAAGATTTCGTTATTTTAATACTACCAGCTTCTTAGTAGAATTAAAAAGACCGGCCTGCAGACGGTAAAGGTATACGCCGCTTGACAGGCTAGAAGCATCGAAGTTAATTGAATATCTGCCGGCAGGCTTATACTCTTTAACCAGCGTATTGACTTCATTGCCGCAGATATCAAATACCCTTAAAACAACAAACCCGCTTACTGGCAGCTGATAGTCGATTGTTGTTACCGGGTTGAAAGGATTGGGAAAATTCTGACTGATGGAATAGCCGGATAATATTTTGCCGGCGTCTATATCAATCTCCTGCGAATAGCCAACCGTGCCGTCAAAATCAATTTGCTTCAGCCGGTATTTGATTGCCCCTGTAAGCGAAACATTTTTTAGCCCATCTGTAAACCTGTAATAAGATTTCTCGGTCGTAGTTCCGCTGCCCGGCACAATTCCAATCTTTACCCAGCCGAAATTCTCCAGCTTCCTGTCTATCTCGAAACATTTGTTGTTCTTCTCCGTTGCAGTTACCCAGTTAAGCCGTATTCCGTTTTCATTTAAAGCATAATCAAAAGAGATAAGCTCGACGGGAATTAAAGTTTTATAGGCGGCCTCCTGGCTGTATTCAGATTCGGTATAAGTATTGAATGCAGCGACCCGATAAACATATGGTGTATCGGCCATAACGCTGTTATCTGTGTAGGCATTAGAATTCGGCCCGACAGTAGCTATTTGGCTCCATATTCCGGTATTGGAATTTTTTCTTTCAATTCTGTACCCGGTCTCGTTCGATGCATTATCATTCCAATTTAAATTAGCAGCACCGCTAGCAGCTTGGCTAACAGTAAGATTGGTGGGATCGTTAATCGGATTCTGCTTTGTAATGGTTACCGTCCCGTTTATCGGGCTTGAACCGGCAGGCAGCCATATAAAAGTGAATGTGCCGTTTATTTGCCGGCTATTAAAACTGCCGACCGCCGCTATGCTTGTTGCATTCGGATTCGGGCAATTTGCCGCAGTGCCCGAATAGCCGCCGGTATATAAACCGGAACCCGATATGTTTCCCCAAATAGAAGAATAAAACGATGCGACAAATCCGCTATCGTTCAATGTTATATCCGTAGAAAAAGGCAACCTCGGCTGTCCAAGTATATTTCCTCCAACGTTCCAGTCCCCGTGAGCAGTTTTATTAACCTGATCTACGGTAATATTAACAGAAATGAAACCGCTTGAATGATAGAAATTATTCACCCACTGGCCCGTCCACGTACCCTTTATTGAAGCGATATTTCTAATTTGCGAATGCAGGAACGGCGTATTGCTTAAGACCAGAGCCAGCAAAATAAAAATGTACACACGTTTCATAGTTCCTCCCAATATATTTGTTGGTATTGATAAAAAAATCTGATCTGTTTGAAGAATACTGCCGCTTAAGTATGTTCAGGAGGATATCCGGGATTATTTGGCAGCTTGAAGAAAAAAAAACTTTCCCGTATTAAACTGCTCTGATTGCCCGGAATGAATAACCGGAAACAATTTGAATCCGCCGGTAAATTAGAAATTAAATATTCCAAAGGCAATAAAAAATTTTTCTTGCAATAGGTTAATTGAAGCCGTAAGCCGAAGAGACAGAAGCCGGAAACAAATCCTAAATGGGTACTTGCTTAATCTATGGAAATGTATTTAAGGTTAACATTATAGTATTGCCAATTAAATTTTTGTCACATTGTGATCCCTTCGGGATTTTTTGCGTCAAGATATTTTAAGTGTCTTCAATTTTTAATTTTTCATTCTTAATTTTGAATTGCGGTTTGCCGCGCTATGCTGTATCTAACGCGTTATTTGAATTGTGACTAATTTTCTATAAATTTGCAGTGCTTTTAATAAATGACTTTAAAATAAAAATGTATAACAAAGCCCATACAATCCATCATCATCACGAGGTATTCAACTATCTTGCCGGATTGTATTGAGCCGTAAAATTAAGCGAAATCGTCACCCCGGCAGATACCGGGGTTTTTGCTTTTAAAGGAAGAAATTAATGAGCGGTAATTTAAAGTTGGCTTTGCAGAAAAAAGGAAGGCTGACGGAAAAATCCCTTGAGCTTTTAAGCTTGTGCGGCTTGGATATAGAAAACTATTCCGAGCGGCTTGTTGTTTCCGTAAGAAATTTTCCCATGGATATTTTATTTCTTAGAGACGACGATATACCTGAGTACGTGCAGGACGGTGTTGCTGACATCGGCATCGTGGGTGAGAACGTTGTATCCGAAAAACAGACGCAGTCTCTTATACTAGAAAAGCTGGGCTTCGGCAGGTGCAGCCTTCTGTTCGCTTACCCGGAAGGCAAGGAAATAAAAAAGATTGAAGACATAAACGAAAAAACAATTGCAACCACTTACCCCAGGATTCTAAAAGAATATCTTAGGACGAACAACCTAAACGCAAAGGTAATAGAGCTAAGAGGCTCGGTTGAAATTGCGCCTTCTCTAGGCGTTGCCGATTTAATCTGCGATATCGTATCTACCGGCAACACACTAATGATGAACAAGCTGAAAAAATCTTTCAAGGTTTTTGATTCCCAGGCTGTGCTTATCTCGGCAGCCGGAGAGCTAAAGGATGAAAGGAAGAACGACGTACTTAGGGACCTTCTGCGCCGGATCAGGTCGGTTAAAACCGCCCACTCGTCCAAGTACCTTATGATGAACATTCCGAAGGAATCGCTCGATAAGATTATCGGGATAATACCCTCTCTTAAGAGCCCTACGGTTCTGCACCTTGCGGATGAGAACATGCTGGCGGTTCATGCGGTTATTCCATCGGATAAGTTCTGGGAAATAATAGAAGACTTAAAATCCGCCGGCGCCTCCGGAGTTCTTTTACTGCCAATAGAGAATTTGATACAATGAAAACTTACTTTCTAAATAATCTTTCCCGGAAGGATGCAGAAGATTTAACTAAAAGACCTGCAATCGATCTTGAAAAGATTTTCGGCATAGTCAAGCCTATCTTAAACGAGGTAAAGAAGAATGGACTGCCTGCTGCTTTAAAATATGCAAGGCAGCTGGACGGTTTTGACGGCGAAAATATTCTTGTATCGGATAAGGAACTTGATGAAGCAGAGCGGAAGCTTGATTCAAAAATAAAAGAAGCAATTAAAACGGCGTTCGACAACATAAAAAAATTTCATAGCAAACAATTGCCTGAAAGATATGAAATTGAGACGATGAGCGGAGTTAAGTGCTCAAGAGAATACAGACCGATTGATAATGTGGGACTTTACGTCCCGGGCGGTAATGCGGTGCTGCCCTCAACAATGCTGATGCTGGGGATACCTGCAGGGATTGCAGGCTGTAAAAGAATTGTTGTCTGTTCGCCGTCAAAGAATAATATAATAAATTACCCGCTTTTATATGCAGCCAGGCTTTGCGGAATAAATGAGTTCTATAAGCTTGGCGGGGCGCAGGCAATCGGACTTATGGCTTACGGCGACGAGTCAATTCCAAAAGTTAATAAGATTTTCGGTCCGGGAAACCAATTTGTAACTGCGGCAAAATTACTAATAAGCATAGACCCCGATTCATCGGGATGTGCAATTGATATGCCTGCTGGCCCGAGCGAGCTGCTGGTAATAGCAGATGAAAATGCCGATCCTTCTTTCGCCGCAGCCGACTTGCTATCGCAGGCAGAGCACGGCGCCGACTCGCAGGTTATCCTTGTAACTACTTCAACTGAAGCTGCGAACAGGATAAACTCGGAAGTTACCCGGCAATTGGAGAATTTGCCGAGGAAAGACTTTGCATCGAAAGCACTGAAGAATTCATTTATACTAATTTCAGACAGCGTAGAGCAAGCTGTCGATTTCAGCAACAAGTATGCGCCCGAACATTTAATATTAAATATAGAAGACCCGGAAAAATATATTGGTAAAATTACTAATGCCGGCTCTGTTTTCTTAGGTCAGTTTTCTCCGGAAAGTGCAGGCGATTATGCATCGGGCACCAACCACTCGCTGCCCACTTACGGCTACGCGAAAGCTTACGGCGGAGTATCGGTAGAGATGTTTATGAAATCGATTACCTTTCAGAATTTAACTAAAGAAGGATTAAAGAATATTTCAGCCGCAGTTCAAAACCTGGCAGAAACCGAAGGCCTGGATGCGCATAAGAATGCGGTGAGTATAAGATTAAAATAAGTTCTATGAATATTGGAATGTTAGAGGAGTAATGGAGTATTGGAATATTGGAGTAATGGTGTAAAGTAGGTACATTCCATTACTCCAAAACTCCATTATTCCAGAATTGAGGAGAATGTGTTAATAAATATGAATGTCAAAAACTTGGTTAGAAAAAATATTTTAAACTTAAATCCGTACACCTCTGCGCGCGACATTTATGAAAGCGATAAGGGCATTCTGCTGGACGCGAACGAGAACAGCTGGGGCTCTACATTTACGGGCATTGAGGGCGTTCGTTTGAACCGTTATCCCGATCCGCACCAGAAGGATTTAAGAAAGCTGGTTAGCGGTCTTAATTCCGTTCCGGAAAAAAATCTATTCTTCGGCGTAGGCTCCGATGAAATAATCGACCTTCTCATCAGAATTTTTTGCGAGCCGGGCAAAGACAACGTGCTGATACCAGAACCGACATACGGGATGTACAAGGTTGCATGCGATATAAATAACGTAGAGACAATAAATGTTTTGCTGAACGATAACTTCCAGGTAGATTTGCCGGAGGTTGAAAATAACTTGAAGGATAATACAAAATTAATTTTCCTCTGCTCGCCTAATAATCCCACCGGCAATTTATTGGCAAAGGAAGACGTGCTAACTTTGTGCAGTAAATTTAACTCGGTAATCGTTGTTGATGAGGCGTACATAGATTTTGCGGAAGACGGCAGCCTTATAGACGAAATAAAAAATTATCCGAACCTGGTAGTCTTAAGGACTTTTTCCAAGGCGTGGGGGCTTGCGGGCATCCGGCTTGGCTACTGCATCGCAAACGAAGAAATAATAAATATACTTTTCAAAGTTAAGGCGCCTTATAATATTAATACTTTAACCAGATTCGCCCTGGAGTCGGCAGCAAGAAATTCAAATTTAAAAAATGAGTACATAGGCGGAATTATTAAGGAAAGAGAGCGTCTGAAAAATCTGCTCGAAAGCCTTGCTGGCGTAATAAAGGTCTATAGTTCCGATGCAAACTTTTTACTGGTTAAATTGAACAACGCCAAGGAAGTACAAAAGAAGCTGGCGGACAAAGGTATTATTGTAAGAGACAGAAGCACGCAGCCTAAGCTGGAAAACTGTCTGAGAATTTCTGTTGGAAATAAAGAAGAAAATGATCTTCTTTGGGAAGCAATTAAAAAGATTGTTTAAGGAAACGGAAGACGGAAGAGGGAGGATACAAGATGGAAAGGTTATTGGGTTAACAGGAATGTTTAATAACTCATGTTACGCAGGAATACATTTTGATGTCAGCATTGTCATTCCCACGAAAGTGGGAATCCATTTTTTATCATATTTTCGCATCTTGGATACCCGCTTTCGCGGGTATGACACTCAAGCTTTATAATTTTGCGTAACATGAGTTAATAAGTAAAATTTTTATTATGTATAAAGTAACAATAGATAAAAACTTTTTTGAATTAAAACCTACGGTATCTTCCGGTTTGATAAGCGGATTAAAAAAGCTGTCCGGCAGAAATTTTATTATCGAAGTAAAAGATTTTGATTGGAACTCAAACGAAGAATTAAATAAGATTTTGGCATTGGAAGGAATTAAAATAAATTCATCGCAAGATGACGACTTTGAAAAAATATTTTCAATTTCATCCGGCAGAAAGATTAACAAGGATTCCATACTTGTTTCAGCCCAGACTTCGATCGATACTTTTGAGGAAGCGGTTAATCTTCTTTTAACCAAACTGCGCTCGGCATCAAAAAGCAGAAAGACCAAAGAGACCGAAATTAATATAGACATTTCTCTAGACGGAACCGGAAAAACAAAGATCAACACAGGCATCGGTTTTTTCGATCATATGCTAGAGCAGATTGCCAGGCACGCAAACATAAACTTGTCGGTCTTTGTTAAGGGCGATCTTGCTGTAGACGAGCACCATACTGTTGAAGATACGGGTATAACCCTTGGCGAAGCACTGAACGAGGCGCTCGGGAACAAGCTAGGCATTAAGCGGTATGGTTACTACCTGCCGATGGACGACTCGATAGCAAGATGCGCAGTCGATCTCGGCGGCAGATCTTATTTGAATTTTAAATGCAGGTTCAAAAGAGAAAAGGTCGGTGAATTCCCCACAGAACTAACAGAAGAATTTTTTAGAGGCTTGGCTTCGGGATTAAAGGCAAATATTTTTATTAAGGCAACGGGCAAGAACGATCATCATAAGATTGAGGCAATGTTCAAAGCCTTTGCAAAAGCCTTAAACGAAGCCTGCAGGCTTGATGAAAGGAACGAAGGCGTGCTGCCTTCCACGAAGGGTGTGTTATGATAGCTCTGATTGATTACGGTGCCGGTAATGTGGCCTCGGTTGCAAACGCCTTAACAAAGCTGGGAGAGGAGTTTAAAATTACAAACAAGGAAGCAGACATCTGTAATTCGGATAAGGTTATCTTTCCAGGAGTCGGCGAAGCTTCCTTTGCGGTAAGGCAGCTGCACATTTTAAATTTATTTTCAGTTTTGCGGATTGTGAAAAAGCCAATGCTCGGCATTTGCCTCGGCATGCAGCTTATGGCCGATCAATCCACCGAAGGCAATGTGGCTTGTCTGGGAATTTTCCCCGGTACTGCGCTAAAGTTCGACCCGGCTAAAACAAAGGTACCGCACATGGGCTGGAACTCGGTGCAGCTAAACAAAGAAAGCAAACTATTCAACGGGATAAAGAGCGGCGAGCATTTTTACTTTGCTCATTCATATTACGTACCGGTTAATGAATTCACTACTGCAGTAACTAATAACAATATCGATTTCTCAGCTTCGCTTGAAAAAGGAAATTATTACGGAGTGCAGTTCCACCCGGAAAAGTCAGGCGACACGGGATTAAAACTTTTAAAAAATTTTGTTGAGATATGATCGTAATACCGGCAATAGATATTTACGAAGAAAAGATAGTCCGATTAAAGAAAGGCGACTTCGATAATATAACATATTACAAAAATACGCCGCTCGAGCAAGCCAAACTTTACGATTCTTTCGGCTTTAAGCTTATTCACATTGTAGACCTTTTAGGATCGAAAACGGGCAAGCTTACTTCACTCGAATCGGTTCGCTCAATAAAAGAACAGACCGGCCTGCAGGTTGAATTCGGCGGAGGCGTAAGGGACGTAAAATCCGTTGCCGAAATTTTTTCGGCGGGAGCCGACTTGACAATCATCGGCTCGCTTGCAGTTAAGAATAAAACAGAGTTCGAGCTTATCTGCGCCGAGAATACCCCGGAAAAAATAATTGCTGCAGTAGATGTAATGGATGAAATGATTTATATAAGCGGATGGACCGAAAGCACGGTAATTACCGTTTATTCCCATATTGAATACTGCATGAGTCTGGGAATAAAAAAATTCTTGTGCACCGATATTTCAAAGGACGGCATGCTCATCGGAACGAATATAGATCTATACGAAAAAATAACGGACATGTTCCCGGGTATCAAGCTTATTGCATCGGGCGGCGTTAAAGACGTGAAAGAAATTAGAACTCTGAATAAGATGCGCTTATTCGGCGTAGTGGTGGGTAAGGCAATCTATGAAGAGAAAATTGAATTGAAGGAGCTTGCAAAATTTGCTGTGTAAAAGGATAATACCGTGCCTTGATGTAAAAGACGGACGCGTTGTTAAAGGAACTAACTTTGTTAATCTGAGAGATGCGGGCTCACCGGTTGAGCTGGCGGAAAGATATTCCGAAGAAGGCGCCGACGAACTGGTGTTCCTCGATATCACCGCATCTGCAGAAAAAAGGAAGACACTGGTTTCCCTAGTCTCCGATGTTGCAAAAGCCATTAGAATACCTTTTACTGTGGGCGGAGGAATTTCCGAAATAAAAGATATTGAGGCACTGCTTAAAGCAGGTGCGGATAAAGTATCACTCAATTCTTCTATAGTGAAGAACCCGGATTTAATTACTCAGGCATCCAGGCAGTTTGGAAGCCAGGCAGTAGTTGCTGCCATCGATGTTAAGTTTAATGGCAAAGACTACAAAGTCTACATTAAAGGCGGCAGGGAAGAAACGGATTTAATAGGAATGGAATGGTGCAGGAAAGCAGCAGACTTGGGCGCTGGAGAAATCCTTCTTACATCAATGGACAGGGACGGAACCAAAGAAGGATATGACCTGGGATTTCTTAAGGAACTTACATCAGCGGTTACTATACCTGTAATTGCATCCGGCGGTGCAGGGACCAAAGAACATTTTCTGGAAGCATTCGCGCAAGCCGGTGCAGACGCATGTTTAGCCGCCAGCTTATTTCACTTTAATATTCTGCCGATTAAAGAATTGAAAGTATATTTGAGAAATAACAGAGTTGTTGTTAGGTTATCATAAAATTTTATCTTTCTATATATTGCCGTCAGTTTTAACTGACGGACTAAAAGTATTTTTAATTTTCTTAAGGCTTTAGCCACAAGAACCCCTATAAAGTGGCTAAAGCCAAGCTTGTGTTGCTTACTATCTCCGTCAGTTAAAACGGCAATAGAAATTATAAAACTGATTGTAATATGGTTTTATTCAATTGTTAAATTTTAATAAAGGAATACTTCTTGGCTGAATTTAATCCGGAAAAAATAAACTTTGAAAAGCTAAACGGGCTTGTTCCGGTTGTTGTTGTAGATAACAGGAACAGCCAGGTACTTATGCTCGGCTTTATGAACAAAGAAGCACTTGAGAAAACTCTGGAAACAAAGCTGGTTACTTTCTTCAGCAGAACCAGGAATGAACTTTGGACAAAGGGAGAAACATCGAAGAACTATCTGCACCTTGTTGATATAAAGCCGGACTGCGACAACGATACGCTGCTTGTCTATACAATACCCGCCGGCAATACATGCCATACCGGAAACTATTCATGTTTCGATATTCCGAATTACACTTCTTTAAATTTTCTAAATGAGTTGTTCGGCTTGATAAAAGATAGAAAAATAAAACTGCCTGAGAATTCTTATACCACTAAGCTGTTCAAGGAAGGCGAGAACAGGATAATTCAGAAAGTCGGTGAGGAAGCAATTGAGACCGTAATAGCCGCAAAGAACCGCGACAAAAAAGAAATAATAAACGAGACCTCGGATTTAATTTTTCATCTGCTTGTAATGCTTGCCGAGCAGGAGATAGAATTTTCGGAAATTGTGAGCAATTTAGAACACAGGCACAGGAAATAAATTCTTTTAAATTACCCGGCATTTAAACCGAGAGCCAAATGCAAAACATTCTTGATCAAACTTTTTTAGGAAACAGCTATCAGCAATACATGACGGCGCTTGTAGTTTTAATTATCGGCATAGCTGCGGTAATCGTCTTTAAGAAAATTGTTCTTGCCAGGCTTAAACGCTGGGCTGAAAAAACCGATTCTATGCTGGACGATTTTCTTGTTGCTTCAGTCGAAAAATCTATTGTACCTCTTCTTTACTATGGAGCTTTTTATTTAGCGGTAACAACTTTAAACTTAGCAGCCAAGCTGCTTGTTGTTTTCGATAAGGCATCCATAATACTTATTACGTTCTTTTCACTCAAGATGGTCGTCTCGGCAATTGATTTTTCACTTACTCTTTTTTTAAAAAGAAGCGGTGACAGCAAAACGCGCAAGAAAGAGATTAAGGGAATAATAACTCTAGTTAATTTTTTAATCTGGGTACTCGGCTTAGTTTTCCTGCTTGATAATCTTGGGGTAAATGTTTCTGCGGTAATTGCCGGATTAGGTATCGGCGGCATTGCAATAGCTTTGGCTGCGCAGGCAATACTCGGCGATTTGTTCAGCTACTTTGTAATATTCTTCGACCGCCCGTTTGAAATAGGCGACTTCATTACCGTAGGCGATAAAGCCGGCTCGATAGAGTATATCGGTATAAAGACAACCAGATTAAGAGCGCTCGGCGGAGAACAGCTTGTATTTTCAAACAAAGATTTAACCAACTCAATAATTCACAATTATAAGAAGATGGAAAACCGCCGTGTGGTCTTTAGTCTTGGAGTAATTTATCAAACTACAGCCGCACAGCTAAGAGAAATCCCCGGCTTGGTAAAAAGTATTATTGAAGCGCAGCAAGATGTCAAATTCGACCGGGGGCATTTTTCATCGTTCGGCAATTCCAGCCTTAATTTTGAGTTTGTATATTATGTTACCGATGCCGACTATACAAAATATATGGACATTCAACAGGCAATTAACCTAAAAATATTTGAAGAGTTTGAAAAGCGCGGGATAGAGTTTGCATATCCAACTCAAACTCTGTTTGTTTCAAAGGAGAATAGCAATGAACAAATACCCCCGTCAGCTAAGTAAAGGACACAACAACGCCGTTGTTGCTTTGTCAAATACGGAAGCCGGAAAAATTTTTACTCCCGACTCAAGAGTTGAGATTTCAATTGAAGCCGAAAATATGAAGTATGCCAATTCTATAAACGGTCTTGTCTGCAAGTTTATTAGAATTGACATTGACGAGCCAAATCAAATTCTTGTTATGGAAAGATTGGAAGTTCTTGACTACCGTACCTTTGAAATAGAGATTCGTGAGGCAATGTTCATGGAACTAGAAAAAAAACTTACCGAGCTTCATTCAAACGGATTTGTGCACAGGGATATTCAAAGACCTTCCGGATTTAACGGTGAGCCATACGATAATATAATTCTTACCAACAACGGATTTAGATTGATCGATGTGGGAATCTCCGCAATTAAATCCCGCACCGGTGAAGCACTCTTTCAATCATATGTAAGAGCAGAGTTAGAAGAGCTGAAAGATTTTTCAGATTATATGCTGAACAGGTAATTGATGCACAATTGCATTCAAACGTACCAAAGCTGGTTTTTAATTTCATGATGTGATAAAACAAATTTTGCGAGACGATTTGCCATTACATAAGCTTCCCTTCTAATAAGAATAATAATACCATTATGGTTTTTCTGATGGTATATATAATCTTCATATATCTTTTCAAAATGAACTCTATTATGTGTTACCAAAGCAGCTTCACTCTTTATTGCATATCCCATTTGCTCTAAATCGCTTTTACCCAGCATTCCACTTTCTTGAGTAGTTTCATTTAAAATATTTTTTGCTTTAAGCAATTTAGCCAACAAAATGTTAACATCTTCATCAAGATAAAGTTTTACCACTTAATCCATCCGGTACTTTATTAAGATTTATAAAACCATGTATTTCTTCCATATTGTCCTGATAATATGCTAAAGCTTCAAAAATTTTCGAAAGATTTATATGAGGATATATTGATGTAATTTCTTCAGGGGCTAAGCCTAATCTCCATTGTTCTACTATATCTCTAACACTTATCCTTGTCCCTTCAATTATAGGTTCAAAATCGTCCGATCTTTTAACAATATATTTATATGATGTTTTTGTTTCCATAATAATCTTAATTTTTAATATTTGAAATAGTTTATCATTCAGCATTTCAGGGTCACTTGCCAGCGAAATACCGAGCATTCATATTTTACAATTACCCATATCAAGTTGGATTAATATTTTCTCTTAAAATTAAGTTTAATAATAGTTACAATCAAATAATCAATCATTGAACCCTGCGCGTGTCTTTGACTAACAACATGTTCCATCTTCCATTTACCACCTACCATCTTCCATTCCCAACTATCTTCTGTTGTGGACTTCAAGCAAAGCCCTGGCTCGCGGTTTATATAAAAGATGAAACAAAACATCCAGGTACGAGTTCATCTCTTCCATTTCGATATTTGTAGTGTATTTCCAGAAGCCGTAAATCTTGGATAATGATAAAAGATTTTTAGCGTACAACTCCCAGTTGTAAGCTTTATCTACTCTTTGAACAGCATTAGCCGAAATCTTTTCCCAGTAGCTTTTATCCTTTTTACATTTATTTATGAAGCTTAAAATTTTAGCCGACGCCTCGCTGCCGTGTATAGGATTGATATGAAAGCCGGAAATTTCATCCTGAATTATTTCCAGCGGACCACCGTACATTGTAGCGAAAACCGGAAGACCTGACCTCATCGCCTCTAGTACTGTTAAGCCGAAGCCCTCGAACAATGCTGGCTGCACAAAGATTCCCTTTCTATCGGCGATGATTCTATATACCTCACCTGTCTGGTCTTTTCTAAACAGCTTGCCTATCCATCTTATTTTATTATAAAGATTGTACTGATCGATTAGGTGATGCATCCAGTTAATCTGTTCTTTCTCTTCTCCGTCACTTGAACTATTGGCATCAACTTTACCGGCAACGATAATTAAGTTTGCCGCCTTCTGCAGTTCGGCATTTTCACCGTACCAGTTTACAAGTCCCGTTATGTTCTTAATCTTATCTAAACGTGCAATTGAAAATACAGGCGTAAGATCCGGGTTTTCTAATTTACCAAACACTTCCGGGTCTTCCGCATTTTCAAAAAGCAGCCGGGTTAATTCTTGCTCTATCTCTTTTATCCGGTCTTCTTTTTTTGTGTACGGAAAATAAATTCTTGTGTTTACTCCCGGCGGCACTATATTAAATTTAGGATGAAATAAATTTATTCCGCCTTCAACTCCGTAGAGACCCGGCATAACAAAATTCTCATATGATTCATACTGGCCGATATTATCCTGAGTCCCAACTATTTCCTGATACGTGGAAGTTATTATAAAATTTGCCGCATTCATTGTAATCAAATCGGCAGTAAACTGAATTGAGAAGTTGTAGTATTGTTCAAGGTCTTTCCAATACAGAGCGCTGTACAAGTACTTACTCTTTTCAAGAGCATGAGCAATGTTGCATTGAGTAACCCCGAATTTATTAGAGAGGATATATGCAACCAGGTTGCCGTCTGAATAATTGCCGATTAAAAGATCTGGCTTGCCTCCGAATTCAGCCATCAGTTCTTTGTAAGCATCTTCGGCAAATTCTTCAAGGTAAGGCCATATTTCAAATCTGGAAATCCAATTGTCGGTAACATTTTTGTTGTAAGTTCTGAAGGGCACGCGCAGTATCCATGAATCTATTGTCTCGTGAACTTTCTCCAGCCTTTCGTTTGAGCGCGTTACTCCCGGATTAGGAATCAGTCTTGTAAGTATAATTATTTTAGGCTCGGCATTAAGCCCCGATTCTTTTAACGATTGAATCATCTCTTTTTCCAAAGCCTTAACCTGGTCAAGTATGTAAACTACCTGCCCGCCAGTATCAGGCATACCTAGAACGCCCTCCTGACCAAAATATCCGTGTGGTGAAATGACAGCGATATTAAATACCATCGGAATGCGTGAAAGAAATTCTTTTAAGGTTTGATGGTCGGGTGACTGAAGCAGCCCGTCGAGTATTTCCAGGCTTTCGGTAATTTTGCCCGCAGTATTTCCGAGCCCCGGTTCAAATCCTAATTGCTGAAGCTCGTGTATAAAATTTTCGTACGGTTCCTCCGGCGGCTTTCTACGCAGAAGGCTCAGTGCGGTGTCTATATTCATGCTGAGGTGTTCGGGGCTGTTTATTCTTTCGTTCAATATAAGCTGCTGCGTCTTGCATTTGTGGACGAATAAAAAGTCGAAGAGAGCCTTCCTAAGCTTATCGGGCTGCATGAACATATTGCTGGAAAGATAGCGGTTTAAATACTCCATTCCTCTGCCGATATTTTTATATTCTCTTATGCTCGGAAATTTATCGTAAAAGGTATTGAAGTTAAGAGTTAGAATTTCATCGCTGCTGCCGGGATTTACGAACCGCTCTTTAGCTTTAAGGAATTCATGAACGCTTATCTTTTCGTAGTAAAGCTCTTCTATGTTGAAAAGGAAGAATGCGGGGTATGCAATCCGCTGTCTTAGTTCAACATAAATTGTAGAGCCTATTACAACCGACTCGGTTATTTTCCCGATTATTTCTTCAACTACCTTATGGTCTCCGCTTTCATTACTCTTCTTAAAGTCGTCTAAAATTTCCAGTAGGTTTCCTTTTACAAGCAGTTTGTTTTCGTGCGAGGCAATTCTGTTCAGGAACCTGAAGAAATAAGTTTTATTTTCTTCTATTAGCGAAACAATGTCCTTAGTCATGGGTGTTTACCTTTCCTTCATCTAAAAAATTGTAATACTTTATTCCGTCTATTATTCCGCCGGCAAACTGTCTTTCAGCAAAGAATATTCTCTTACCGCCTTTTAATTTCTCAAGCTCTTTGCTGTAGTTTGAAACAACCACGCCGAGCAGCTCGCCTTTCAGCATTTCTTCATCGTTGCCGGAATCGCCTGCCACAAGAATTCTTTCGTGAGGAATATTCCACCGGTACGATAAGTATCTAATTGCTTTTCCTTTGGAAGCCCTGTAAGGCAATATGTCTAGAAAGCTTCCGTGGCTGTAAATAACGTTAACCTTTAATTTGTTCTTTACCAGAATATCTTTAATGCTTGTTAAATTTTCATCAGACTCATGCATATAATAACTTACCTTAAACTTACGCTGCGTTTCTTCTTCCTGATAATCTAGAAAATCAAGCTGCTTCAGCAGGCTTACAATCTTATCCTTTTTCCATTGATGCGAAATATGCGCATCCCATCCTTTGGAATAGATAAGCTCGCCCTTATAATTATAATATATTTCCGTGCCCACCGAAGATATAATTACATCCGGCAGTGTAACGTTGTTTTCTTTAAGTATATCGAATGCCGATTTAACGGTGCGTCCGGTAGCCACAGCGAAGCCTATCTTTCCGTGAATGTTATTCAGCAGAGCGGAAAATTCATTTAAAGATTCTTCATCGCCCAGCAGCGTATTATCGATATCCGTAACGATTAGTTTCTCCATATCCATAAGCTTTCTTCCCATGGTTGCAAAAGTATTTTGGTTTACGGCGGACTTGTCGGGCAGCTTAAAAATTTCATTTAGATAACTGTCCACATGAGCTTTCCAGGTATAATATTTTTTTACGTTCTTAATTCCGTTTTGCGAAAACTCTTCCCATAAATTTTTATCGTCTAAAATTTTATTTAAAGCCGAAGCGATATTTTTAGAGTCCGAGACATCTACCAGCAATCCGTTTTTGCAGTTTGAAATAATATCTCTCGGACCGCCGTCATCTGTAGCAACAACGGGGATCCCGGTTCCGGCAGACTCAATTAGTGTTAAGCCGAAAGGCTCAGTCAATGCCGCATTAACAAACACGCCGCCGGATGCTGCGGCAATACGGTAAAGCTCCGGTACTTCATGTTGAGTATCGTGCCGTTTAGGAATTGCCATTTTACCGTAGAGGTTATATTTGTCCATAAGCAGTAAGATTTCCGTAAGCACTTCTCTTTCGTTATCCGGCATAGTTTGAATATCCTGTCTTATGCCGGCAAAAATTGCAAGGTTAGCTTTTTTCCTAAGCTCTTTATCTTCGCCGTAAGCAGTAATTAAGCCGGAGATGTTTTTCCTTTTGTCCGGTCTGCAAAGAGACAGGATCAGAGGCTTATCAACATCAACAAAGAAGCGGAGTAGCTTTTCGGTGATTATTCCTTTAAACATTATCGCCTCATCATCTACTTTGTCTTTATTGTTGTAAGGATAAAAATTTTCCAGATCAACTCCGGGAGGTATTACTTTGAACTTATCGGCATTGGAATTTTTATATTCTCTGTACTGTTTTTGGATCTCCTGGCGCGTGCTAGTAATTATTAAATCAGCAAAAAAAATAACTTCTTCCTCAACATTTATTCTATTAGTAATCTTATAACGCTTTTCAATGTCTTCAAAAGGGATGCCGTCGGCTAAAAGCTTTCTTAGCTTATCCCTGCCGAGTGAATGCCCGGTATGAAAAAACGGGATGCCGAAGAATTTGGAAAGCTCGCTGCAAACATAACCGGCATCGGCGTAGTGGCTGTGTATAACGTCGGGAAACTTCTTTTTTGATTTGATGTACTTTATGCTTTGGTCTATAAATTCTTCAAGGTGCTGCCAGAGGAGTTCTTTCCTAATATATTTTCCTCCTCCGCATCTTATTCTTACGATGTCGAATTTATCGTTTATCTTTTCGATGAACTGCGAATAGTCTTCTGAAACATTTTTGTCTCTTATTTGCCTGGTTATCAATTCAACTTTTTCTATGCGCGGATCTTGGCTTAAGGTATTGGCTAGCTCGAGAACGTACTTTGTCTGTCCGCCGGTATCGGCATCTCTGCCTAGCTCCAGGTCGTGTCCCCTGATCAGTCCGTGAATGCTGTATAACTGAACATAAAACTTTCTATTGGAATTGATTGGTTCAGCCATCGTTTATCTTTTCTTTGAAGGATTTATAAACATTATCATCTTTTGGCAGCGCACCGTCAACCTTAATAATCTCTGCGGCAAATTCCGACGCCAGCTTATTTATTTTACCTATGTCCCATCCTTGCAGATAGCCAATGGATAAAATTGAAGCATACGCATCGCCGGCACCAACTGTGTCGACAACATTCTTAACATTAACTTTGCAGCAGTTTGTTTCGCCGTTCTTATAAATTGCCGCACCGTCTTCTCCTTTGGTTAAGCAGACTAATTCAATATTGAAATTACCGGAAAGCCTCTTGATTAAATCAACTTCGTTTTCGCTCTTCTTCAGCAGCAAGTTGTTTAATATTTTTAATTCATCGTCATTAAGCTTTAATGCATCCGCATTTTCAAGAGAAGAAATAAGCACGTCTTCATTGTAAAAATTCTGCCTTAGATTAAGGTCGCAAAAATATTTTATCTTCTTGCCGAATAACGAGCGTAAAGTTTCTTTTGAGATAACATTTCGCTGAGCAAGCGTACCGAAGTATAGACAGTCGGTTTTGTTCTTTATAAGGTCGTTAATGCTGCTTGTTGCTTCAATAAAATCGTAAGCGCGGTTTTCTTCAATAATCCAATGAGGAATTTTGTTTTCATCTAGGTTTGCATTAGCCGCGCCGGTTGGATGAGTTTGATCATTCTGAATAAAGGCAGTAGAAATGCCGGCGGATGTTAGACCGCCGAGAATTTTCCTGCCGGGTTCGTCATCTCCAACACGGCTTATAAAGTTGCCCTGCCCGGTTAATTTTATTATATGATAAATAAAATTAAACGGTGCGCCGCCAAGAGTTTTTTTATCCGGATAAACGTCGAACAATATTTCGCCGAATGATGTTATATTCTTCATAGTAATGTTAATTTTAATTACATAATAAAAATTTTTATAACAATTACAAGTTATTTAAGGCACTTTTAAGCTGAAATACACTCCGGTTTCGGTTTTGTAATTAAATAGGCAAAACCTAACCGGAAATTATTCTATAGGAAATTAAAATCAATCTTAATATAGAAAGAAAAGGTCTGCCAATGGAAATGAAACAATTTCTCATTGAAATTTTCAAGTACAACGATTACGCTAACAAGCTGGTACTTAAAAAAATTGCGGAGCTGCCCGAAAAGGAGAAGAGCATAATTTTCTTCAGCCATCTTATAAATTCTCAAAACAAGTGGATGGCAAGAATATTACAGGATCCGAATGTCGTTCAAATGAGCTGGTGGGACCCTGTTTATAAATTTGATGAGCTTGAAGAAAAATGGGATGACAGCCTTTTAATGTGGTTGGATTTTTTAAGCGAAAAAACCGAGCAGCAATTGTTCGAAGAAATCGAATTTACCGGCTTTGACGGTGGAAGATGGACTTCACCTCTGAAAGATATTCCTCTGCAGCTAAACTTTCATTCGGTTCATCACCGAGCCCAAATTCAAACGCTGATACGCGAGCAGGGATTTGAGCCGGACTTTGTAGACTACATAGGAACGAAGTATAAAAAAATCAGTTAACGGTCTCTGCTTTTTCAAGAAGCGCCGTCTTGCTTCCGCCGATTTTAGGATGACCAATTATTCTAAAACCATTTTTCTTTGCCGCGTTAAGAGTGCCTGCAAAGTTCTGCTCAGTAACGTGACCGTTAGGTTCTGCAATCAGCATTTTACTTTTTATTTTAAGCGCAGCATTTACTTCCTTAAATACAATGGATAAGTCTGGCATCTCATGCAGCACTGCAAATGCCAGCGCAAAATCGATTTGATTTTCAAATCTATTTATTTGTAAAGACTCTGCGGTGCATTCGTGCAGTTCCAGCCGGTTTAATACTTTTGCTTTTACTGCTCGCTTTTCCAATCGCTCCAGCATCTTTTTCTGAAGATCGATGCAAATTACCCTTCCGTCTTTGCCTACAATCTTTGCCGCCGGTATGCTGAAGAATCCCATAGCGCTTCCGATATCGATGACCTTCATTCCTTCCCTTAAATACGGCTTCAATATTTCTCCTGGATTTTGATATAATTTTCTAATAGGACTTGCCAGGAAATAACCAACCCACACCGGGCAAACACTTTCCGCCATTAACTTCTCCGTTTAATTATTCTTGTAAAAATATTTTTCTATTTACATCTAGAGACGAATAAACTTGAAAAATATTTTCTACTTTGAATCTGCTTAATCCGTTTTCGCGGCATCGCAGAAATAAAAAAGCCGCCCAATAAAGTCTGCAAAGCAAGCCTTAATTATGAGCGGCTGTTATTGATTAAACTGATTATTATTTCTTCTCTTTTTCTTCCTGCATTTTTCCCATCGAGGCCCAGGGATTCAGATCCGTATTCCACGTTTCGGCTTTTATTTTCAGCGAGCCGTCTGCCTGCTTTTGATAAACGGTAAGGTACTTGCCCGTATCGGTTACAGGTTTTTCCATACCGGGCATAGTCATTGCCATATTGTAATTCCCGATCTCATATACCAAATCGCCGCTTCCGAAAACATCCAAGGTAGTCATCTTGAATTCGGTAATTTTATATGCGCCCTTACTCTGCAACATGGACTCTTTAATGGCTTCCTTCCCTTTAATTATGGGCGAATAGCTCGGCAGGGAAATCGCATCCTCGGCATAGAAAGAGAGAATTGTTTCGTCGTCGCCTGCAATTTCCGCTTTGGAATAAGTATCGTTCATAGCTTCAATCTTTTCCTTTAGCTTGCTCATATCTTCCTGCGCGTACAAATGAGCAGATATAAGGACAAAGCAAAATGAAAAAGCTGCTGCAAAAAAAGTTTTCATCTCGGTCTCCTTTATTATTATATAAATTGATGCTGACATTATTTGAGTTAATCTTAAAGCTGTAATAAGGGTAGAATAGAAAGAACCCGCACTTGGAAAATAGAAAACGGAAAATTTTAGCGCTAAGTTAATGAATAAGAATTTAAAAGCAAGGAGATTGAATTTAAATTTTAATTAACATTAACCTGTTGATTAACGGCAAATACATAATTATCTTGCTGCCGCCCGTATTCTGAAAATTAATCACCGGAGATAAGTAATGACAAAGAAAGTTTTGGTAATGGCAAAGAAGAAACGGATTGCACTGATTGCACACGATAACAGGAAAATAGACCTGCTCGAATGGGCAAAATTCAACAGGGACCTTTTAGCAAAACACGAGCTGTTCGGCACGGGCACAACCGGACAGATAATATCAAATGAATTGAACCTGGAAGTTCATAGGTTTAAAAGCGGTCCTTTGGGCGGCGACCAGCAGGTGGGCGCTAAAATTGCCGAATGCAAGATCGACTTCCTAATTTTCTTCTGGGACCCGCTTGAGCCAATGCCCCACGACCCCGATGTGAAAGCGCTCCTCCGGATTGCAGTTGTTTACAATATTCCCGTGGCAAACAACAGAGCCACCGCAGACTTTATCATTTCTTCTCCATTAATGTCCTCTGAATACAATAGAGAATTAATCGATTATAAAGAAAGAGTTTTGAAAGTCGAAGAGAAAAATATTATCTAAAAGAATTAGTAATGAAAAGTTTTATTATTTTTATTGCGTTCTAATAAATAAAAATTGAAAAATGATTTTTGAATGGCATTCTTTAAAAGCAGAAGAAAATATTAGGAAACATAATATTTCTTTTGAAGAAGCCTCAACAATATTCGGAGATATTTTATCATATACTATTGTCGATCCTGATCATTCATTGGGTGAAGAACGATTTATAACCATTGGTCAGTCTGTAACAGGTAAAATTCTAATAGTGTCTCATACCGAAAGAGAAAATAGAATTAGGATAATTAGTGCAAGATTAGCTACAAAAAAAGAAAGAAAGTTTTATGAAAGGTACAACTAAAAAACAACGGTACGATGTTCTACGGAAAGAATATGATTTCAAAAATCTTAAAGAAGGAGTCAGGGGTAAATATGCCGGAGAATTTAATAAAAATAGTAATATTGTCTTGCTTGAACCGGAAGTAGCTAAGGCTTTTCCTACCTCCAAGGATGTAAATAAAGTTTTAAAATTGTTGATAAAAATAGCTGCAAACCGGCACGAAAGCTAACAGATAGTTCATTATAATCCCATCAGAAAAATAATTATACAAACGCTTACCAGTCCTAACGTAAAATTTGAAGCTAACTTACGGTGGCTTTTCTTAAAGCCGCCCCAGACTTTAGCTACGCCTATCATCAGCAGCGCTAGAGCTAAAGTAGCAGCAATAGTTTCTAGCAAATTAAGCTTGCCGCCGAGTATCGATGCAATGCTCTGGTCGTTCCAGAAATGCCTGTAGATAATCTGCAGATGCAGCCAGTATACAAGAAGGGATTCTTTCCCTACGTCAAGCACGAAAGATTTTTTTGTCTGTCTTAATTCGGCGTAGTACCAGCAGGCACCCAGCAGCATAAGCACGTATCCGAGTCTCTGAATGAAAAAGAGCGGATGCGGTCTTACCGTTCTAAATGAAAGGTTGAAAATTTCCGAAAGGAAGAAGTGACCCGAAGCCGCCAGTATTACGCCTATAATGATGATCGCATTAATATAATTTTTCTCCATGTTGTTCGTTCTGGCATCTATAAAATATTTGCACGCTACTGCGCCTGCAAGCAGAAAGCCCAGCCACGGAAACAACGGGAAGTACGAACCGTTCATTGAGTTGAAATAATCTGCAAGGGGAACTGCCATATACTTTGTAAAATCTGTCCCCCAGACCCAAGGGGAAACCAGCACTATAATGAACAAGCTTACAATTAGAAAAATGTTGTACGCTTTATCCGACTTAATAATTAACCTTGCGGCAAACACCAACAGAAGCCCGGTTGCAATGCATTGGAGAATATCAACATTATAAAAGCGGAGAAGCACATCATAGCTGTAAAAGTTCATCAATCTTCTAAGAGATAGTATCGGCAAATGAAGCGAATAGCCCGCTAAAAATATTAGTGCAATCCGTCCCAGCTTTTTCCAGAAAGCATAATTTACCTTGAACAGATCTTCCCTTTTTTGTTGAGTAGAAAGTACAAATGCGAAGCCGGAAATAAAAAGGAATGAGGGGGCGACGAGCCCGTTGATAAAATTTAATATGCCGAACCAGCCCGTCTCTTTTAATGCAGGAATAAGCATAACATTAAAGATATGCACTTCTACCATAACTAGAAGTGCCCATCCCCGCAGAAGGTCGACGAATGTGAATCTTTTTTTTTCTTTCAATGTTAGATTATCATAAAAATGTTTTTCCCACCTTTAGCGCTGCTACCAATATTTATTAAAGGGGCGTAGGTATATATGATTTAACTAAATGGATTAACTATTTTAAGTTTATCTTCAATTATCAACCCGTTTTGCATATCTTCCGTAAATAATATATTGCACATATTTTCTATTGCAGACGATATTATAAGTGAATCCCAATAAGATAACTTATACTTTACAGATAATTCCAATGCCCTTAAGGAAGTTATGTAATTAAGCGGAACAATCGAGAATAAATCATTTAGTAATTCAATTATTTCTTTCTGCCTGGAGGCAGTTATAGGGAAAGCAATTTTTTTTGAGGTAACAATTACAAACTCATTTATAACTTGAACACTCAAATAGATTTTTGATTGTGTAATATGCTGGGCAATTAACTTTTTTATTCTCGATTGTTTTTGTCTTTCGGATTTATCAAACAAATAAACAACTACATTCGAGTCTAAAAATATTTTATCTATCATAAAACTCATTACGGGACAAATTTGTCTTTTTTCCCATCTCCCAGCTTAAAGAATCAATTTTTTTTAATATACTTTTTTTAATATCGGCTTTATTTTTAATTCTTTTTCTACTGTCTGTATTTTTCAATTTGGTTTTATCCATTTTAATTTCTTTTTAACATAAATATAATAATCGTCAAAAGCAGTTACAAACGCTTTTTCACTTCATTAAAATAGATTAATTACTTCTCAAAATCGTGTAGTGTTTTTCTGTTTAAATCTGCCAGTGCAAGTTTGTAGTCTATAAGAGCATTTAGACTGTTTGTCTTTGCGTCGGTTAATCGAAGCTGCATCTGCTGCAGCTCGAAGCTTGTAATGTTACCCGACTGGAAGCGCTGGCTGCTTATGTCGAAGCTTTTTTGTGCAAGCTCTACACTCTTGCTTAGCGCTTCAACTCTGGCTTTGGCTGAGTTGATTCTATTAACGACTTCGATAATTTCCTTTTTAATTTCTTCTTTCTGGTTTTCGTAGCTCAGCTTATTCAGAGTTAAATTGGCTTCGGCTGCCTCAACCTTACGGCTGTTCGATCCCCAATCGAGCACCGGCACATGGACTGAGAACGTTACGCTCCTTGAGCCGTCGAACTGATGAAAAATATCTTCGAACTGGTTGTCGTCTTTATTTATTCCGTAGTTAGCCGAAATTGATGCGCTTATGCTGCCCTGCGAATTAATCTCATCAACCGAAAGCTTGCTTAATTCAATATCGGCTTCGGAATTTTTTAATTCGCTCCTGTTTGCCAGTGCGTAATTTATTGCTTCTTCCAGGTTAACTGATACAGGGTTATAATCAATCTTTGCGGTTACGTCTATGCTGTCGCTCAACTTTAATCCGATAAGAATTTTAAAATCATTTTTAGCTTCGCTGTAATCTCTCTCGGCATTTAACAGATCGTTCCTGCTCGATGCAAGATCAACCTCAAGCTGAAGAGCTTCCACTTCAGCAATAAGGCCGGCTTTGAATTTATTCTGAGCGGTAATGTAAGAACTCTCCGTCTGCTTTACTTTTTCGTGAGCAATTTCCACGCTCTCCCTTGCCTGGTACAGCCGATAGAAAGCAGAGGTAACATTGTAAACAATATCCTTGGATGAACTGGTATAATTTCTTTCGGCTTTCTCTAAATTTATTTCCGCGCGCGTAAGACTAGCCTTTAACGTGTTGAAAGTAAAAAGCGGCTGGTATAAACTCAAGCTTAAGTTCGAGTAATAATCTTTAGGCAGCTGCTGCCCGGAACTAAACTGCGTTCTCTGCCAGAGGTCGCCGTTAAGTGTGAATGTGCCATTCGTAAAGATTATAGGCTGCGAAAAAGAAAGCCTGCTTTCGTAGGTAGTAAATCCGTAATCGAAGAACTGCTGCGTGCCCGTAATAGGATCGAACTGGTTGGACAACGTTCTGGAATAACTTGGTATGTTGAAATCCATGCTGACAGACGTCATCAGCCCGAGCTTAATTGCATCAAGCGACTTCTGGGAATTAATCAAATTAAGCTCTGCCGATTTTATGGCGTAACTCTGCTTCAGCGCTATCGAAAGTGCATCCTGCAGTGTAAGCACTTTCTGCGCGAACGATAAATTTATAAATGCTAAGACTATAAGAATTGTACTATAAAAGAATTTCATTCTCTGCTGCCTCTTTATAATAATAGATCAATAGAACACTGATAACACTGATCTAACAGATTTACACCGATCATAAATGTTTTCTATTGTTAGTAAATATTTTCCTTCTAACTTCCGGTTTCTTACCAAAATTTAACAACAAACCTATCTCTATATTTGTAGCTTTAAGATAATTTATTAATTGAAATTCATGTTCTTCGATTATAGTTTCAGCCGCCTTTAATTCAAGAATAATCTTGTCTTCAACTAACATATCTGCAAAATAGTCTCCGACAAGATTACCTTCATAGTAAACTTTAATTGGTTTTTGAGTCTCAACTCTAATCCCATTCTTTTTTAATTCAATCTCCAAACTTTTTTCATATATCTTTTCTAAAAATCCGTAACCTAGAGTATTATAAACTTTATAAAAGCATATTATTATTTTTTCAGACAACTCCTTGTATAAATATTCTGACATAAAAGCCTCCCTTTTGTGAAAATCTGTTTAATCTGCGTCATCTGCGTTCGATTTTTTTATTCATATCTCAACGAGTCAATCGGATTCTTTTCCGCCGCCTGCTTAGCCGGATAAATCCCGAAGACAAGCCCGGTGGCAACCGAAACGACGAATGCAAGAATAACCGAGAACGGTGAAATAATAGTCTTCCATTCGGCGTAAGTAGAAATTAAAGAAGTCATAAAGTAGCCAACAATTATTCCCAGCAGTCCGCCTGCAACGCTTATCGTAAGGGCTTCATACATAAACTGGCTAAGGACGTCTATTTTAGTAGCTCCTACTGCGCGTCTTACGCCTATCTCTCTTGTCCTTTCCAGAATGTTTGCCAGCATAATGTTCATTATCCCTATTCCTCCTACAAGGAGAGATATTCCTGCGATGGCGCCCATTACAATATTAAATATCCTTTGCGTTTTTTGCTTTTGTGCCAGCAGCTCTTCCGGCAGAACGATTGCATAATCTTTTATACCGTAATGCCGCCGCTGCATAATTTTCTCAACCAGATAAGCTGCCTGCTTCAGATAATCGGAGTTTTTTACTTTCGCTGTTAACTGGTCGACCGAATTTCTATCTATTACGTTGGCGGGCTCCTGCATACCCGGATAAAAGAATTCTATATTCGACTGCGGCGGTGCCATCGGCTCCAGCTTATTCATCATTGTTGTAATAGGGATATAAACGTCTTCGTTAAAGTTGCGCAGGCCTAATCCGCCGGTCGAGCTTGAAATATCTTTCGGGGCCATTACGCCTATAATTTCAAACCACTGGTCGTCTATTTTAATTTTCTTTTTCAGAGGATCCTCAAACTTAAAAAGCTTCTCCTTTATCGCCGAGCCGATAACGCATACATTGGCGTACTCCGAAAGATGAAAATTCTGAAAGAAAGTCCCTTCCTCAAGCTTTGAGTTGAATGTGTGCGGATATTCCGGCGTTGTACCGATGAACCTGACATCGAGTATGTAAGATTTATATATCAGCTTGTTTTCCATTTCCCTCTGCGGCGTAACATATTCTATTAAAGGAACAAGCTCCTTAATTGATTTTGCATCCTCTAGGTTTAGCCCGGGCGAGAACATCGCCTTCGATTCTTTTATTCCCTGCTTAATAGCCTGCCTTTGGATGATTATATTGTTCGTCCCCATCAGCTCAATCTGCTGCAGGGTTTCCTGCTTGGCGCCTTCGCCTATTGACATCATTGCTATGACCGCAGCTACCCCGAACACTATACCCAGCATCGTTAGTGCGGCGCGAAGCTTGTTGGAGCGCAGCCCCGCAAGGCCGATCATGAATGATTCGAAAGCTTTCATCACTTCACCGTAGAAGGGTAGTTTACCGATTTGCTCTTCTCGCTGTTCAACTCAAACTCATCCGGCTTAATGTTGGGATCTATCAACGCAACTTCGTCGCCGGAATTTAAGCCCCTGGTAACAACTATGTAGTTCTCGCTCTTCTCTCCGGTCTCTACTACCTGGTCATCAAAGCCAGAGCCGTTCTTTACGTAAACAATTTTCTTCCCTGCCTTTTCAAAGACTGATTCCTGCGGTACGTAAATAACATTGGACACCTGGTCTATTATTATTTTGTTGCTGGTAGTCATGCCCGGCTTTAATATGGATGACTGGGAATTAATATCCACCTCAACTTCAAATACTTTTATATTGGAATTTCTATCCTTATTTCTTCCTAGCGAGGCTACCGAAGAAATAACTCCGGCAAAGGTACTGTCCTGGAATGCATCTAGTTTTACAAGAACTTTTTGGCCTTTGCGTACTCTGCTTACGTCGACCTCGTTCACGTACGTCATACTTTGCATTGCAGACAGGTCCGGCAGGCTTATAATCGGCATGCCGGGCCAGGGAGTATCGCCTATCATTACCTTTCTGCCGGTACTCCAGTTTACTTCGTAAACTACCAATCCTTCTTTAGGTGCGGTAAGCGTTAATGTTGAAAGATCTCGCTTAGCCTTTTCCAGGTTAGAGCGGTCCTGCTGAACCTGTATATCGATTTTGCTCAATTCGGATTTTTGAATAATCTTCTGCGACTCCAGGTCCTGCTTTGCCTTAGTTAAGCTAAGCTGATTCTTTTCATGCTCTAGCTTTGCCTGCTGCTGTTTTATCTCGGCTTCAAATTTCATCTGCTCAAGGTTAAGCTTGGACAGCTCATAGGAAAGCTCTGCGCCTTTCAGTGCAGACTCCAGGTTTGTAAGCTGGGATTTTTGATCTGCCAGCATTTTCGCCTTATCCGATTCGGTAATCTCCAGCTTCGACTCTGCGTTCTTCAGGTTCGTCAATGCTTCTGTGGGATCGAATTTTACTACGGTATCCCCAGCGTGAACATACGTTCCTTCCGGTACAATGTAAATTATTTTTAAATTGCCCTGCACCCGTGGTGTTACTACCGATGTTGAGTTCTTCGCTCTAATCTCGCCGCTTTCCGTAATTGAAACCAGGAAATTGCCTTTTACAACTTTGTAGACGGGCACTTTGGTCTTTGCAGCTGAAAAAGACCTGATGAACAAAATAAAAAAGATTATAATAATTGCTGCCGATGCACCGGAGACGAGCCGCGCGTTTTTTAATAGCGGGGGAAGCTTTGTGCCTTTAAGGTACCCGTCGAATTTATCTAAAAAAGATTTTAACGATGCTATTGAAAAGCTTTTCTTTAACCATACATGAACCCTCTTTAAACTCATCTTACTTTTCCCCCATATTATTTGGGAAATTAATGATTTGTATGTTTTCTTTATGCAATATTAAAAGTATCCCCGCTAAAAAGAAACACAAAAATATTTATTTACTTAATAGACACTTAAGTAGAATAAAAGTTTCGGGCAATTAAAAATTTTTTCGTTTTTTATATCAAGATATTTTAATTTTTTCCCATCTTCAATCAAACATCTTCCATTGCGGCTTGCCGCGCTATGTTATACCCAAAATGAATCATGAACCATGTTCCGCTGCGACAAGGCGGGCAGCCCGCTCGTTAGGCGGATTAAAACAACTTTAGGCAAAGATAATAGACTATAACATTCAGAACCGTCAGGGGTATTCCTATTCTGGCAAACTCAAAAAACGTTAAAGAAACTTTGCTTCTTCTTTCCGCATTCTGAATAATAATTATATTGCTGGCTGCACCTAGGATGAACATGTTGCCCGCTACCGTGCTGCCTGCGGCAAGCGCCATCAATCCGTCAACCGAAACATGTAAGTGACTAAGAACCGGCATGTACAATGCAACCAGAGGCACGTTGGAAATAAGCTGGCTAAGCAGAACGCTTACGCCGAGGACCATAATATTGGAAGTGATATCTACTTTTGAATGGACAATAATCCTTTGGAAGTACCCGCTGTTCCAAACGCTTTGCATCAAAACGAACATCGCTGCAAAAAATATTAGCGTATGCCAATCAACCTTCTTTAGTATGCTAATCCTTTTAGTGCTGAACAAAACTATGGGGAGTGCCGCAGAGATAGAGATGTAAGTAAGCTTAAAATTTACCGGCAGCCTTAGGAAGACGATAGCAATCTTTACAAATACCAGCACAAGAATAATAGCCAGCGAAATGCGGGAAAGAGCTGCCAGCCTTGCATCGGTTATTGCTTCCGGATAATGGTTAAGCTCTACATTATGGAAATTTTTTTTATAGAATACCTTTAGCAGCGCATAAGCAATAAACAAATTAATAACGGTGGGAATAAATAAAAACCTTGAAAAGGTAGTAAAGCTGTTGCCGGTGCCTCCGCTAAGAGCAATAAGCAAATTCTGCGGGTTGCCGATGGGGCTTGTTACGCTGCCCGTAGTAATTGCAAATGCAAGGGCAAGCAGCAGCATCTTAGGCGGAAGATTGTTTTTCTCCGCCAGCATAAGCACTACCGGCGTTCCTATAACCGCTACCGTATCATTCATTAAAAAAACGGAAACGATACCCATACCGAAAATAAGCAGAAGCACAAGAGAGTCCGCCGATCCTGCCCCCTTAAAAAAATTATAAGACATATAAGCAAGGTATCCGCTTCTTACAAGGGCTTCGCCAACAATAAACATTCCCAAAAGGAATACGATTACATCGAAGTTTATAGACTGCAAGGCAGCGGCGGGAGAAATTTGCCCTGCTGCTAGAACAACGGCAGCACCGCCCAGCATTATTTGCCAGATCTGCAATTTTACGCTGCCCACCTGTCTTACGGCAATTAAAATGAATACGGCGGCTAGAACAATAATTGAAATCATTAAATCAACAAAATTAAGTAATTAAAAATTTTCCGTTTTATAAAGCAGGCATCAACGGCTGTCAATAAAAAAACACCTGGTGGTCAACGTACTTACCGTTTTCATAAATAAACTTTGCGCTGAAGAATTTATCGTTATTTAGCCACTTCATAAAAACGGCGTCGCCGTCCCACAAATTTAATCCGGTAATTTTATCGTCGGGAATCCACTCAAGTACACCTTCGCTTGAATCTATCAATTCACCTTCAAATTTATCGGCGGTAAAGATAAACACATACCAGTCGTCCTTGCCGTCGAATACCGGGAAGGTAATAAAGCCGTGCATGCGGGGCGATGAGATTGTTAAACCGGACTCTTCTCTAACCTCTCTAATCACGCACTCCTCCGGGGTTTCCGTTTCTTCCAGCTTGCCGCCCAGGCCGTTCCATTTGCCTTCGTGGTAATCGTTCTCCTTTTTTACCCTGTGCAGCATTAGTGTTTTATTTTTTCCTTTATCTTTCACATAGCATAATGTTGCAAGCTTCATATTTATTTCCCTTAAAGATTAACAATTGTATTGACACTGAAACCGGACTAAATTAAGTTTTAACACGTTCTATTTATATTATTTTTGTTAAACAAAATATAATCATAATTTTATTTTACTCTTTCAAAAATTTTGGAAATATTGTAAGAGTATTTTTAATTTTAGTATACAAATTAAATATAACAATAGGAGATCGTTTGTAATGGAAAGCGCTTTTAACGTTCCGGAAGAAGAATATAAATCTATCGAGAAATTAATCGAAGACCAGCTTAGCTCTGTGTTCCCGGCAGCCGGAAAAGAAGACGATGATAATTTGATTTTGAATCTCGGCAGGAAAAAGAAGGAAGACGAAGACGACGATTTTGACGACGAAGACGACGACTTTGAGGATGAAGACGACTTTAACGATGAGGACGAAGACGAGGACGAATTTAAAGACGAGGACGACGACTTTGAAAAAGAGCCGGATGAAAATGAAGATTTCTATGAAGAGGACTTTGACTTCGACGAGGATGAAGACGACTTATACGACGACGATGAGGATATACCATTTAATTAATTTTATCGGTCGCACCCCGGTTAAGCCGCAAGCTCTATATCCCGAAGTATCTATCCTTTAACAGATAGTTTTTAACATAGTCGGTTACTCCTTCCTCCAGCAAGTTTATATTTTTCGAGTAGCCGGCTTTTTTTATTTTTTCAAGCCTGGCTTCGGTAAAATACTGGTACTTTTCAACAAGGTGTCCGGGTAGATCAATATACTCAATGTTAACCGGCTTGCCGGCTGCATTAAACAATGCAGTAACAAGATCGTTCCAGGTGCGCGCCTTTCCCGAACCTACATTAAACAATCCGTTCCTGTCCTTCCTTTCCAAAAAGAACAGAGTCATGTCAACCGCATCCTTAACATAAACAAAGTCCCTCATCTGCTCGCCGTCTTTATAATTTGGATTGCAGGATTTAAATAGCTTTACCTTCCCGGTGCTCATTACCTGTTCAAAGGCTTTGTGCACTACGCTGCGCATGTCGCCTTTATGGTATTCGTTGGGGCCGTAGACGTTAAAATATTTTATGCCTGCTATCTTATCTATGTAGCCCTTCTTTACCGCCCTTATATCAAAAAGGTTTTTAGAGTATCCGTACATATTAAGCGGCCTAAGCCTTGCGCAAAGCTTCTCGTCGTCGTCAAAGCCGAGCGAGCCGTCGCCGTAAGTTGCCGCCGACGATGCGTAGATGAACCTTACGCCTTTGCTTAAGCAGTACTCGGCCAGCTTCTTGGTGTACTCATAATTATTTTTTAAAAGATGGTCGGCGTCCTTTTCGGTTGTTGAAGAGTTGGCGCCCATATGAATAACCGCGGTAAAATTGAAATCCTTACCGGCTTCTATGCCTTTTATAAATTCGTCCTTGTTTATAAAGTCGTAATAACTAAGACCGACAAGATTTTTCCATTTCTCTTCCAGGCCTAGTTCATCCACAATAATAATTTTATCTTCGCCAAGAGTATTCAACCTCCAGGCTATTGCGCTGCCGATGAAGCCCGCGCCGCCGGTAACAGCTATCATAATTACGCCCTAATGCTTTCCAATGCAACTTTTTAATAGGACTCAATTTAATTATATTTGCACACGATTACAAAAGATTAAGATGGATAACAAATTCGAAAAGATAAAAAAAATACTTAGCGAAAGAATACTTGTTCTCGACGGTGCAATGGGTACAATGATTCAGAGGCATCGCTTAACGGAAGCCGACTTTAGGGGCGAAAGATTTAAAGATCACCCTTACGATTTAAAAGGAAACAACGACCTCTTATGCATTACCCAACCGGAAATAATTAAAGGAATTCACCGCGCCTACCTGGAAGCAGGCGCCGATATTATAGAGACGAATACTTTCAGCGGCACTGCAATTTCTCAAGCCGACTACAAGCTGGAAAACATAATCTACGAGTTGAACTACCGGGCAGCTAAAATTGCGCGCGAAGCCGCAGACGAGTTTACCGAACTAAATCCATCCAAGCCGAGATTTGTTGCCGGGTCGCTAGGGCCGACGAACAAGACCGCCTCCCTTTCTCCGAATGTTAACGATCCGGGCTACAGGGCAGTTACCTTCGACCAGCTGGCGGCCGCTTACCTGGAACAGGCTAAAGGCTTGATTGACGGCGGGGCAGACGTACTGCTCGTCGAAACAATTTTCGATACACTGAACG
The DNA here is from genome assembly GCA_021813585.1 of Bacteroidota bacterium. GTDB lineage: Bacteria > Bacteroidota > Ignavibacteria > Ignavibacteriales > Ignavibacteriaceae > FEN-1297. The sequence continues at coordinate 104,140 of JAKAJV010000015.1, read as the reverse complement.
CCAAAGCTGCCATCTATGCTATAGATGAACTGTGCAGAAAAGACAATGCACCAATCCCCGTTATGATTTCCGGGACGATTGTCGACCAGAGCGGCAGAACACTATCCGGGCAAACAACCGAAGCTTTCTGGATTTCAATTTCGCATACGAAAAATTTATTAAGCGTGGGACTTAACTGCGCGCTCGGCGCAAAGCAGATGCGGTCTTTTATAGAAGAGCTATCCAAAATTGCGTCTTGCTTCGTAAGCATTTATCCCAATGCAGGCCTGCCGAATGAAATGGGAGAATACACAGAGACTGCCGAGTACACGTCTTCGGTACTTAGGGAGTTTGCAGGCGAGGGATTCTTTAACATTGTAGGCGGATGCTGCGGCACAACCCCGGATCATATTAAAATGATATCACGAATTGCAGCCGATTTTAAGCCGAGAAAAATTCCGGAATCAATTCCATACTTAAGGCTAAGCGGGCTAGAGCCTTTAATCATCCGGCCGGAAACAAATTTTGTGAACATAGGCGAAAGGACGAACATTACCGGCTCAAAGAAATTTGAGAAGTTAATATTGTCCGGCGACTTTGAAGGAGCTTTGTCCGTAGCCAGAAGCCAGGTGGACGGCGGTGCTCAAATACTGGATGTTAACATGGATGAAGGCTTGCTGGATTCCGAAGCTGCAATGACCAAGTTCCTAAACCTGCTCGGCTCGGAACCTGATATTGCCAAGCTCCCGATAATGATCGATTCATCCAAATGGTCGGTTATAGAAGCCGGCTTAAAGTGCCTGCAGGGCAAGAGCATTGTTAATTCAGTCAGCTTAAAAGAAGGCGAAGCGGTTTTTAAAGATCATGCGCGCAAAATACTGCAGTACGGCGCTGCGGCAATCGTTATGGCCTTCGACGAAAAAGGACAGGGCGATACGCTCGAAAGAAGAATAGAGATTTGCAGGCGCGCTTATAAAATTCTTACCGAAGAAGTAGGCTTTCAGCCGCAGGATATTATCTTCGACCCGAATATTCTTACAGTTGCCACCGGCATTGAAGAGCACAACAACTACGCGATAGACTACATTGAAACGGCAAGGTGGATTAAGAAGAACCTTCCGCTTGCAAAGGTAAGCGGCGGCGTAAGCAATATTTCGTTCTCGTTCAGGGGCAACAATACCGTACGCGAGGCAATGCATTCGGCTTTCCTTTACCATGCTATTAAAGCAGGCATGGACATGGGAATAGTTAACGCCGGCCAGCTTGAGGTTTATGAAGAAATACCGAAAGACCTGCTGACTTTGGTCGAAGATGTCTTGTTCAACAGAAGAAAAGATGCAACGGAACGGCTAGTTGATTTTGCAGAGACCGTTAAGCAGAAAGATAAAGAAGAAGTAAAGAAAGACGAATGGAGAGGCCTGCCTGTTGAAGAAAGACTGAAGCACGCACTGATTAAAGGTATAGTCGATTTTATTGAAGAAGACACCGAAGAGGCACGGAAAAAATATGCAAAGCCGCTGGACGTAATTGAGGGGCCGTTAATGGCGGGAATGAATATTGTCGGCGATCTGTTTGGCGCCGGAAAAATGTTTTTACCGCAGGTTGTAAAGAGCGCAAGAGTGATGAAGAAGGCGGTGACTTACCTGGAACCATATATCAAAGGCCCATCCACTGCCCCTTCCCAAAAGGAAGGGGAATTAAAACATTTTGGATATGAAATGGCTGATCCTATTCTGTATCCACTACTAAAAGAGTTTGCCGAGAAAAACCGCAGTAATCCCACTGATGCGGAATTGATTTTATGGGAACAATTGAAGTCAAAACAACTTGAGGGATTTAAATTTAGAAGACAGCATATAATCGGGCAATACATTGCAGATTTTGTTTGCCTTCAAAAAAAACTTGTAATTGAGCTCGACGGACTAATTCATCAACTGCCTGAAAACCGGGAGTCGGATGAAATAAGAACAGATTGGTTAGTCAAACAAGGATTTAAAGTTATTAAATTTAAAAACGAAGAAGTAATTAATGAAATCGATAAAGTATTGGATAAAATTTCGGAAGAACTTAAAAGCTTGCATTCGGTAAAAGACCTCCCGCTTGGGGAGGATTTAGGTGGGGCGCCTGAGGGACGGGGAGAGGCCGGCAAGATTATAATGGCTACGGTAAAAGGAGATGTGCACGACATCGGAAAGAACATTGTCGGCGTTGTTCTCGGCTGCAACAATTACAAAGTGATTGACCTGGGCGTAATGGTAAGCTCGGATAAGATAATCCGTACCGCAATACAAGAAAATGCGGACGTAATAGGCATTAGCGGTCTTATTACCCCGTCGCTAGATGAAATGGCTCATGTAGCAAAGGAATTGGAGCGGCAGGAATTAAAGATTCCGCTATTGATTGGCGGCGCTACTACATCTAGAATTCATACCGCGGTTAAAATAAGCCCGGGCTACAGCGGCACCACGGTTCACGTGCTCGATGCGTCCAGGAGCGTTCCGGTAGTAAGCAGCCTCCTTACAAACGATAAGCATGCAAAAGAAAAATTCGTCAATGATCTTAATAAGGAATACCAAAAAATCCGGGAAGATCATTTAAAGAAAAGGGAGGCGAGAAATTATATTTCTCTAGAGTCTGCAAGGCAGAACAGGCTTAAGACGGACTGGAACAGCGTTAAAATAAAAAGGCCTGAGACCCCGGGAATAACAATATTAAACGACTATCCGGTTAGCACTCTTCGCGAATATATAGACTGGACTCCTTTTTTCCAGACATGGGAGCTAAAGGGCAAGTACCCTGCGATACTCGATGATAAAAAATTAGGCGCCGAGGCGAAAAGAATTTATGATGATGCGAACAAGCTTCTGGATGAAATTATTGCCGGGCACTTGTTACAGGCCAACGGCGTCTTCGGTATTTTCCCCGCAAATTCCGTAGGCGACGATATTGAAGTATATACAGACGACTCCCGGAAAGGAGTAAGGAGAGTGCTGCATACTCTGCGCTCTCAAACTAAAAAGTCGGATAACCTGCCTAACCTTGCCCTAGCCGATTTTATTGCGCCCAAAGAGACCGGCATACCGGACTATGTAGGCGCCTTCGCAGTAACCGCAGGAATAGGCATTGAGCCGGTTATTAAAAAATTTGAAGAAGAGCACGACGACTACAACAGCATTATGGTAAAGGCAATTGCCGATAGGCTTGCAGAGGCCTTTGCAGAGCACCTGCACGAACTGGTGAGAAAAAAATTCTGGAAGTACGCCGCTGAAGAAAATCTTTCCAACGAGGCGCTTATTAGCGAAAGCTACTCTGGCATACGCCCGGCGCCCGGCTACCCGGCACAGCCGGACCACACAGAGAAGCTGATAATATTTGATCTGCTTGGCGTTGAAAAAAATGCATCTATAACTCTTACTGAAAGCCTGGCAATGTATCCTGCTGCCTCGGTAAGCGGGCTGTATTTTGCTCATCCCGGATCGAAATATTTTAACGTGGGAAAAATTGGCAAAGACCAGGTGCTGGATTACCACAGGCGTAAAGGCATGAGCCTGGACGAAGTGGAAAGATGGCTGAGACCTGCGCTGAATTACGATGAGGGCGGATAGAAATTTTTATTTATCTGCACACAGTTTAAATTGAAGTTATCCCATTAATGCGGGTTCATATCTTTCCGCCAGCGGAAGCCAGATTGTAAAAGTAGCTCCGTTCATCAAACTGCTTTCCACCGTAATGTTCCCGTTCATTAGGTATATAATCCTTTCGGCCAGAGTTAATCCCAGCCCTATCCCTTCAAAGTTTCTGCTGAAGCCCTCGCTGGCCTGCCTGAAGGCTTCGAAAATTAGCTGATGATCTTTCCCGTCTATCCCGATGCCAGTATCACGAATTTTTATCACCGCCCATTTCTTACCCTTATTGTAAGCCGAATCTAGTATTATCGTAACCGAGCCCTTTTCGGTAAACTTGACGGCATTATCTATAACATAGCCTACAGCCTGCGTAATAAGGTCGGAGTCCACTAGAGTGAAAAGCTGCCTGCGTACAATTTCAAAATTGAACTCCAGCGATTTTCTCTTGGCTGCATCCGTGTACGGTACTATAATTTTTTCCAGCAGCCCGGGCAGATTTATTACGCAGGTATCTGTGGACAGCTGCATCACTTCGAACCGCGACAGATTCAATACTCCGTTCAGTGTATCCATAAGCCGTTTGCCCGATGAATAAATATCCTTAACCATGCCGGAAAGCAGCGGGTCGGTTATCTCGTTTATTAAAATTTGAGCGAAGCCCAAAATACCGCTCAGCGGCGTGCGGAACTCGTGGCTCATGTTGGAAAGCAGGCTGGATTTTAATTTATCAGATTCTTCTGCCTTCTCTTTTGCGGTAAGCAATTCAATCTCGGCCTTTTTCTTCTCGGTAATATCTTCTTCAACTTCCAGGTAGTTGGAAAGCTCGCCCTGCATATTGCTTAGAGGAGAGATGAACGATGAAACCCAGAACAGCTCGCCGTTCTTTTTCCTGTTCTTAAATTCACCGTGCCATTTATATCCCCTTATAAGCGAATTATTAATTTTCTTCTTGGTAGCGTCGGGAACATCAACGGACTTTAAGGAGAAGGAATCCTTGCCCAGTACCTCCTCAAATTCAAATCCTGTCATTTCGGTAAACTGGGGATTAACATACTCAATTTTTCCTTCGAGGTCTGTAATGGCAATAGAGATGGGGCTCTGCTGCACTGCCCAGTAAAGCTTTAATTTTTCCTCCTCGGCTTTTATTCTTTCGCTTATTTGCTTTTGGAGTTCCTTGTTGGCACTAGAAAGCTCAAGCGTCCTCTCTTCAACCTTCAGCTCCAGCTCATAATGCGCCTTATGAAGAGCATCTTCCATCCTTTTCCGTTCGGAAATATCCATAAAGCTTTCTATGCTGTACATTTTGTCGCCAAGCCTAATTCCTGCAACGGTAATAATAACGGGAACTAGATTGCCGTTGTTTTTTTTGAGCAGGCCTTCGTGGTTAGTTACAAAATCATCCGAGTAGGTTTTTAAATTGGTTAAAAGGAAATAATTATTCCTTTGCGATCCGATTATTTTCTCCTTGCTGATGCCGATAAGCTCGGTTGCAGCTTTGTTGGCATCGGCAATCTGGTTTGTGGATTTTTCAACGATGATAATTCCCACCTGAACCGAATCCAGTATCGCCTTCAGCTCGTTTGTGCTCTGCACATAATCGTTTGTTCGAAGTGCAATTTTCTGCTCGGTGCTTTCCTTTAAGAATAAGATTTCCTCTTCAAGCTGCAAGGAGTAAAGCAACTGGGCAAAATAGTTTGAAAATATTCTGCAGGCTGTAAACTCGCCGGAATACCCGGAAACGGAACCCTGCATTATCAAAAGGCAGATACCTATTACGCCGGTCTTAACGGTAAGAGGAATTACGCAATAGCTTACTTGCCCGGCAGCCGAATTTTGATCGATCCCGGTTATCTCGCCTGTGCTTAACGCATTAGTAACTTCCTCCTTAAGAGCCAGTTCCCGGAAAATATTTTTTATTTCGGCCTCGTTAACACCAACCGTTGAGGCTTTATAATAAAAGTCGAAGTCATCGCTGTTAAGCAGGAAAAGAGCAGCGCCATTGCAGAACGGCAGGCACTTATAAATTGACAGCCCCTCAGAAATAATCTCAAACTGCGTTTTATTCTGAATGGAGACGGAATTAAATCCGGCAACCGCACTCAGAAAGTCGGAGTTTGGAATATTTTTATCTAAGTTTTTCATAGCCGCTCATACACATATTTATTCCGCCAGCATCAGACGCACGGTTTGGGTAAAGTCCCCAATCAGTCTTTTTCTCATCAGGTAAAAAAAGCCTTTGGGGATGTTTAAAACTTCCCATACCTTATGAAAAGGTTCAGGAACCAGGTTGTCGCCCGGGTAGCCGAGTTCGAGCATCCTGGCAATAATATCTCCTATATGCACTGCCGCAACAAGAACGTCCGGACTTCCGGCAACATAGCCGGTATGATGGTAGCGTACGGTGTTTTGAATGCTCTGAGGAAGCTTCCACTTTTCGGCCAGCATTTGCCCGGCCACCGTATGGTCTATTCCGAAAATTTCTGTTTCCGCATCCTTTATGCTGCAATTTTTCGATTCCACAATTTCCAGCACGCGCTCGTAATCCTTCTGTGCAAATTCGTAGAACACAAGCTTGCCGATATCATGAATTATACCGGCAAGAAAATAATTTTCAATGTTCCGCTCGCCTATAACAGTTCCAATAATCCTGGTTGCAATGCCCACCCCGATTGAGTGAGCCCAAAAATCTACCGGGCGAAACTTCTGGATAATCTTGTCCTCTGAAAAGAAATTTATTACAGAAAGGGCAAATACAATATTTTTTACTTCGTTAAACCCCAGGTGCAGTATTGCCTGGGAAACAGTGTCAATCTTGCCGCGGAAGCCATAGAAGGGCGAGTTGACCACTTTTAATATTTTAAACGCCGAGACTTGATCGGAAGAGATGATATGGGCAAGGTGATCCGAAGAGGTTAAGGGATTTTCAACCGCTTCCACCAGTGTAGAATATACTGTGGGTAAAGTAGGCAGATTATTTACCCCGGATATTATTTTTTCAATTAAGTTCAATTATTCTTCCCGTTGTTAAAAATGCTTCTCAAGAATATTCCTCAGCGCCATTTCGTATAAATCTTCTTCATTTTGATTTTTCGGTGTCCACTTCAAACGGAGGCCCAATAATTTTGCAGCTTCGCCCTTTGTCTCCTCGCTGTAATCAATATCTTTATATTCGTTGTTATTTTCTTTTATATAAACAGCAGTAACACCCCACATTTTCAAAATCTTTTTGTGCTTGTTTTCCAGGCGTACATCTGCCGAAAGCAGCACCTGCCCGAACTTATTTTTTAACGGAAGCGCAAGCTCCATTCCCTCTTTTATTTCTTCCAGCACAACAAGCTTCGGCATAATTTCTCACTTCTCTACTAATATATTCAAAATGCATTATTTACGAATACAGATAATTAAACCACTGTATTATAATCGAATACTACCGGGAAAAATTTAGGTTTTTACCCCTTTTTAAATGCTGTTTAATTTATAATCCGTTAAACCGCCTTTACAAACAACAATTCCGCTTAGAGGTATTATTAGGCAAGTTTATTTGTATAATATTCGGCAAATTCCTCTTTGGTCAATTCTTTATACTTAACCAGATACGCGGAGGATTTCTTCTTGTCAACACTTTCGATTGTATGGAATTTCATTTTTCGTTCCTGCCGGCTTATACACGGTATATCATAAAATATATTCGAATATCCAGCAGGCTTAATTCCTTCCCTGCTTTCCAAAAATCTCTATGCCCGGTAATTCTTTCCCTAAGAAACCGGCAGGACAGATCCTTTACTTCGCCTATCTTTGAATTAATAGCGCTTAAAAAGCTTTTCTCGATTTCGAATCCGATGCTGTTCCTTCCGGCGAACATGGCTGCTGCCATAGTGGTGCCGGTGCCCAGGAAAGGATCGAGGACGGTATCTCCTTTTATAGAGAACATAAGTAATAATCTTATTGCCAGCTCGAAAGGGTAGGCGGCACTGCGGTTTCTAATCTTCTTATCTTCCAGTTTTTGTCTGGTGCCTTGCAGGCCGAACCAGACATCCGAAAACCAACTGTTTCTTTCTTCCCAGAAGTAGGCGCTTTCCTGCCTCCTCCGTTTTTCATCGTTTAGTTTGAACTCTCTTTTCTTTCCCTTTCGGAAAATCAAAATGTATTCATGTTCTAGCGTAACGTAAGCTCCGGGCGGATACATTCCCGAGCCCATAAATTTATTCGGCGCATTGGTAGTCTTTCTCCATATAATATTCGGAAGATTGGAGAAATTAAGTTTGCTGCAGAAGCTGATGATGCGCGAATGAGAAGGGAACAATATAAAATCCTTTTCAATCGTCCTTACTGCGTCGCCTATGTTTACACATAAAATTCCACCATCCTTAAGCACGCGGTAGCATTCGGTCCAAACTCTATCCAGCTCTTTATGCATCAGCTCGAAAGCAATATTGCCCCTGTTGGTCATAAGGACATCTTTAATTTCATTGTTCATTTTCCCGAACATATCATCCCACATTTCAATCATAGGGTAAGGCGGCGAGGTGATTACGAGATTTACGGAATTTGATTCAACTTCCCTCATGTTGACGGAGCTGCCGAAAATAATTTTATGACTTGTCGGCTCCATTTGTTGTTCCTTAACGGATTTATTTTTTGATGCTCTAATATAAGAACAAAATGGATATAACAATTCCTGCAATAATCTTGTGCGCAATACTCCGGTAAAAGGCACAGCAGAATTACCGGTAAATTTCCGATGTTTACCGATTTCTTATTTTACCGGAATAGGCAAGCGTATAATTTTACCGGCAAAATTTGATTTGATTATAAGTAACGGACCTGAATATGGAACCATTAATATTTAAAACGAACATAAACTCTGCTGAAAGCTTTAACAAAGTAAAAAAGGTATTATACTGTAGCCCCCGCATATACGATTGCACCATCGACCTGGAAGACGCCGATAAGGTACTAAGAGTTATATCGGAAGATTTATCAATTGAGGAAGTGGAGAAAGAAGTAAACCGCCTGGGCTTCTTTTGCAAAGAACTAGAAGACTAACTATCTTGCAATACTCCGGAAAAAATTCTTCTATAAAAACCGTGCTTACTTAACTAATAAGCATTGATGAAAACAAATTTTTAAACAAAAACATATTTTAAATGGAAACAAAAAATACCGATCTGTCATCATTAAAGATTAATAAATCGGAAAGGCAACCGACTTCCGGAACCAGAAAAAAGATATATGCTGCCGTCTCGCTTGCAGCTGTATTGGTTATTATATACTTCGGCTATAATTTTTATAATTCACTGGTAAATCCCCCTGTAGAAGTTACGCTGGCAACGGCGGTACTTCAATCGCCTTCGGCAGCAAGCGCCGTATTTACGGCAAGCGGCTATGTTGTTGCCCAGAGAAAAGCTGCCGTTGCATCCAAGGGCACCGGCAGACTCATTTATCTTGGCGTTGTTGAGGGAGACAAAGTAAGGAAGGATGAAATTATTGCAAGACTGGAAGACAGCGACGTGAAAGCACAGCTAGCCGAAACCAAAGCGAACCTGGAACTTCAGGAAGCGAACGAAAAGCAGGTTGAGAACACCTACAAACGTGAAAAGGCTTTATTTAACACCGGCTCTACAACCCAGGCCGAAGTTGATGCGGCTGAAGCCAACTACAAAAGGCTGCTCGCTTCAATTGATCTTGCAAAGGCCCAGGAACAGGCTGCCGAAGTAGCTGTTGAGAATACGATTATCCGCGCCCCGTTCGACGGTACAGTCTTAACCAAGAATGCCGATGTGGGGGAAATAGTTGCACCTCTGGCTGCCGGAGTAAATTCCAAAGCTGCAGTAGTAACAATTGCAGATATGAAATCTCTACAGGTAGAAGCCGATGTTTCGGAATCGAATATTGAAAGAATTTCTACAAACCAGAACTGCGACATTACTCTTGATGCCTATCCAAACCACAGCTATCCTGGCTACGTTTTCAAAATAGTTCCCACTGCAGATAGAACAAAGGCCACGGTAACGGTTAAGGTGGGTTTTAAATCCTACGACAGCCGTGTTCTTCCCGAGATGAGCGCCAAGGTAATATTTCTATCAAAGGAAAACGTTAAAACCGGCACTCAGCAACCCGTGCTTTCTGTACCTGTTACTGCGGTAACAACAATAAACGGCAAGACGTGTGTGTTCATAGTAAAAAATAATTCGGCAGTTGAAATTCCCGTTGCAACCGGGCAGAAGTTTGATTCTTACATTGAAATTAAATCCGGGCTGGCCGGCGGAGACAAAGTAATCGACAATGTAAGCGATAAAATAAGAGACGGCGTTAAGGTAAAAATTCATTAACGCCCACCGTCATTTTAAGCAATATGTGCAATTAGTATTAAATGATTTAACGGAGATAAAATGTCAAACATAATCCAGGTTCAAAATGTGTATAAGTCTTATTGGCGGGACAGCATTGAGACTTCGGTTCTGCACAATATAACTTTAGATATTGAAGAAGGCGAGTTTCTTGCGTTGATGGGACCTTCAGGCTCGGGAAAAACCACGCTGCTCAACTTGATTTCGGGAATAGACAAGCCTTCCAGGGGCAGCATTATTGTGGGAGGAACAGACATTTCCAGGCTCGGGGAATCGGCATTGGCCAAATGGCGCGCAAATAATGTCGGCTTTGTTTTCCAGTTCTACAACCTGATGCCGGTTTTAACCGCATACGAAAATGTTGAGCTGCCTCTCCTGCTCACAAAGCTTTCAAAATCCGAAAGGAAAAAGCATGTTGAGACCGCATTAAATATAGTTGGGCTATCAGACCGGATGGAACATTATCCGAAGCAGCTTTCAGGCGGGCAGGAACAGCGTGTTGCAATTGCCAGAGCAGTAGTAACCGACCCGGTTATATTGGTTGCCGATGAGCCTACCGGAGATCTCGATAAAAATTCCGCAGAAGAAATTTTGGTACTGATGGAACGGCTGAACAAGGAATTCAATAAGACAATTCTAATGGTTACACACGATCCTCATGCAGCTACTAAGGCCCATATAGTAAGACATCTTGAAAAGGGAGATTTAATCCAGGAGGCGGTATGAAAATCTTCAAATTGATTTTTAAAAATACTATGCGCCACAAGCTGAGAACTTTCTTGACAATTGTCGGTATATCCATTGCAGTTATAGCCTTCAGTCTTTTAAGAACAGTTGTAACGGCTTGGTATTCCGGAGAAAAAGCCTCTTCGGCAAACCGTTTAATTGTAAGGCAGGCGGTTTCGTTTATATTCCCGCTGCCTTATTCTTACAGGGATAAGATTGCAGGCATACCCGGCGTAAAGGAAGTAACATTTGCAAATTGGTTCGGTGGTATTTATATAGACGCCAGCAATTTTTTTGCCCGCATGGGTGTTGATGCCGATACTTATTTTGATGTATACAGCGAATATGTCCTTCCGAAAGACGAGCTTGACACTTTTAAGAAAGAGCGGAATTCCTGCGTAATCGGCTCGGAGATTGCAAAGAAATATCATCTTAAAATCGGCGACGTGATGACTCTGGAGGGGGATATTTACCCGGGTACTTGGGAGTTTGTAGTCCGCGGCATTTATACACCCAAATACCAGTCCACCGATGCGACTCAAATGTTGTTTCACTGGAGCTACATTGACGAAAGGATGAAACAGGAAATGCCGGGCAGGGAAGGCGATGTGGGATGGTATGTGGTTTACATAAACGATCCCGCGAAGGCTGCAAGCATATCTTCTCAGATAGATGCGCTATTCAAGAACTCTCCTGCGGAAACCAAGACCGAGTCCGAGAGCGCATTTCAACAAGGATTTATTCAGGCATCCAGCGCAATAATCACTTCGATGAATTTTATTTCATTCATAATAATAGGAATAATAATGCTGGTGCTTGGAAATACCATGATAATGGCGGCGCGCGAAAGGACACGCGAATACGCAGTTCTTAAAACTCTCGGTTTTTCGGGCAAACATTTGGCAGGAATAATTCTGGGCGAATCGCTTTTAATCTCAGTGCTTGGCGGCGGGCTGGGCTTGTTTTTATCTTTCCCCATTATTGCAGGCTTTGCCGAGGTAATTCCAAAAGGAATGTTCCCGGTATTCTCCCTGGAGCCGGTTACGGTTATTATCGGAGTAAGCTCTGTGGTACTGGTTGGACTAGTAGCGGCACTATTCCCCATACAGAAAACATTAAGAACCAGGATTGTAGAAGGTTTCAGGTTTGTCGGATAATTATTAGTCCATCAAATAAGTAATATCAAAATAACCTTAACAGGATTTTTTTGAAGATAGAATTTAAAAGGATTTAAAAATGAAGATTCCATTTAAATATACGATACGAAATTTCAGCTCGAGAAAGCTTACTACTTTTATTACGGTTGCCGGCATTGCCCTTGTCGTGTTTGTGTTTGCAGCAGTGCTGATGATGGCATACGGAATACAGAAGACTATGAGAGCGACCGGCAGCAATGATAACGTAATGATATTCCGCAAATCCTCTACCAGCGAAATAACGAGTATAGTCGGACCGGATATACAGAACATTATAAGCACGCTTCCGCATATTGCCAAATCGGCCGACGGGACACCGTTAATTTCGTACGAGCCGGTTGTTGTTATTAACCTTGAAAAAATAAGCGGCGGGTTAAGCAACATTACTGTTAGAGGAGTTTCTAAACCGATAAATGAGCTTAGACCTAATATGAAAATGATTCAAGGCAGAATGTTCCGGTGGGGAATGCGCGAACTGATAGTAGGCGAGGCGATTGCCAAAAGATTCAAAGGCGCACAGTTGGGAAGCTTTGTTAAAATTGCGGGAGACAACTGGAAGATAGTCGGGGTTTTTACGGCTGACGGCAGCGGATTCGATTCAGAACTCTGGGGCGATGCTCTTCAGCTACTTAATGCATTCAATCGCGGAACGACAGTTTCTACGGTTACGCTAAAGCTTGATAACCCTGCAAACTACGACAGCTTTAAAAGCGCATTCGAATCCGACAAGCGGCTGCAGCAGTTTGAACCGAAAATAGAAAAGCAATATTTTGAAGACCAGTCGGCGGTAATGTCTACCTTTATCAGAATACTCGGAATTTTTATAACAATAATTTTCAGCTTCGGCGCAGTGATAGGCGCAATGATTACCATGTATGCTTCCGTTGCCAACCGGACAGTTGAGATTGGAACGCTCAGGTCACTCGGATTCAGCCGTCGAAGCATACTAAGCGCTTTCCTTTTGGAATCGCTTTCCATTGCGGTTATCGGCGGAGGTATCGGATTGTTTTTAGCTTCGTTCCTTCAGCTATTTTCCGTCTCTACTCTTAACTTCGGCTCATTCTCAGAGCTTACATTCTCGTTTGCTATTTCTCCGTCAATTATAATTAGTTCTTTGGTCTTTGCAGGTTTTATGGGTTTCGTAGGAGGCTTTCTGCCCTCGGTAAGAGCGGCGCGGCTGAATATAGTAAGCGCATTAAGAGCAGGATAATTTCCAACGGCCGGGTTTTATATAATCCGGCCGGATTTTTTCTTTATCCCGTGCGTAACGGCATCCATCTTTATAATATCAAAAATGTCTGTCCGTAAAATTTCATGCGGTTCTGTGAAACAGCCTGTTAACTTCTTCTAAAAGCACCATGGTGGGGATAATTAAAATAAAAGTGGTCAGCGCCAGAGGGACCGCTAAAATAAACAAACCTGCCTTGGCAGCTAATGCTGCTGCAGACTTTATCAAACTGTTTAAAGATGAAATTAAAATCGTCCTCATAAAAACTCCGCCGTTTAATTGCATATCGCTAAAATTAAATGGAAATAAGAATCGATATTAAATAGAAGATAGTTAGAACTAATAGTGGAAGAATTTGATGATGTTAATTTAGAATAATTAATTTTAAAAGCAATAGAATAATCGGTAGAGATCGGCTTTTAGATGAAAATAATTCTGGCTTTCTAATCTCACAAATTCTTCCTGAATTCCGTCTTTTTTATACTGCGACTCTAAAACCGTTATTTTGCCTGTAATTCTCCATTCAAAATTTTACACTAAGCCGTTAGGTAAAATAGACTTAATCAGCTTCCGGCTGCGGTAATATAATTTTTCAATATTTTCTATTTGAAAATTATTTAAATTAAAATATCTTTCCGTTAACCAAATTTCCGTTTTAGGAAATTTGATCATCTCAGAGGGAATTTCGGATATAACTTTGATTTAAGTATTAACTGGAAATTTTAAGAAGTTTCATTCTTTTGAAACGCAAGAACTTTTATGCAGAAAACTCTTAAACAGCTGAAGAAAATTGTAGTAGCAATTCTAGGCTTTACGGTACTTGTTTTGGGTATTATACTTATTGTAACACCCGGACCGGCAACTTTGGTCATCCCCGTCGGCTTAACAATTCTTGCATCAGAATTTGTGTGGGCGGAAAAGCTCCTCAATAAATTTAAACGCGGTATAAGAAAATTCAGCCAGCGTTAGCATCTACTTTTCTCCTGCCTTCTTGATAATTATTTTTTCAATCAGGCTGCCGTTTACCTCGATAACCTTAAACGAATATCCGGAAAATTCAATGCCTTCGGCTGCGGATGGAACTTTGCCCAGGAAATTTATCAAAAAGCCGCCTATGTTCTTAAAAGCCTGCGCCTCTTCGTTCGGAAGAGTTTCTATATTAAAAACTTTCTTGAAGCTGCAGACAGGCATTTGCCCGTCTACCAGCCACGAGCCGTCCTGCTGCCGGGTATAATAAGACTCGATCATATCGTCTTCAAGCTGGAGGCTTCCTAAAAACGATTTTGTAATATCTCTTAACGTAATAAAGCCGGAGATATTGTTCCCTTTATTTACGATAAATGCCGCACCGGTGTTGGATTGAAACATGATATCATAAACCTGGTGAACGGTTGTGTCTTCCTTAAAATAAACCGGCTCGTGCATACCTTCCATCAAGTCACACTCCGGACCGCTTAGTGCACTTATCAGAAGGTCTTTTATATGGATTATTCCAACAAAGTTTTCACGGCCGGTATTATAAACAGGATAAAACGTCCGCTTACTTCTCTTAATTTTTTTCCTTATTGATTCCCGGCTTTCATTTATTTCAAGCGCAGCAACCGAGGAAATCGGCATCATAATGTTTTTAATACACTCGTTCCCGAGCTCGCCTATTCTCTTTATTACTTCTTCTAAAGACTGCCTGTTCATTTTATCCCCCGTTACATTTTTTATAATATATTTATTTACATGTTTGCTAGTGTCCGGTGTAAAAATATCTATTCTTACGCTAGCTGTTAATTCCTTTTTGATGAATGGCTCATTAGACAACATTTGTGGGAATATATTTTCACTAACGGTTTACATACGGACGAACCGCTATAAAATTGCATAACATGGTGAATAAAATAAAAGATAAAGTTGTTAGACATCCGGGTAATATTTATTTTTCCAATGCTGCTAGTCAGGGGCTGTTTTGGAAGGTATAAAAATTTATTTGTGAAAATGGTAAAACGGTTATTCATAAATCAGTGGAGAGAAACAACCAGGTCGTCCGTTTGGACAAGAAACCTGGTGGGCAACATTTTAATAGGCTTGCTGTATTTTATCCTGGCTTTGAACTTCCTTATTATAGGATTACAGGTAGATAAAGTTTTTTCGGAAATCGCACCGGGTAAAAACCCCGTGGTGCTGTTCAACGGGATTCTAATCTACTATCTTCTGTTCGACTTTTTGATCAGGCTGGCGCTACAGAAGAACCATGGACTGGTTGTAAAGCCTTATCTTAGTCTGCCCGTTAAAAGATCGACCTTGATTAATTATTTACTGTCAAAGTCATTCTTCAGCTTATTTAATTTCCTTCCTCTTTTTCTTGTAATTCCTTTTGCGGCTGAGGAAGTTATCCCTGCTTATTCCGTTGTGCAGGGCTTGGCCTGGCTGGCGTGTTTTATCTTCTTCCTTTTGATAAACTGCTTTCTGGTAGCTTACATTAAAAAGAGCTCGTTTAAAAATTCCCGTGCTGGGCTTGCTGCATTTGTTATTCTTGCGGCTGCAGTGCTTTCGGATTATTATAATTTATTTTCGATATCCAAATTCTCATCCGACCTTTTCGGAATCTTTATATCGACTCCGGAATTTGTATTGATTCTAGGTGCGGTTTTCTTTCTGGTATATTCGGCAAATTACCGGCTGCTGCTTAATAACTTTTACCTGGAGAGCTTTACCATCCAGAAGAAGTTTCGCTTCGGTTCTTTTAAGCTGTTCGATATACTGGAAAGCTTCGGCGAAGTTGGTGTTTACATTTCGCTTGAACTTAAACTACTCCTGCGCAACAAGCGCTCCAGGAACATCCTTGTTTATTCTTTCGTCATGATTGCTATCGGCTTGCTTATTTATCCCACATACGAAACCAGGGATATATACCCCCCGCCGACAAAAAGGACTCTGCAAAAAATTGAAGTTTACAAATTGCAGATGAAGAACAACCCTGAAAGCGCAAAGGTTACTTTTAAAGTTAATGCTAATAATATTCCATTCGGAGCCACGGTATTTGTTGCGGGCAGCCAGGGCGTTCTAAAGAATTGGCAGCCGGAAGGAATGCCACTTGTAAAACAGAAGAACGGCAATTGGATAGGCTCTATGCCTGTTAATAAGAACACTGTTTTAACTTACAAAGTTACTTTAGGCAATTGGTCTGCGCAGAGATTGAACAGCGACGGCTCGATTCCGGCAAACTATGTACTGAACGTTAAAGGCGATACAACCGTAGTTGTAAATGCCGAAAAATGGGGCGTTCCGCAGATGCCGGTTACATCCTTAATTATGTTGATTTACATCGGCATTGCAATTACCGGGATGTTTTTGCTTACTTACGGCCAGTTTATCCTTAGCTGGGAAAGCAGCTACTTTGATGCAATAATTACAAAGAAAATTAATTTCCTAAATTATCTTAAGGCAAAATATCTGCTCATGGTTTCGGTCGGCTGCGTATTCTTTGTCCTTAGCCTGCCGTACGGATATTTTGGAGCCAGGGTTATAGCGATTAATTTCGCCGCCTTTTTGTACAACATCGGGGTAAATACCTTTATGCTGATGTACCTGGCAACTTTTAACCGGAAGCGCTTCGATCTTAATATCGGCATGATGAGCCAGCAGGGCAAAGGAGCCAGCCAGTATATAGCCGGAATTCCCACGCTATTAATCCCTACTGCAATCTTTTTGCCGTTCGCTCTTCTGAATAACATTAACGAGGCGCTTGTTCTGCTGGGTGCAATAGGATTAATCGGAATCTTTTTTCAAAAGCAAATTATGAATTTTATCATTGCGCAATTTTATAAACAAAAATATAAAATGGCTGCCGGGTTTAGGCAGCTTTATTAATGCACTGCAAAATTAACCGGGGTTATTTTTTTAGACTTAGAAATTCTACGATCATAATTTTTCGGAAAATAAAAAATGATTGAAGCAAAAAATCTTACAAAAGTTTACGGCAGAACTACCGTACTTAATATTCCCGAACTTACAATACCAAAGGGAGAGAGCTTTGGGTTGGTAGGCAACAACGGCGCAGGCAAGACGACATTTTTCAGCCTGATTCTCGACATTATAAAAGCCGACAGCGGCCAGGTGCTTTCGGACGGCAAAAATGTTAAGGGTAGCGAGCACTGGAAAAGCTATACCGGCTCTTACCTTGACGAAAATTTTTTAATCGATTTCCTTACACCCGAAGAATACTTTGAATTCCTCGGCAGCCTGTATTCCCTTAATAAGGAAGACACCCGGACGAGATTAAATTTGTTCTCCGATTTTTTTAACGGCGAGGTCCTCGGTAAGAAAAAATATATCAGACACTTATCCAAGGGCAACCAGAAAAAAGTCGGCATAGCGGCGGCGCTGTTGTTCAACCCGCAAATACTTATTTTAGATGAGCCGTTCCCTAATCTCGATCCTTCAACCGTAATCAGGTTAAAGAATTTGTTAAAGGATTTAAATAAGAACAAAGATGTTACAATCCTTGTCTCCAGCCACGATCTTAACCACGTAACCGAAGTCTGCGAGAGGATTGTAATCCTTAAGGAAGGGATTATAGCAGAAGATATACGTACGAACGAAGATACTCTTAAAAAGCTTGAAGAATATTTCTCGGCGTAATTAAATTTAGTTTTCTTCTGCTTAACAGGAATTTTTTATAAAAAGCTGCCGGCAGCAAAAACAAATTAAAGGCTACGCATTATGGCTAACAAATTATCCGGAATGAAAAAATTAATAACCGCATCGGTTGTTTTAATCATTTCTACGCTGTTTGCGGCGGGATGCAAGAGCAACGGAATAGAACAAAAAGGAAGCCCGGCGTATATAGCATCTATAAATACATGGCATCAAAAAAGAATAGCCAACCTTAAAAAAGAAAACGGCTGGCTAAACTTGGCTGGTTTATTCTGGCTTCACGGAGGGGAAAACAAATTCGGGACCGGCCTGGATAACGATATAGTCTTTCCCAAAGGAACATCGCCGGGCGTTATCGGCTCATTCTATTTATACAACGGCGCAGTTACTGTAAAAATAAATCCGGGAATTAGTGTAACCTGCGCAGGCAAGCCGGTAAAAGAAATGGAGATGAATAACGATCTTTCCGGCAGCCCGGATGTTTTAAGCCTGGGCTATTTAAGGTGGTTCGTTATAAAGAGAGGAAAGGATCTTTACGGCGTTAGGCTCCGCAACCTGAATGCTTCCTTGGTAAAAGATTTTAAAGGCATAGATACTTACCCTGTAAATGAAGATTGGAGATTAACTGCAACGTTAATCCCCTACAATCCGCCAAAAATTATTTCGGTGCCCAGCATAATAGGTACAACCGAGCAGGATACCGTTCCGGGTTCTCTAGAGTTTGTTCTTAAAGGAAACACGTACCGCCTGGATCCTCTGGAAGAAGACGGACAGCTCTTTATAATCTTTGCAGATGAAACAAGCGGTCAGGAAACATACGGCGCGGGGAGGTTTCTTTACACAAGCAAGCCGGATTCGGCAGGAAAAGTAATAATTGATTTTAACAAGGCGTACAATCCGCCGTGTGCCTTTACAAAGTTTGCTACCTGTCCTTTGCCGCCCAAGCAAAATTATCTTCATTTAAAAGTTACTGCAGGCGAAAAGAAATACGGCCAAAGCGCCGATTAATATTTTTTTCGTAAATTTACCGCAGTCAATAAAGTGAATTCGTATCGCCGTAATTTTACCCGCGGCTCTGTCTTCCCGGTTTGATTTACGCGGTATTTGCTTTACAATTTTACGGTTCAACAGGATATACAAGAATACATTTTCAGAGAGGATGTTATGGGAAAATTTTCAGAATACTATCAGGATTTTATCGAGTCTACCGAATCAAACCTAAGGGACATGCATGATGATTTTGCGGCACAGCCGTACGGGCCCGGCAAATGGCTTAGAAAGGAAGTGCTCGGCCACCTTATTGACTCGGCTGCGAACAACCATGCAAGGTTTGTAAGCGCGCTGCTTACCCAGGAATTAATTTTTAACGCTTATGATGAGAACAGGTGGGTTAAGATACAAAACTATAAGGAGGCACCCTGGCAGCTGCTTATTACACTCTGGTCATCTTACAACAAGCACATTCTTTACTTTGTGGATTCCATACCGGAAGAAATATTAAGCGAGCCGAGGGACGAGCATAATCTTGATATTATCTGCTGGGAAAAGCCACCGGCAGAAGAGCCGGTTACTCTGGAATATCTGATAAACGATTACTTCGCTCATATGCAGCATCACTTCGAACAGATTTTTTCCTAAGATATTTTTTCGCCGGTTGCTCTTACTATTCTTCTCCCGCTTGTCACATAATAATTGTGCAATTGACTTATATTTTATAATTTTTTTACGGCAATTAACAGTTAATGAAAAATTTTTATAATTCAATATTCTCGGCTATCATTAATTTTTTACTGTTGTTATTAATATGAATAACTACGAAGCTCATCAAACCGGCGAACCGCGTATAGGGCGTGTCTTGAAAAACGATTTCAAGCATTTGAACGTTATTGAAGAACTGAAAAAAGAATATAAAGAATTAAAAAAATTTTATATAGACGATGCTAAAAAAGCGCGCCTGGAAAGGATGAATACCGTAAGTCGTATTGCCCACGAGGTATTCTGGATTTTAAAGAGCATGTTCCTGCGCCTTACGCCGCTAAGGAGGCTGCTGGTACTGCTCGGCGTAATTCTAATAATAGGCGCACGGACTGTTTACACAGACAGCGGCCGGTCCGAAACAGACGATAAAGGGCTGATAGGCGGGGTAATAATTTTATTTGTCCTCGTGCTCGAGCTTAAAGATAAGCTTCTGGCCAAGGACGAGCTTGAAGCGGGGCGTAAATTGCAGCAGGCGCTTATGCCGGAAAGCTGCCCGGTAGTTCCCGGCTGGTCTATTTGGCTGTTTACCCGCTCCGCAAACGAGGTGGGCGGCGACCTGGTTGATTATTTAAAAATTAACAATGAAAAAACAGGCGTTGTGCTGGCCGATGTTGCGGGCAAGGGCCTTAAAGCCGCTCTGCTTATGGCTAAGCTGCAGGCAAGTATAAGGGCCCTGGCTCCGGATTATGATTCGCTTTCGAGCCTCGGCTCCAAGCTGCATGAAATTTTTCACCGGGACAGCCTGCCGGGTCTCTTCGCTTCAATGGTATATGCCAAGCTTGCGCCCGATAGCTGCGAGCTAAAATTTATAAACGCCGGTCATCTGCCGCCGGTGCTGCTGAACGACCGAGGCATAAGCGAACTGCCAAAGGGAGAGCCTGCTCTGGGACTGATGGATAAATTTAATTATTCGGAACGGATAATTAATTTGAATTCCGGCGATTTATTTCTAGCATACTCCGACGGCGTAACCGAAGCCCAAAATGAACACGGCGAATTCTTCGGCACTGCGAGGCTGCATAATATAATTATGCAGGTAAAAAATCTTAATGCCGAAGGAATTGGCAAGGCAATTGTAAATTACGTGGATACCTTTACCGGCAGCGCCTCCGCGTTCGACGACCTATCAATCATAATATTAAAAAAGATTTAGAAGAGCCTGCTGCCTTTCTTAAATATCAATTTAATTCTTTCTACAATTTATTTATTTTATCGCATCGAATAATTTTACGGTTATGCGCAATGAAAGCCTCTTACTCAAAATATCTTCTGCTCTCACTTATTTCTTTTATATTCTATGCATGTTCTTCTACGGGCATATTAGAAAAAGCAAATTTGCCAGCAGCAACTGTGGAAAACGGATTTTCAAAGCCGCGGTATGTTGAGGGCGAGTTGCTGGTACACATAAAAAACATAAAAATTCTATCCGGCGATTCCCTGAAGAAATGGAATATGGAACATAACATCCCGGCTTCTCAGGCGCCTACATTAATGCTCTGGAGCTCGGATATAGCTGATCATACAAATCAAAGAGACGTTAAGAATTTAAGCTGCTCGCCTCCTCCGACGGATTTGTTTAGCGATGCGGAAAACGGCAACCGGATTTGCTTTTGGGACCTGACCGGTAAATTAAAGAACGGGGATTCCTTGACAATTGAAAGGACATTCAGCTATACAGCCTACGATTATAAACCTGTCATCGATAAAAAAATTGTAAGCGATAATTGGAATAAAATTCCTCCCGCGTTAAAATCATTTTATACTAAGCCGGAGTATCTGCTTGAGCAGACGCCGGAAATAAAAGAGGCTTCTCAAAAAATAATTAATGGAATAACCAATCCTCTATATAAAGCCGAAGCAATTTTCAAATGGGTAAACGATACGATGAAATATGTTTACCCGCCAGAAAAGCGGGGCGCTGAAGCCGCGTTAAAAACCTGCACGGGCGACTGCGGGCAGTACTCGGAGCTGTTTATAGCACTGGCCAGAGCAGCAGGCATACCGGCTAGGCAGCAGTCCGGGTTCGAATTTTCTCCCGGCAACATCGGCTACCACGTCTGGTCTGAAATTTATCTGCCTGTTTACGGCTGGGTGCCTGTAGACGCTACCAAGAAGGACGGCTTCTGCCATCTTGATAACGAAAGACTGATTGCATCGGTAGGTATGAACATTCCTATAAGATATGCACCAAAGTGGGCAGATTACAACAACTCTGAAGTAAACGACAGCCGGATTGATTTTATGCAACTCGTATCGGTAGTTATAAGCGGAGTTAAGGCGGATATAACTACCGATAGAATAATCCTAAAGAGGTAAGTATGATGTTAAAAAATCAGATCAAATTGTTTTTATGCTTTTGCATGTTCTGGGGTATATTTACCCGCGCACATGCGCAAGACTCTCTGTCAGTTCCTCCTAAAATATCCATCATTTCATCTTACTCCGTATTTTTAGATACCGTTATAACAAGATCCAACAATAAATATATAGGAGGCGGTATAGTACTGCCTACGGTAACTATTTACAAATCATTAATGTTTGAAATAGATATTTCTATAATAATGCATCATAAAGGGGATATTCTGGATTTGCCTTTAAGTGCTAAAATTATTTCGCCGGAAGGGAAGCAGCAAATATTTCCACTGCTAAAAAACATCTCTGCCCTGCATGAAGAAATGGTTTACGATTTTAATTTTAATTTTTCTACAAATGAACGCGGCTGGTATAAAATACAAATAGGGACGTTTGAAATACAACCCGTGAATATTCTTCCGAAGTATAATATTATTTTTGATGAACGGAATATCCGGATTTAATTAGAAGTTTAGAATTATTTTGCCGGAATAAAAAATAAAGTAAAACTATAAACCGGACTATTCTTTTCTTCTCCTCATCCCTTCGTGCTTTGGAAGGCTTTCGTTTTCATAATCCGAAAAAATATTTTCAACAATATCGTCCGTCGACCTGGTTCCTTCCATTTCGATATTATCTTTATGGTAGGATTTAATTGCGGCATCAATAGCAGCCTTTATTCCTTTTATTTCCTTGTCTATTTTTTCTGCAGGGGAATCGACAGCGCCAGCGTATTTATCGGCAAAGGCTACAAGCTGTGTAGCTTTAAGTATTATATCGTCGGCCACCGCTTTGGCTCTATTGATTATCTCTTCCTGTTTTTGTTTCGCTTTCTTCAAGCTGCTGTTTACTTCCTTTTCAATTTTGCCCCGCAAATCCTTACCGCTGTACGGCGTAAAAAGAAACGTAACCACACTGCCGGTAATGCCTCCCAGAATAAAGGCTGTAAGCAAGCCGGACTTTTTTCCTTTTTCGTTATTCATTCTTTACTCCTTTCCATTTTGGGGGTATTGTCAAAATATTTTTATTTAGTAAAAATTTAACCACTTGTTTTACAGGAAGTTAGATTTATTTTTTATTATCAGGACTTTTCTACCCCCACGGCTCAATATTTTTGTTTTCATATTTATTTAATTCTTTGTCCCGATAGGGACAATATATTTATAAAACTAATTATCCCGGAAGATATACCAGAGTCCCTTTAGGGACGTTATAAAAATTTTAATTCACTGCTCTTTCACAATATTCGAACCCTTAATATTTCGTCCCTTGCGGGACGGTGATTTTATTAGGTTATCTATTCTCTATAGATATTTAGTCCCTTACGGAACTTCCGAAATTCCATTATTATTTTATTTACTCATGTTACGTAAAATTATAAAGCTTGAGTGTCATACCCGCGAAAGCGGGTATCCAAGATGCGAAAATATGATAAAAAATGGATTCCCACTTTCGTGGGAATGACAATACGGACATCAAAATGTATTCCTGCGTAACATGAGTTATTTATTATTATTCCTTAACTAAGAAAACGCTTTCCGTTTTTATCTATGTCTTTAACATATCCTCTCTTTTCTTACTTTCATTTCATATCCTATTTTTTCATAAAACTTTTGACACTACCATTTTTTTTGATCAATTCATTAGGAAAAAATATTCGCTCTTTACAATAATATATAAATTGCAGTTAATCAATAGCCGGGTAAATCATCTATGTAAAGAAGCCGGTGAATCATGTTTACTTTATGAATTTATTCCATGTTAAATTCTTTTTCGCTCACATCCCGAACAACCGTGTTTCTTTCGGTAACCGAATGAACCGTTGCGGGCGGGAACGGCAGTTTCGTCTCGGCTACAACAAATTCATCCATAATTACTTTTTTAATCCAGTAAGTCTTCAGGTCGATGTACAGATCTCCCTTATAATGCGAGCCTCCTTTCGTTTCTATTGTAAGATCACTCGACGGCTGCATTCTAATGTAGAAAGAGCTTTCGCCCGAATCGAAACCTACCAATGCACATTCTGCTTTGTTTACCAGGCTTAATCCTTTGAATGTAAGAGTTATCTCTCCGTTCTTAAAATAAGAGACTTCGCTTATATTGCTGCCCAGGTTTAAAGGCGGCTGTGAGTTTGCACTCGAATGAATTATTCTGTCGCCGATCTTTTTCAGTTTCTGTATGCCGCCGCCGTCGAATGTTTTTTCGGCAAAGACATTGCAGAAAGTGTGGAAGTCGATAAAAGTATTATAAGTCATATAGGCTTTATCCTGCGGAATTCTTTTGCCTTTGCCGTCAACCAGGTTTTCAAACTTGGCGTGATCAATCCCGAACAACTGCCCCTTTTCATCAATTCCGCTTTGAATAATTCCAAAGACGTAAGACCAATCTTTTAGAGCGGGAATTTCAACTATGGCTGTATCGCCGGTATTTACCAGAAACTTCGAGCAGGTATAAACATCACCGTCTTGCCCGGCAAGCTTGGAAGGCGTGCATTTTAGAAACAACTTGTAAACCGTAAATCCAGAGCGCTTACCGTTTAAGGCGATGTTTTCAAATTTGGATTCAACAATATAAAATTTTTTCTCCGGCAGTCTTTTTCCCGCAAGATTGAAACTCCTTTTTAAATCCGCATTTTTTTTCGAAGGTTGTGAAAAGACTAACGCAGGCAGAAAAATAATGACGGCTGAAATAAGGATGAGATTTTTTCTGTTCATCGCCCTACCTCTTATTTAAAGATATTAATTATCCGTTAATGCGGAAAACGGTTTTCTGCCGCTATAAAAACTTCGTGAAGAATAAATTCGGCTGTCTATTGAAGAGCACATCTTATGTTCCCGCATTTTTATTATTTATTGGTATAAATTTTATAAGAAGATAAGACCTCTGATAAATATAATATTAATTAAAAGGCGTTACAATTAAAGATCCTGACTGATGGAGAGTCGTGCTAATGAATACCGGAGGAATATAGCCAAATTTGTTTTTAAACTTATGGTAAAGCGCTATTGTCAAAACGTTGGTTTTTTCAAGTGCGCTGCCATTCTGGCGAGAAGAAACTTTGATCTGGAGAAAGGAATTATTATGAACAAGCAACGATACTATTGGATTTCGGTTTCCCTCTTGGCAATAAACTTACTCTTTGCAAACAAACTTTATCCGCTTCCGGTTAAAGGAAATGCGGAATACAATACTAAATCAGTTCCGGGGATAAATAATAAAGAAAAGCCCGTACGCCCTATTTACATCTCTCCTTTACCCGGCTCTAAATACATAAAGCCTCAAACAAATATTATTATCCGTTCAAAAAGCTTAATTGATGCGGCAGACATTCACAACAGTTCGATCCTGCAGGCTAAAGGCTCGGTAAGCGGATTGCACAAAGGTAAAATTAATTTATCTGACGACGGCAGGACGATTGTGTTTCTGCCTTACACTCCTTTTACTCCAGGTGAAAAAGTATCCATAAGAATAAACAAAGGAATAAGAACCGTAAACGGCAATTACTTGCAAGATACTACTTTTAATTTTTCAATTTCCGGATTCACTGTAAGCAGAGAAGACGCAAGACAGACTATGCTGAGCGAAATAAGTAAGGAGTTTCCGCAGCCGGTTCCCTATACAAAGCCCGCCGGCACAAAGAACAACTCATTCAACAAAGTTGCCGGAGTTAAAGAGCTGCCCAACGACTTCCCGGTATTAAAGGTAACTCAATCGAATAATCCATCTCCCGGATATATTTTCCTTTCCAACTTTACCATCCAGCAAAACAGCCCTTACGGAAATTATTTGATGATTGTAGACAACGCGGGCAACCCGGTCTTCTACAGAAAGATGCCGGACAATTGTTTCGATTTTAAAATGCAGCCTGACGGCTTAATAACTTACTTCGATTCCAACACAATGAAGTTCTATGCAATGAATACTTCCTTTGCCGTTGTTGACAGCTTTACATGCGGCAACGGCTACGTTAACGATGTTCATGAATTAATCGTGCTGCCGGACGGGCACTTCTTTCTTTTATGCGACGACTACGAAACTATCGATATGAGCCAGATTGTTCCGGGCGGCAATCCCAATGCAACTGTTATGGGCATTGTTATCCAGGAGCTGGATAAGAACCGTAACGTTGTTTTTCAGTGGAGGAGCTTCGATCATATAAATATTACCGATGCTACCGAAGAAGATTTAACCGCCGCTAATATAGACTATATACATTCAAACTCTATTGATATAGAACCCGACGGCAACCTTCTTCTTTCTTCCAGGCATACAGACGAGGTTACAAAGATAAATATAAATACGGGCGACATAATTTGGAGGCTGGGAGGCAAGAACAACCAATTCAATTTTATAAACGATCCCGTCGGCTTCTCTCACCAGCACGCCGCAAGATATTTACCCGGCGGCGATATAACAATTTTCGACGATGGAAATTTTCATTCGCCCCCCTTTAGCAGGGGAGTTGAATACAAGCTTGACGAGCAAAACATGACCGCCGATCTGGTATGGCAGTACAGGAACAATCCCGATATATACGCTTTCGCGATGGGCTACGTACAAAGGCTTAAGAACGGGAACAGTCTAATCGGCTGGGGCACCGCCAACCCGTCGGTAACCGAAGTTACTCCCGACGGGGCGGTGGCGCTCGAGATGTCTCTGCCGGAGAATGAGTGGAGCTACAGGGCATTTAAGTTCCCTTTAATTATTTTGAACTCGCCTAACGGAGGCGAAAAGTTTGCCGGGAACAGCTCCCAGGAAATTTTGTGGACTGCTTCGGGAGTTGACTCAGTTAATATAGACTACTCATCCGATAACGGCGCAGACTGGAATAGAATTATTACCGCATTCCCCGCCGATTCCGAAAAATATTTATGGGCCGTCCCGAATTTAATTTCGGCTAACTGTAAATTAAGAGTATACGATGCGGGCATAACCGCTATTCCCGATACTGCGGTCAGCGATTCTTCCTTTTCTATACAAAGCACTGTGTCCGTTAAGCTGGACTCTCTAACTCTGGATGTCCAGAACAGCGTAATACAGATTAACTGGGTTACCGAGTCTGAAAAAAATAATTACGGCTTTATAATCCAGAGAAAATTTACTGCGCAGGACTGGCAGGACCTGGGTTTTGTAAAAAGCGCAGGCAATTCTTCTCACCAGAATAATTATACCTTTGTTGATAACCTTGATACCACTACATTCCAGGGAGAGATATTTTACCGGCTGGGTCAGATCGATCTGAACGGCAATACTCATTACTTAAAGGAAATCTCTACAAACGTAAATCTCTTTCCGCAAAACTATACTTTGTTCTATAACTATCCGAATCCTTTTAACCCGAGTACAATTATAAAATACGAGCTGCCTGCAGACAGCAGGGTTACGTTAAAAATTTACAACATTACCGGACAGCAAATAAAGGTTCTGGTAAATTATATTCAGACGGCAGGCGCGCATAAAATTGTTTTTAACGGCGCCGGCCTTCCTTCAGGAATTTATTTTGACGAGATTACCGCTGCCTCGCTAGACGGGAAACAAAATTTCTCGGCAGTAAAAAAAATGATCCTCTTAAAATAACGGCAGGCAACCTGAATAAAACTAAACCCATTTCATCCCCACAGGCATCTGGCTTACAAAACCTGATGCCGATTTAATTTCCTTACTAAAAAATTTTTCTGCTCAGGCTAAAAAACATTTAATAGCTTTAACGACATAAAAAGTATAACCGCAATAAGGATTACTTTAATCAGCTTGTCTCCCTTTTTTACCGCTGCCTTTGCAGCCCACCAGCCGCCCAGCGCATTGCCGGCCGCAAGGCTTAATCCAAGAGTCCAGTTAACATTACCCGTAAAAATAAATATAAATAATGCGGGCACGGTATAGACCATAATTATAAAAACCTTGTGCATGCTCACATGCACTAGATCGAACCTTAACAGGTAATTAAGCGCGGCCATAACTATAAAGCCTACTCCCACCTGTATAAATCCGCCGTAAAACCCGATGAAGAGCATCGACAGGGCAACAACCCATGTTATCTTTTTTTTCTCGTTGTTGTCAATTGTAAACTTCGATCTGGGAATAATCATTGAAATAATTATCCCGATCATTACAATCCCCAAAATTTTTTGAAAAGAAGCATCGCTAATTTTTACAGCCAGAAGAGCGCCTGCAATTGCACCCGGCAAAGTAAGCAATGAAAGCTTCATGCTTAAATTGAACTGCTGGTAATTTTCTCTTTTAAACGAGTAGACGGCGGATACGTTCTGGATAAATATTGCTACGCGGTTGGTGCCGTTTGCCAGCGCAGCATCCAGCCCTAGAAAAATTAAAGTAGGAAGCGTTAGCGAGGACCCTCCCCCCGCAAAAATGTTAAGGAAACCCGAAAGGGTACCTACCGCGAACAGAATTAAGATTGAATATATTTCCGGCACATTTCACCAAGATAAAAATTGTACCGGCAAATTTATTACCTAATACGATAGTTAGCAAAACAGGTTTTTATTGTGTACCCCGGAGTGTTACAATCGAGGCAGTATTTCAAATTATAAAAAAAACCGGCTCTCGGCGGTAAAGGGCTCTGCAAATTTTGAAATTTAGAATTTATATTATTAACTTGAGTTCAAATCTTTAATCATTATTGCCGGTAAAATTAAGCGGGAGATATGCTGCCGAACCTTTTATGATTAAGCTAAAGTTCTAATACCGCCTCCTCTGCGCCGGTTAAAAAAATTTCTTTAAAAAATATTAAAACATTTATAAGATTTGTTACATATGTTAAAAGCGGAATTTAAATATGGTATAATTACCGGGGTCGGCATCAGTTTGTGGATACTGCTGGAATTTCTGCTGGGCTTTCATACGAATAATATAGATATGGGTGAATATTCAACCTACTTTGTTGTACTGGTGCCTTTGTTAACGCTGTATCTCGGCATTAAAGAGAAGCGCGATAAATGGAATAAAGGCCAGATTTCTTTTAATAGCGGGATTAAGACCGGGTTGATGATCTCATTGATCGGTACGGTTATCATTGCAACATTTTTAATAATATACTTCAATTACCTGAACCCCGATTACGCTGAATGGGGCCTTGCCTATCACAAGAAGAAGATGATATTGCGCGGAAAGTCCAGTGCGGAAATTGCTGTGGAGATGGAAAAGATGAAGAGCACGCTCGGCTTTTTAAATCAGTTTTTATACGGAACGATAGGCGCTGTGGGTACGGGCTTTATAATTTCCGCTGCCCTTTCGCTGTTTATGAAACGGACTCCAGGCGAGAAAATTTCAATATAAAATTAATTTTAAAAATGTGGGAACATCGGTATGGTAAGTAAAGCTACAGTAGATGAATTTCTTTCATGCAGAAGAATTGCGGTAATCGGCGTTTCGAGAAGCGGTAAAAAATTCGGCAACTCGGTTTTCAAAGAACTCAGGTCTAAAGGCTATGAAGTGTACCCGGTTAATCAATATGCAGGAGAAATTGAGGGGACTAAGTGTTATACCGATTTAAAAGCACTGAAGGGAATGGTTGACGGAGCGGTGTTTGTTATTCCGCCGGACCAGACGGAAAAGCTTATAGCCGAAGCTGCCTCGGCAGGCATCGGTCTAATCTGGCTGCAGCGCGGCTCCGAATCGAGTAACGCAATTAAACTCTGCAGCGACTACGGTCTTAAAGCAGTCTACGGCGAGTGCATCTTAATGTTTGCCGAGCCGGCTGCCTTTTTCCACAGAATGCACAAGGGCTTTAACAGATTAACCGGCAGGCTGCCGAAATAATTTTTCCCTAGGCGGTGCATAATTACCGAATGCATCGCCTCTTAATATATCGTAAAAGAATATCCCAACTCTACATTATTAACCGCAGCATTCAGGTCTAAGCGGCACCCGTTTTTTGCCTTGCTGTTCTAACTGCGGTACTCAGCCTGCATTATCTTCCGGCTCTTCAGCAGTACACACCTTTCCGATGTTTTTTTATCTGCATGTAGAATACTAAAAATAATTTTGTAAATTACCGCAGTTATAAATACCAAGCTCCGGTATGTGCCGGTTTTATATTTTAATCTGCACGGTAAAAAGTTGTACAGCTTCGAATGGACAAACGAACTAAGATTTCTTATTGCCCTCGGACTCGGGTTCTTAATCGGCCTTGAGAGAGAAAGCTCCCGTTCCGACCGCAAAGGAAAATTTTTTGCGGGCATAAGAACCTACACAATAATAAGCCTGTTCGGATTCGGCTGCGGCTGGCTTTACAAATTGAATATTACATTCGGAGTACCGGCCGGGCTTATCTCAATTGCCGCTCTGGTACTTGCGGAATATATTACCAAGCAAAAGGAAGGGCATATAGGCGGCACCAGCGAGATAGCATTGCTTCTTACTTTTGTAGTCGGCGTGCTGGCTTTGCTTACCGATGTGTGGATTTCTATGGCGCTTGGAATAATTACCACTCTTCTCCTTTCAGAAAAATCCGAGCTAGAAAGCTACGTTGAGCGGCTGAATAAATCCGAGTTTCTTGCGGTCTTAAAATTTTTAATCGTTACTCTTATTGTCCTTCCCGCACTGCCTGATAAATCTTACACCGAGTTCGATCTTAACCCTTCGCATATATGGCAAATAGTTATATTGGTCTCGGCAATAGGATTCGTCGGCTATTTTTTAATGAAAAAATTCGGCGACAAAGTGGGGCTTTGGGTGTCTGGCTTAATGGGCGGAATGGTATCAAGCACTGCCGTCAGCATTGCGGTCGGGAGGATTGCAAAGAACAACCCGGATCAGGGCGGTAATGCTCTCCAGGCATCTATACTGGCAAGCAGTATAATGTACCCCCGCATCTTAATAATCATCTGGATGTTAAACCCTACTATGGTAGCTTACCTATGGCCTAAATTTTTGCTGCTTACTGCGGCAGGCGCAATTCTTGCATTTACAATAAAGCAGGCAGAGCAAACACCCGGCGAGCATCCCGTCTCAACGCTTCAGAACCCGTTCGAAATTAAGCCGGCGGTAATTTTCGCCGCGCTGTTCGTGTTCCTTTCCGTTATTACTGTCTTTGTAAAAAACTTTTTCGGCAACACAGGTATAATTGTTCTATCGGCAGTTGTTGGTATTACCGATATAGATCCGTTTATACTTTCGCTTATAAGGAAGGCAGAACCAATACGGTCGATCGTTGTACCTGCAATAATTGTAGCGATGATGAGCAACACCGTTATTAAGGCGATTTACTTTGCCGTTCAAGCTAAGCGGGAAAAAAAGAGGACCTACATACTATACGGAATATGGGCGCTTATTCATATACCGGTTATATTTTTCTAAGTTCCTAACTACGCCGTAAAATTTTTTTCTTTCTACTTTCAAAAATATTTAATAGATTCTACAAGGATTAATTAACATATCCGTTTTTTCAAAAGAAATTTTAGCGGGGAGGAGTTATGAATACTATTTCCAGGCTTCGTCCTTTCGGAGAAAGACTTGAACATTGGGCAGACCTTCACCATCCCAGGTGGCTCGACTATTTGAGGATTCTCCTCGGCGTTATTCTTATTGCAAAAGGCTTGGCTTACGTTATCAACAAAGATATCGTTCTCCAGATGATCGAAAGCAGCGAATACTGGGTACTCCATTACGCTATTGCCCACTACGTTATCGGCGGATACATTGCATGCGGATTTGCAATTGCTTTCGGTTTGTTCACAAGGATAGCAATCCTTTTTGAAATTCCTGCCGTGCTGGGCTCAATTATCTTTCTTGATATACACAAAAACTTGTTCGAACTGAATTCGGTTGTCGTCTATTCGGTACTGGTACTCGCGCTGTGTTTGTTCTTCCTGTTCTACGGTCCCGGCAAGCTGTCGGTCGATTATTACATACAGCAGCATAAGGACAAGAACTACGACGCAGGCTGAAACGATTTTCCCAAATTCACGAAATGCTTATGAGCCGGAATAATTTCAATAGTCCACAACCTGCACCTGCTTAACCGGCAGGGCACAGGCGGATTTGATTGGGCTATTGATACCAATGAAAAAATTAAAAACCTGATACTATACGGCGACCACCGAAAGCTGATTGATTATAATTCTCTCGGCAAGGAAGTTCAGCTTACCGTGCCTACCCCTGAACATTTCATTCCACTGCTTTATGTGCTCGGCTTAAAGGAAAGCAATGAAAGCATATCATTCTTTAACGATAAAACCGGGCCCGGCTCCATCTGAATGACCTCGGTGAAAATTTCCGCGGAATGATTTCCCCGTGGTGTGCCCTGTCATAACATTACTCCTCTGGTGGTAGTATATTATTCCCGGTTCATGTCTGAAAATTTTGATCTTGGTAAATTTCTGCGCGATATTCTCCCCTATTTTCAATTTGCAGAGATGCGTAAAATGCGGTATAGGTTTTCACCTCATGAAAACGGCTGAATAACATGTTAATATTCCGGAGGTAATATGAATATGATATTAAGATTAGAAGATTGGGGCGACCGCCATCATCCGGCGTGGATAGATTTTATTAGGATCATCCTCGGCGCTTTTTTATTCATCAAAGGCTTCTTCCTATTCGAGCATAGTATCTTAATTACAAACTTTATTCTAACACACAACCTCGAATATCTAAATTTTATGACCGCCCAATATTTTATTCTTATTAATATGGGCGGCGGACTATTAATAGCATCCGGTATGCTTACTAGGTTTGCATCTTTATTGAATATTCCCATCATCGTTATTGAAGCGTTCTTTGCGGGTATTCCTGCAAATACCGCATTTATAAATTCAAATTTCGCTCTGTCTTTAATTGTGCTTGCGCTGCTGGTGTTATTCCTTATTTACGGCTCCGGCACTATCTCTGTGGACAACTATTTAAATACTCATGAGGACTCATGAACTATACGCCGATAATTTAACATGACGTTTGTTTAGAGTATAACCCGCCTTACGGTCAAGATTCGGCCAAACAGCAACCGCCAGGCGGGTTCCTTCCACGAACAGTTTTTTTTACTCCTGCCGAAAATAATTGGTTGACAATTTTAAGGTATATACATTGATTTTAATTTAAAATTTTTGATAATTACACACCGGAATTTGTCCCGTATCTTTTCCGGTTAACAATTAAGAGGGTTTTATGAAATAGGGTGCTGCCCAATTAATTTATTCCTTAACAATTTCTCGAAATTCATTTTTGCCTATGCGCTTAATTACGGTTGGGCGTTGTGTTGTGAATGAACTGATAGCACAGTAGTTTTTTCGGATTAGTTCATAAGATACCCGGTAAATTGGCTTAAGAAAATTTTTATCTTAAATAATTTAAAGGGAATTGGTATGAGCGAGCAAAACAATCCGGCCAAAGAGGATTACCTTCAGAAGCCGTGGGTTATTCTATCCGGCGTTATTGCCGTACTGGTAATATTTGCTGCGGTATACTGCATCTGGCACTCATCGGTTAAAGGAAGCGTAAACGTAAAGCTTTCCGACGTGGATAAGTCGACGGTTACTTTCTTGTTAACCGACACTTCAAAAACCACATCCGATTCGATTAAAGTTCTGAAAGCTGTAAATTATATTTTAAGCTCCATTCCGCCGGCAGATTCGACAGCGTCGCGCAAATTTAAAAATGAATATTCGGCCCTCACCGTTAATGCTTTTATTAATTCTATTCCCACCATAGCAGTTACTACGCATTCTTTCTTCTGGCTGGAAGGCGATAGAAAATACCTGGAAGTAATCTTCTGGGCTGTATTCGGCGTGCTTGCAAGCCTGCTGTTCGTCGCTTCCGAATGCATGCGCAAAAACGAGTTTAAGCCGGAAGAGCTGCCCGTTTATTGGGCAAAGCTTTTCTATGCGCCGTTAATAACCTTAATAATCGTCTTCAGCTATAAAATCATTACTTCGTCCGGCGAGGTAAAGTTCGATAATACCTCAATCGAAATAATTATTTTTTCTTTCGTCCTCGGATTCTTCTCGGGCAGGGCCATCGAACTGCTTAACAAAATTAAAGATGTAATTCTTCCGGGCAAGGCCGGCGGAAAAGAAGAAGCCGAAGGTAAAACTATTCTTGCAGGCACGGTGGATTTTTCCGATGACGTTAAAAAGCTTTTACCCGATATCGATAGAGCCAAATTGAAAGTGGTGCTTACCCCCGTAACCGACAGAGAGCATCCGGTTGAAAAAGAAACCGACAGCGACGGCGTATTCTTCTTCCCCCCGGTTAACGAAGGCGTTTACGATGTTGACGTTTCTAAAAAGATTAACGACGGTGTCTACTCGGCTTCAATTAAAAACAAAAAAATTACAAAAGACAAACCGGTTGTGCTTGCCAGTCTCTTATTGCAAAAAGAAAAGGAGGAAACATGAGCGGTGTTAATTTAACGGCGGCCCTTAGAGACGAATACCAAAGACTATTCGATACGTGCAATATAAGACCTGAAAAATCCGCGGCTGTGGAAAGCATTGTCGGCAAGCTTCTAAATAATAAAAGCAGGTACGGGGCAGCGGCAAGTCCGCTTGGAATACCCTGGCTTTTTGTAGCAGCAATCCACAACATGGAAGCGTCGCTCAACTTCGGCACGCACCTGCACAACGGTGATCCATTAACCGCCAGGACTGTGCACGTACCTGCCGGCAGGCCGCCGGAAGGCAATCCGCCTTTTACCTGGGAAGCCAGTGCCGCCGATTCGCTTGCCTTCCAGAAGCTGGATTCGTGGGACGACTGGAGCTTGCCGGGACTTCTGTACAAGCTGGAAGCGTATAACGGATTCGGATACCGGACTAAGCACCCGGAGGTACTCTCTCCCTACTTGTGGAGCTTCTCAAACCATTATACAAGCGGCAAGTACGTTGCAGACGGAAGGTGGTCTGATACGGCCGTATCTAACCAGTGCGGCGCTGCGGTGCTTTTAAGAAGACTCGCAGAAAAAAATGAAATTGCTTTCCCGGATGTCCCGGTTCCGTTAACGGACGGAGAGCCGGTTATAAAATATTCAACAAAGGTAGTTCCGTTTGCAGATGAGCTGCAGACATTTCTTAATAAGATTCCCGGCATCTATGTTAAGGTAGACGGCGTTCCCGGCCAGCGCACCTCGGATGCGTTTAAGAAAGTAACGGGATACTATCTTAAGGGAGACGGCAGGCAGTAACCCGGATGAAAATTTTTTTCGAATCTCTTTTATGAAGTTAAAAGAAGAAAGCTGCCGGATACACAAGCCGTTAATTGAGAAATGAAAAAATAAAAGGTGAATAAGATGACTAGACAGAAAATATTGGAATTCTTAATAGAATTTTTCAAATCGAAAGATGCTGTGGATATTAATTTACCGGATGATGAAATAGCTGAGCTTATCCTGCCTGATCTCCCGATCTTTAAGCACAGTATGATCATAGATCCCAACCTAAAAAAAGAAGATTTATACCAGGACCTTAAGCTGGCGCTTAAAGAATTATTCCCGGATCCCGAACAGCCGCCCGCTACTTCTCCGGATGACTGGACAATATTTAATGACAGAATTACCATTAGGGAGCTGGCCGGCAATATTTTTGACCATACTTAATAATTTTTTCTTTAATTGATTTTTGCTTAACCGGATTATGAATATGTGAACTGGAATATGAAAAACAAATTTATTATATCGGCAGCAATATTAGCAGCTTTAGTAAGCGCCGCTTACGCCCAGGATTCAATTGATACAATCAGGATATTTAAAGATTCCGGCGGGCTTTATTCAATGGGAATAAAATTTAATTTTACTTTGTCCGGCTACGATAGGGATTCTTCCTTATATCAATTAACCGATAATTACAATAATATCATCACTCTTCGTAAGCCTTATAAATGGGGGCAGGAAGAAAACGGAGTTAAGTTTACCGGACTCCCTTTAAGTATTAACCGCGTATATAAGCTCTCATTCAAAGGG
The DNA here is from genome assembly GCA_021813585.1 of Bacteroidota bacterium. GTDB lineage: Bacteria > Bacteroidota > Ignavibacteria > Ignavibacteriales > Ignavibacteriaceae > FEN-1297. The sequence goes on along the minus strand of JAKAJV010000015.1, from coordinate 68,369 downwards.
ATGACTGCCGTTATAAATAAAGATAATTTCGAGAAGCTTGCCGAGGGCGTAGAATCATACGATAAATACGAGCTGCGGAAATCGCTGGGATGGAATATCATCGCAGCTCCGGTTTTAATCCAAAGCGACAGTTCTAAATATTCTTTCGGCGATCTAGGCATTTACTGGCTGGTTACCGCCGGTGTTTCGGATAACTTAATTTTTAACCTGGAAGGCACCGTGTCTTCTCAAAAAGATGATCCTGCAAATTCTATTAAATTCAATGTATCATACTTATGGCAGCTGGAAAGCGTTATCCCATCCTTTTTAAAAATGAGACCACTATGCATTCGCACACAGGAAAATACTATTCAGACTTTAAACTACCACGATATCTCCGGTGTTATTTTTACTTCCCTGGTAATTTCTCCGTTTGAAAATTTACAGAGCATCTACCTTACCGCCGCTTACGAATATGCCGACATTGTACAAAAGGATACGCAGCCTTTCCGGGAAGGAAGATTATGCCTCGAAGTTCAGTGGGGTTTTGTAGGGCTTGCGGGAAAAGGATCGGGCTTCTTTATCGGGTGGCAGTATTGGAATAGACTATCGTCCGACTCGAATCCGGTTATTAACGATAAAAAGGAAAGAAAATTTTTAACTCTTGAGCTGAGCGTGCCCGTTGCCAGAGGGCAAACTATTAATGTTAAATATCAAAACGGCAATGTTGCGCCGACTTTTATAAATACAACAAATGTTTCTCTGGGTTTACATGTAGACTTGAACGGATTAAACCTTCTATGATAGAAAATGAAAATCTCTAATTAGAATAAATTCAGGTACACAGGAAATAAAAGGAGTACTAATCATGTCGTTCTATATAAAGTCGTTCAGGGTTTCTCCAAGGGCTCTAAATTTAAATGATGCCGTCCCGGACGGTACTTCGTTCTCGTTTGAGACCGAAATAGTATGCAGGAAAAATTCCAACCACGATACTTATTTCTTCACCTACTCGGTTAACGATAAAATTATTGCGGAAAGATCGGTCAACTGCACACAGGCCGATGAAGACAATGTAATAAGCGATTCGGTTAATGTAGTATCCGACAATTGGGGAAACGGCGTGCAGTTAAATGTAGCATTAACAGTTTCGGTAATCCAGGAAAGCAGCGGCGCACAGCTAGACAGCGTGTCGTCTACTTGGGTTGCTGCCTAACTGCAGTTCTGCCGAATTTAAATTTGCTTAATCCCGGTTCTGTGCATCAATTTGAATGTACGGGCATAACAGTATAAATTACTGCCGGAATATTTTCGATAGGGATTATAACATTTAACACCGGCAGCAAAACTTAAATAATGGGAAAAAAATTTAACGGGTGTTCTATCATTACCGGAAATTCGTCCCATTATTTTAATCTGTATTCTTATAAAAAATTTTGCGATTTTAATGCGCATTAAGTGGGCAATAATTAATTCTTACAAAAAGTATTCGTAATTAGGGAATGGGCAGAGCTTTTAATATTGCCGCTGCGGCATTATTGTTTTTTGCAGGCGTTTGTACAGCGCAGGAAAATAACGGGAAGGCAAGCGCTGTAAAAGATACCGCGGGGAATATTCTTAAGCTGTATAACGATGCCCTGCGGATTGATAGAGACCGGCAAAAATTCTTCGACAGGCGCATTCCTCTTTTAAATAACGACCGGCTGCTTAACGAGCTGTTCCTCGGAATGCAGCCGCCCGCAGATAATCTCAGGAATACTAAGCTTGTTCAGGATCCGCTTTCGGATTTTAAGAAACACCTGTATAAATTCTTGGCGCTTCAGTACGGCTCTATTCCTAATTACGATCTCGGTACGATCGGAAAGTATCTCTTATATTTAAAAGATTTTACCGCATTTTATCTTGCAATATTATCCCTACTATAGCTTTAATCCCTCTTTACCTAATTTCCGGAAGCCCCCTGTTTAATCCGGATAATAAAATGCGCTCAAATTATAAAATACCGGTCACATCTTCTGGAAAAGTTTTGGATTCACGAATTATTTCTATAAAAACAGCTTTGAAAAAAATGCGGATTTCCTTAATTTTGCCCCGCACCCTTAGCTCAGTTGGTAGAGCAGTAGACTCTTAATCTATTGGTCGGGGGTTCGAGTCCCCCAGGGTGCACAAGTTATGCGAATAAAGTACTTATTCGCTTTTTTTATTTTTAAATTATAAAATTTATTAGTGTTTGTATTCCTCTTGCATGTTTGCATGGAAGGCATGAATGCATGTTTTTGATTTTTATTATATTATTTGATTGCGGCAATGCTGCACAAAGAATAAATGATTACATAATCTTTTCTTGAACTTGATCTTAAACTTAAACTTGTATTTTATGGAAGAAAAAGAATCCGTTATTATTTACTGCGACGGTGCTTGTTCCGGCAACCAGTTTAACTACAATAAAGGCGGCTGGGGCGCGGTTCTTTTGTTTAAAGACAGGAAGAAAGAAATTAACGGCGGGGATGTAAACACTTCGAATCAGAGGATGGAATTGACCGCATGCATCAAGGCTCTTAAATCCGTAAAAAGCAATGCATACCCGGTTAAGGTTTATTCGGACAGCGCATACCTTATAAACTGCATGCAGCAGAAATGGTATGAGAAATGGCAGATGAACGGCTGGAAGAATTCTAAAAAGGAACCGGTTGAGAATAAGGATTTGTGGGAAGAACTTATTAAGCTGCTCGATAAATTTGATATTTCGTTCCACAAGGTAAAAGGGCACGCCGGCGAAGAGCCGAACGAACGCGCCGACTTGCTGGCAAGAATGGGGATGGCAGGGAAGACCTCTACTTGAACGAATCCTTACTTAGGGCATTCTAATTAACTTTTGCTTTTACTTTGCAGAACTTTACTTACAAAAAAATTTACCGCAAGGACGCAAAGACGCAGAGAAAAATTTTAAGTAAAAACCTTTGCGGCGTTGCAGTTAACTTTTTAAGTTCAAAAATTTGTTTATTCTTTTCTACGCTCTATTATAATATATTTTTGTTTTTATTAATTTAATGCTCATTTTAAATTGAATGACCGGTATATAGATATTTAATAATCCTTTCTAAAAATTTTTTAGCATTCTTTAACTGGGTTTCTGCCTGGTCTTTAGAAGCAATAAAAAGATCATCATAGTCACTTTCCGTTCTTATTCTTTCTGCCGATATAAGTATAACGGAATATTCTTTTTCAATTAAATTCTTGTTTATATAATTCTGATTAAAATATGAAATAATCCACGAATGTTTCTTTGAATCAAATCTATCAAAAGCCAGCAATGCCCGCACAGCATGAAAAATCCCATAATATGACCGGTTAATTGATTGGGAATATAATTTGTTTTTCAGAAGTAATTCTGCAGCGTTAATATCGGATTTAGACTTTGACAGCCTTTAGTTTGAAAGAGATGATTCCGTTTTATCCATATAACACTAACCCTTCGGAAACAATGTTTCTATAAAAGGGCAGCAAATCCGAATATGAAAAAAAAGTCCCGGCATTTTTAAGGATGGGAGAAAGCACAATATTGTATTTCAACGAAATTTCCGCAGCAATTACGTCCAGGCGTTTATTCAAATCTTCTAATTCTGTAACTGTTAAATCTGCCAGTATTAGGATATCTACGTCCGAATTACTTTCGTAATCGCTCCTAACCGATGAGCCGAACAAAAATATTTTTTGCAGTTTTCCATGAATTGTATTTTCCAAAAATATTTTCAGCTCATCTGCGGCTGCGGTAATCTTTGTGGAGACTGTAACTTTCATAAATGCTTTTTCATTTTAATTCAACATCGGCTTTCTATCAACAAATATACTTTTACAGCATTCATTTTGCAAAAAAATAATAAGCGGTGCTGATTAAAAGGACAGAATGCAGCTCACAGGATTTTATTAAACAGCAATTTCCTGCAAAGGCAGATTGGCAGAATAAATAACATAAAATTTTTGTGCAAAGACTGCACTTTAGATCTGCAAGAGCAATGACGCAGAGAAATTTAAAACTAAAAACTTTGCGGCTTTCCGCCCTTGCGGTTAGGGAAGTGCCGCCTTTAGAGAATGGAAGATCATGCTTGTAAGCCTCCGCTTAATCGAAGTGAAGATTTTCTGTCGAGCCGCATTTAACACATTGACATTTGTCCCTTGCCCAGACTTTTACTTTTACATGTGTTGGAATTAATCTTGAGAATGGAATTGTAATTTCTTTTTGGAATGCTTTTACTTCTACAGGCTGTAGATAAAATTTAAAAACATTTCTTGTACCGGTACTTATAATATTTGCATCTATTAAACTGAAGAAACCTTTATAACACCTAATACCATCTTTAATCTTTTCATATACTTTTACTTTGTGCGGAGGTTCTATCAATTTCATTTTATACGATTGAGCAGCAGTAAAGAATTTTCCGTTTTCTGTTAAAGAACCTTTGGGTGTTAGTAAAGGTTGATCTACTTTCTTTGGATCGTCTGCTAAATTACTTGGGACATCATGTCCTTCATAAATAAGAGTTCCCGTTTTCTCATCAACTTGATTAGCGTAAGGTGCATTTTTTCTTAAAGACATTAGAAGTACGGAATACTCCGACTTAACATTAAAGTTCATTCCCTTTTGAAGATTGATTTGTTCTGCCGCAACTAATTCTGTGTACGAGATTATGTCATCGGTTTTAAATGTGGTTTTTAGGAGAAATGATTTCATAAACAAAATTATATTTTATACTCGGATTCAAATAAAAATGCTTCAAGGTCATCAGCGGCTAAATCCAAAACATCTGAAGTAACACGATCAATTTCATTACTTAAAAAGTCGGATGACAGAATAACATCGGTTTTCCCTATTGCATATACAGCTTCTTTTACAATAATATCAATATATCTCTGAAACAAATAGTCCCTCCATCTTACTGACTTATCTCCTTCTTTTTCTAATATCATACTTGCTAATTTTTTAGACGTATTGATCCAATATATACCATTTTTAAAATCAATTGGTCTTTGATAAATGGCTGATTCTCTAGCATCTACTTGGAAAGGTTCGGTAGAAGGAGGATCTAAAAATGGGTCAGGATCATTGCCTGAAATTTTGACATCGGGAAATCCACTTGCTCTTTTTTTCTGGCTTCCACCTGATGTCCCGGACTTTTGTTTAGAATCTTTTGTATCAGTAGAATTTTTTTTATTTGTTAAAATATTCCATTCCGAATTTTCATTACCTTCAATCCCAAAATTACCGATCCCGGCTAGTTTTTCCCTTAGCAATTTTTGTAAGAATCGATTCTTCCATTTATTTAGTAGTTTATTAAACTCGGATGTTTGTAACAAATTTCTTTTCTTGCTTTCCTTTCGAGTAGCTTCCTCCATCTTGTTACATAATTCTTCTACGCATTCCCGAATCCAATTTAACAGTGCTTTAGTCTTTAAACTTGGAACGAATTTACTTCTATCATTAGTAACATAGTCATCATCTTCCATAACTTGAGCAAAACATTCTCCATAAATAAATTCACTATACATAAAAGTTCTAAAGCTACCTAGTTCATCAATTTCATAATTTGCAATGACACCAACCTCACTTAGAAAGTCAATGCTGTTCATTCCTCGATATTTATTTCTTCTTAATGGTTCCTCAGACGTAGAAAGGGTAAGTGTTATCGGAACATTTTTATACATTATAATTTTTTCATTATCAATTAGTAATTCTACAGGACATTTATATCTAAAGTTTTCTTCAAATCCTTTTTTAGCAGATAATGTAGGTATTATTAGCTGCTTCGGTTTATAGTTGTTGCCGAGAATAATATAAATCTTTTTTCGCTGAATAATCCGGCGCACCTGGGGGTGTATTACTAGATTATCAATCAAGGACTGAATATTATTTGTTTTATGAATTTTTTTTGGATTTTCTCCTCTAATTATAGTAAATCTCTTCAATCTTAATAATGCATCCTTTGTAAAATCAAACAGACCAATATTTGTGTTTATACCAGCCAATTCAATTGCCCCCTCAATTGGCACTTTAATATTATCCATTTGTCTATCAAAGCCATATTCTTTTTTTTCATTAAAACCGAAACAATTTAATCTACCATCGCGATAGGTTATTATTTTAGAAGTTCTAAACATTCCACGCATATAAAATTTACCGCCATTTCCATGTCCTCCTAATACCTTTGCGTCTTTTAATGTTTCATCATTTAATCTTCTCGCAGCATTTTTATCAAACCAAATTTTAAAAGCCTTATCAATTTTAACATGACTCATCCCAACGAAATCTACCACTTCAATAGTTTTTATTACATTATTGGCACCTGTTTTTAATAAAATGAAAATATACTGTTGGTCATCAGGTGTACTTTCGAGACTATAGGCATCAACTGAGTTTTTGATCAATTCAGCAATACCTTTTGAGTGATCAAATTTGAATTCTTTTTCCAATAAATCTAATACTGCGGCTGCATCTATTTTATGTTGCTCTACTTTAATATCCATTTAATTTTCCTCTTTAATCAAGTTATCAAATTTACTTTTAAGAAAACTAGAATATTTTTCCAAGCGCTTGCCTAGCACCTTCTCCTTTTTTAGATAATGTGAAATAAAATGATCGATTGTCCTAATATTTCCTTTAATTTCTAAATTTCTTGTACGAACGGTAACCTTGTAAAACTCATAAAAATCTCTTTCAATTATTTTGTCTGTCCTATTATTAATAAACATTTTAAACCCTTGAAGATATAGAAGACGATTGATTTCTCTTTGCATAATATAGTCAACTCGTTCATCCTTTTTAATTTCAGTTCCCTCTATAAGCTCTTTTAATTCTTTCCCTTTTGAAATACCAAAGTCAGTTAGAACACATTTCCGTTGTGAAATTTTCAAGAATCCATCAGGAATCAATTGGTATAAATTTCTTCTTATCGTATCAGTATCTGGATATTTGGGATAATACCTAATTTGAAATTCCTTTGGAAACAATTTAAACGATTCAACTAATATATCTTCATATCTAACATTTTTAATAGAACCTAGACTCATTTTGTAGATTACATATAATATTTTTTGTTTCTTTGTAATTCTGTCCATTATTTTATAGTAACAATTTTATTTTCTGTAACTAAAAATCTGCTATCGTCATTTAAGAGGAATTCAAGTTGGCCATAATCTATTTCGATGAATTCCGAGTTTATGAAAGAATTTAATCTTTCAAGTGTCCACATTGTCGAAGAATTTAATAGTAAATTATAACATTCATCAATAATGACTTTCGAATCCTCTGATTGAATTTCAATATTAAGGTAGGATAATTTATTATTATTGATCTTAATATACTTATCATTTCTGATCTTAGATTTTTCACTATTATCTATGTCTAATCCAACATCTTTTAATATCCACAAAAGTTCATCCCAATAAATAGGTTCTTTAGAATTATATAAAATGCATCGAACAATTCTTATCAAAGACCACCTCTTAGAAATCACAAAATCCTCAGCAAAGGTAATGTCAGTAATTAATATTAAAGAAGGACTTTGTTTAATGAAATTTATTAGCCCTTCATACGTAATAATATTTTCAAAAGAGTCTAATAAAAGTCTTATGGTAGATTCTGGGAATAATTTATCATCAATGAGTTTAGTTAAATATAATTCGTTTTGGGATAAATAAACTAAATTGTCGAAATGATTTCCTTTTAGCCCGAAAAAACCGCCTGAATAATTAATTAAATACTCTTGAGAATTTAAAATACATCCCATTCCTTCTATTCGTAAAAACCTTTTTTCAGATATCTCTCTTTGAATTTCTGAAAAATGTTTTGGAGATGAATTCTGAGAAAATATATTTTTTATTTCATCTACTATTTTAAGTCTTTCCTTGTTACTAAAATCGAGTAAACCAAAATTGAAAAAGCCTAGGTCTACAATTTCATGGTCTGATCTAATTATATAAACTAATTCATATTTTGATCTCAATTTTGGAAATAAATTTATAATGTGCTGAAATATTTCTATAACATTAGTTTGTCTTTGATATTTATTTATGATTTCTTTGACAGTGTTGCAAATATTTCCCCATTGCTCTTTCGAATAGCTGAAATGCTTTTCTAAACCAAAGACGTATCTATCAAGTTGTATTATTTTTTTGTTCTGTTTAAGGTTTGAAACAATTGACGCCCTACTGTTGTATTTGTAATTTATTAAATAGTATTTTTTAATTATTGTAATAATATTATTTAAATTTTTAGGACATTCATCTTCTTCTAAAATATTAATCGTAACTTCATGTAAGTTCCCAAGTTTAATAATATAATAATCCTTTTCGTGATGAATTATCCTAAATCTACGTGATAACATTACAATCTTACAAATAAGCAGTTTATCTATGACATCCTTGACATCATTCAGTTCAAATAAATTCTCTAATGTTATCGTTTTAAATGGGAAATTACATTGTAATAATTTATTATAAAGTATACCTGATCTATTATTTCCATTGTTGTTTCTATTTAAATAATTATCAAATGATTTGGGGATGAAATTATAGAAAGGAATATCAACAAAAATTTCAGACAACAATCCGAGGTAAATATTTTTATTATACTTACTTCTTATTAGAGGCCTTTCCGCTAACTTTTCAAGAGTTATAGGGTTGGGACTAGATATTAATATATATAAAAATTGTTCTTTATAATATTTTAAATTGGGTTTTAGTCTCAGTTTTAATTTAGAAATCAGTCTATCTAAGATTTGTCGTATTCTTTCTCTAGTAAGTCCATATCTGTTGGCTATTTCTTGAAGAGATTTAATTTCATTACCACCCCATCTTTTAATTATAATGTCTAAATCTCTTCTAGTAAGTTTATTTAGGAAATACTCAATTAAATCTAATAAAGGTACTATTTCATTAGTGTAGTCAATGATAATTTCTTGTTCATTTTTAGTTAATAAACCTTGTACTAATTCTTTTATTTCACTTAAAAGTATTTGTGATTGAATTTTTGTATAAGGATATCTTTTAATTAAAGTACTTATATTTAGTTGCTCTCTTACGCCGTTGTCAGTATTAATATTATGAAAATAATTCTGTTCAATATTTAATAAATCGCCAATAGTTTTAATCTGATTATTGAATGCTAGGAATTTATCTAAATGTGAGTGGGAATTTATAGAAAGATTATGAATATCAATCTTAAGAACTTTTTGAATTTTTATCTTTTCCTCTATAGTAAATATATCTTTTAACAAAGGATTAGATTTTATACTCTCAGTATTGTCATTTTTCGATTCGGCTTCACAAAATCTTCCACTTTCAAAAAATTTTATTATATCCCTTTGCGCATCTGATATACTTTTTCCACCACAGTTCCTTATTGTTAGAACTCTATCATAATCTGTATTTAATAATTCATATAGATATTTAAAATGGAAAACTTCAATAACATGTCTAAATCTAACTGTAAATTTTATAAAACTAATTGGAACTTTTGTAAGCGATGAATTTTTTTCCAGAAGCATCCCTTCTTTCCCCATATAAAAAGGAGTATGCTCAAGAACTTTAACAATATCGTCGACTTCTTTCACCATTGTCTATCTATTTATTTCCTCATATCCAATTAATTTTTATTTCCTTCTCTAAAGCCTTAAACTCTTTATCACCAGTAACTAGAACAGCTTTTTTGGTCTTTGCCAAAGCGGCGGCGTAAGCATCAGCATACGACATTTTATGGAAGGCTTTATACTCTGCCGCACTTATTGTGAGATGAAAGTTTGCTTCTACTATTTCTATTGGTAATATTCTTACAGCTTCCAGTGCTAAGTTAGCTTTAGTTTCGCCGCCCACCCTTAATGCATGGTAATATACTTCGCCAAGATTTACAACGCATAAAAAAGCTTTTTTATTATCTGCGACGCATTCAGTGAAAACTTCGGCAACCTTTGAATAACCCTCTTCCTTATTTAAATAAGAAATGACTGCATAGCTGTCCAATACTATGTTTCTCAAAGTTCCCTTTCTTTCTTTTTATCTTCCATTAAAGATTTAAGCATTTTGCCTTTTTCATCTAAAATGCCGGCAAGGTTTTCAAAATAATCCTTATCAAGCGGCTGCATAATTACTCTGCCGTCTTTTTCTATGAAAGCGACCTTAGTGCCGCCTTTCATCCCGTACTTCTTTCGTATCTTAACCGGAATTACTACCTGTCCCTTGGTTGTTATTACTGATGTCTCCATATTCTTACTTTTTTTGATACAAATATACGATATCAAACTAGGTAAGTCAATATTAATTTTGTAATACTTAATAACATGGGTGTGAGGTTATATACCATGTCTTCCCAATACTTAATCTTTTTCATTAGATTTATTTGTTTTGGGATATGATACAATTCCATATTTCTCTACATTAAACAATATTTAAGCCGGAGGCTTACGGTTTCGTTCCTGGTTTTATTCTGTACCTCTTCCTTAGCTCTGCTGGTATTGTTACTCTTCCGCTTGATAAAATTTCACTTGCAAGCATGAAACTGCTTTTGTGGATTATGGTATATGGGTATACGGGTATAAAGGTATGGAGTAAAAATAATAAAAATTAATCTGCACAGAAGGTGCAAGACAACATCATTTAATTTTATTATAAGGCAATAAGGTTTGTATTAGGATTTTGTTGGTTGTTACTAAGGTTGGAAAAGCGATAAGGTTTACTCCTTCTTTAAGAGATGGAATCTTGTAGAAAGATTCCATCTCTACAAACTATGCGTACTGCAGTTTTCTTCCTTTAGGCTTTGGTATTTCCCTTCCCAACTGCTTCGCTGTTTCAATCCATTCATTTATAACGGTCTGTACATTTTGAAGCGCCTCATTATAATCATTACCGTCAGCCATACAGCCGGGAAGCTCACGCACTTCGGAAATATACGCCTGGTCCTCTTCACTCCAATAGATAATTACTTCGTACTTCTGCATTATGAATCTTCATTTAATTTATATTTCAATATCATATTTCTAATTTGCTTTACTTGATAAGGTTTTGACTTTCCATATTTTAGACCTGGCTTTAAGAGGGATTTTGTTAAAATCTTTGACAACCTTTTCATTAAGTTCAAGCAAATACATTAACTCACTTTTACTTTTTTAAGGAATTCATCCTCTGAGAGGTTTTTGTCATTTTTTCTTTCTTCAATTATTTTGATGCATTCGTTATCCTCGATTAGTTCAAGCATTTCCAGGTAAACCTCATAATCTAAAAGGACGCTCTCAGGCTTCCCATCCTTAGAATAAAATATTTTTTCTCTTGTTTTTAGTTCAGCCATGACCGAGCCTCTAAACTATTTAGATTACAGTATAAATTATACTAGAATTCATTTCATATGATAAAATTATACAAAACTAAACATAGTTGCTATGCAGTAGTTACTCTTCCGTTTGATAATACTTTTCTTGTGTTCATAAAAATATTTTCCCTTCTAAATAGGCAGCGTACAATTGATTCAACCCGTCTGGCGCTGAGAGCGTGTTGCAGAACTGTAAAACTGGGATGTCACGGACCATTCCGTGACATAAAAAACTCACAATTCAGTCATGGTTTGGACCATGACTGCCCTGCACTCGAGTTGTGCAACATGCTCGCTGAGGCAGGCGGGCTTAGCAGCCGTGCAAAATTTTTATCTGCGTAAATCAGTGCTATCAGTGTAATCCGTGTTCTATTGTTCCTGCCGTTATTGAATTATTACCGGAATATTTCTATTATTAAACCGCGGTTTAAAATCCCTATATCTAAAATCCGAGGAGGTTATGAAACAAAACAAACTTTTCAGCGGTATTGTTTTTTTATTCTCATTAATATTTATTCTTTCAATCACTGCTTCAGGCCAGATGGAAAAGGCTAAGAAGCCGCGCCTAAGCTTAAAAGCCGGCGTCTACCAAAGGATAGGTGTTGATACGGACATAAATATCTCTTACAGCAGGCCCGGTGTTAAAGGAAGAAAGATTTGGGGAGGATTGGTTCCTTACGGCCTGGCGCCGGGAACCAAGGAATCCGACAACAAGCCTTTCCCCTGGCGCGGCGGGGCTAACGAATGCACTACTATCGAATTCAGCAAGGATGTTACCATTGACGGGCATAAGCTGCCGGCAGGCAAATACAGCATGCAATTTATTCCCGAAGAGAAAGAATGGACCGTAATATTCAACAAGAACACAAAGCTGTGGGGAAGCTTCTTGTACGATAAGAAGGATGACGCCTTAAGGATAATGGTTACTCCGGTTGAGGTCCCTTTCCACGAATGGCTCTCTTACGGCTTCGACGACCTGGCAGGAACTTCGTGCACCGCTTACCTGCAGTGGGAAAAACTAAAGGTGCCTTTTAAGATATCTGCTGCCGACTAACGGCGGCAGCTTAAGAAAAACTTTTTAGTATTTAATGAACCCTGCACGCAGATGACGCCGGTAATATGTATTCAAGCGGATTTTTATATCCTTGTAAATCTGCGTCATCGGCGTGCGGTTTCTTCCTCCGTTATTACTGCGGCTGCGCAGTACTTTCGGCCGGCTTATCCTCGTGTCTTACGCCGTAGTCGGTTACCTGTCGAACCTTCTCATACTTGGCCAACAGGCTCGGGTGTTCATCGCTCAATGCGGCTTCCACAGCAGTATCCAGCTCGTTGTCTATCGTCTTCCTAAGCTCTTCCTCCGCACTTACATTATCTCCGGCTTTAGGTTTTTCATCTTTCATAAGCATTGCATTCTTGTTTCCGGAAAGAAGTGTCCGCTCGTAAAATTGAGTTGATATTTTACAATCCTTCTGTCAATCTCCCAGTATGTTGCGGTAAGGAAAGAATTAACCGACCCGGCGGATGCTCTTCTAACCATTTCAAGCAATGATGAAATATCTATTTAGCTAACGCTTTACAATTAAATTTTCTATTTGAAGAAAGTTTATGGATACGGAGATAATTTTATACAGAGACGCCGGTCTTATTTGCTTTGTTAATTATATTTTAATATTTATCAGTCTATCATGTTTAACAGTTAATAATATTTTTTAATATTTTTATTAAAAGAAAAATTTCACATTAACGCGGACGATAAGATGAAAACTAAGCTTTACATATTTGCAGCACTTTCTCTCCTTGTAATTTCAATTTTACCGCTGGGCTGTTCCGGCTCAAACAATATCGACCGGTCCGGAACCGGCGGCAAAGAAGTCTGGCCCGGCAGGTATAACGGCTATACTCTGCTTCCCAACGGCTGGCGGCTCTCGCCTGCCGGCGAACAGGTGGGCATTGGCGAGCTGCCGTTAAACATGATTGTTACAAACGACGGCCGCTATGCAATTACTTCAAACAGCGGGCTCGGCCAGAACTCACTCTCCGTTGTAGATGTGAAAGAAATGAAAGAAGTGCAGAGAATCGTCCTTCAGCAGACGTGGTACGGGCTCGCTTTTAACGGCAACGATTCTAAACTGTTCGTATCCGGCAGCAACAAAAACTTAATTTACATTTACAACTTCAACGGCGGCAAGCTCTCACTCGGCGACTCTGTTCTGCTGGGCAAGCCGTACCCTAAAGAAAATATCTCCGTCACCGGCATCGACTATAATAAAAACAAAAACCTTATCCTCGCTGTTTCCAAGGAAAGCAATTCGCTTTACATCTGCGATGCGGCAACTCTTAAAGTAACCGGCACCGTTAAGCTGGAAGGCGAGTGCTACGACGTTAAAAGCAACGAGGCCGGAACTACTGCTTACGTTTCTATTTGGGGTAAGGCTTCTATTGCTGTAGTTGACTTGACAAGCCGGACTATTACCGGCATAATTAAAGTCGGCGATCATCCGTGCCAGATTCTGTTAACAAAGGACGGCTCGCGCCTGTTTGCTGCCAACGCAAACAACAACTCCGTATCGGTTATAAATTTAAAAACGGATAAGGTAACCGAAACCATAAACTCCGCACTGTCCCCGGACGTTCCATACGGCAGCACTACCAATGCTGTCTGTTTTAATAAAGATGAGTCCGTTCTTTACGTTGCGAACGCAGATAACAATTATCTGGCTCTGTTCGATATAAGCGAGCCGGATAGAGCCAAGAGCCTGGGTTTTATACCAGTAGGCTGGTATCCTACTGCTGTAAAGTTTGATGCCGCCTCCGGGCAGATACTCGTAGCTAACGGGAAGGGCTTAACTTCAATGGCTAACCCGGAAGGCCCGCACCCCTTGATTAAAGGATACCGGGATAAGCAGTATATCGGCTCCCTGTTCAAAGGCACTTTGTCTATTATAAATAATCCGGATGAAAAAGCTCTAGGCGAATACAGCAAACAGGTATACGACAACACTCCGTATGTTTATAAGAAAAAGGACTGGGTAGGAATTCAGAATGTTATACCGGACAAGCACGATGAGGAAGGAAGCAAAGAGATAAAGCACGTCTTCTACATAATCAAAGAGAACAGGACCTACGACGAAGTATTCGGGGATATTAAGGAAGGCAATGGCGACTCAGCGCTCTGCTTCTTCCCGTATAAGATTACTCCCAACGAACATAATCTTGTAACCGGTTATACTCTTTACGATAATTTCTACGCCGATGCCGAAGTAAGCGCCGACGGGCATAACTGGTCAACCGCTGCTTATGCCTCGGATTATGTTGAAAAGGAATGGCCGGCAAACTACGGCGGGCGCGGCGAGCCGTACAGGTTCGAGGGCGGCTACCCGCTTGCCGCTCCGTCTTCCGGGTATATCTGGAACGACTGCTTCAATCATAATAAGTCGCTTAGAAACTACGGCGAGTTTGTTGAGGAAGCAAAGACAGAAAAAGGTGTGTACGATGCCAGGGATGAGGATTTGAATAAGTACACTTGCCATTCTTATCCGGGCTGGGACCTGGACCTTAGCGATGTTGTCCGCTATGAAAACTGGAAAGAGGACTTTGAAAAGCTCGAAAAGGAAGATGCTCTGCCGGCATTAAATATTATGCGCCTACCGAACGATCATACTTACGGCACCAGAAAAGGCAAGCTTACACCGCAGGCTTACGCTGCACAAAACGATTATGCTCTCGGGCTGATTGTTCAGACTATCTCTCACAGCAAGGACTGGAAGAGCTCCGTTATATTTGTTCTGGAAGACGATGCGCAGGACGGATCGGACCACGTGGATGCACACCGATCTACATTGCTGGTAATAGGCCCGTACATAAAAAGGCATTATGTAGACCATACAATGTACTCTACTTCCAGCGTGCTTAAAACGATTGAGCTTATTCTAGGGCTGCCGCCTATGACGCAGTACGATCTTTCCGCTACTCCTATTTTATTTTCGATAAGCGAAAAGCCGGACTATGCGCCTTACACCGTAACAAAGCCGCTTATCGATATAAACGAAACCAACCTTGCAAGTGCTTACGGCTCATCTGAATGCGGGAAGCTTAACTTTACCAGGGAAGATGCAGTACCGGATATGCTGTTCAACGAAATTCTGTGGAAGGCGATTAAAGGCAAGAACTCGGTTATGCCTCCCCCGGTCAGAAGCGCATTCGTAAAGGTTGTGCATAAGATAGATCAGGATAAAGACAACGATTGAATTTCAGGTATTAAAAAGGAATGAAATTGTTTAATTCAAACATTGTGTAATTTATGGAATAACGGAGTTGTGAAATATAGAACCAAAGTTAACATTCCATCACTCCAATACTCCAGCCAAAGATACTTGCCTACCGAGCGTGTTGCAGAACTGTAAAACTGGGATGTCACGGACCATTCCGTGACATAAAAAACTCACAATTCAGTCATGGTTTGGACCATGACTGCCCTGCACTCGAGTTCTGCAACACGCTCTACCGGCAGGTTTGAAATTTCTCTGTGGTTCTTAGTGCTACTTTGTGTTCTCTGTGTAATAAAAAAATTTATAGCGAGTCGGAAGGCTTAGCCTCTCATTTTATCCAGCAGGTCGTTTAGCTGCTTAACTTCATTGTTATTAAGAGCTGACAGTCTTTTTTCCATCTCGTCTTCATACTTATCTATTTCAGATAGCAGGTTCAAACCCTTTTCGGTAATCAGCACGTCCACGTTGCGTCTGTCGCTTGCACATATGTTCCTTTCAACCAGTCCTTTTACCCGAAGCTTTTCTACTATGCGGGATGCATCCGACATGCGGTCGAGCATCCTTTCTTTAATCAGCTTAATTGTTGCCGGCTTCGAGCGCTGCCCTCTTAAAATCCTAAGGATATTATACTGCTGGATAGTAATGCCGTAAGGCTTAAGTAAATTTATGTGGAAGTTAACCAGCCAGTTGTATGAAAAGACCATGTTGACGATGGCTTTCTCATATTCGTTCTTAAAGCTCCGTTGAACTATTTCATCTTCTAAACGCATAACTTAAATTGTAAAAGTTATTTGAAATCTGCTTTTGATTAAGTGGAAGTCCCACTACTAAATTAAATAATAAAATCAAATGATGCGAATTAATTCTAAAAGCAGGAATAGAATTCCAACCGGTTAGTTCATCGGGACTTCGAACACGATAAAGTTTGTATCGGAAGAAGCATTAAATGCGAATTCATCGGTATCATAAATTCCCGCAGCGTCTCTTGTCTTTAGCTCTTCTTTATCAATGTTAATGCTTCCGTCCAATACAAAAAGATAAGCGCCGTTGCCTTTAAAATAATTTTTGTAGTTGCAGTATTTGTCTTTCTCAAGTCTGCCGAGCGAAATAGCCGCATCCTGGTTTATATATAAAGTCGACTCGTCTTTTACACCGGAGACCACGGTTTTAATCCCGCTGCTAATACCGCTTAGATCAAACCGTCTCTGGTCGTACCTTGGCTTTAGATTTCTTTCCCTCGGAAATATCCAGATCTGCAAAAGCTTTACAGCCTCAACCGCCGAATGGTTGTATTCCGAATGGGTAATCCCGCTGCCGGCAGACATAACTTGAATTTCTCCCGGAGTAATTTGGGAGACGCTACCCATGCTGTCTTTGTGTGTAAGCGTTCCTTCCTGAACGATGGTTATTATCTCCATGTTGTTATGCGGGTGCGTTCCGAATCCTGAACCGGGTTCAACCTCGTCGTCATTTATTACACGCAGCAAACCGAATCCCATTTTATCGGGATTGTAATAATCTGCAAAGCTAAAGCTGAACCTGCTGTGCAGCCATCCGTGTTCGGCAATTCCTCTTTCATTCGCTCTGTGTATTATCTTCTTCATTGTTTTCTCAGCTTTCTCTTAAGCCGTTTTATTGTTTCCAAGAATTTCTTGTTCATTCCCGGTCTATTAAAGGCGGCGCCCACCCTGCCGCCTCAATAAACCGGTATGATTATGGTTCCTAATTCTTCAGCTAAATGCGTGCATAAAAAAAATTTTAAAGACGAAAGAATTAATTCGCCTTGGTAAATTCAATATCACAGGTAATGTTTATATTCTTGCTTACAACTGCGCCGCCTGTCTCCATAAGTGCGTTCCATTTTAAATCGTAGTCAAATCGGTTTATCTTTCCCTGTACTTTGAATCCGGCCCTTGTAAGTCCCCACGGATCTTTAATCGTTCCTCCGTATGCTACATCTAATACTACCGGCTTGGTAATATTTCTAATAGTAAAGTCGCCGTAGAGTTTATAATTCTCGTCATCTACTTTTTCAACCTTGGTGCTCTTGAAAGTGATCTCCGGATAATGCTCAACATCAAAAAAGTCAGGGCTCTTAAGGTGGTTGTCTCTATCCGTAATGCCGGTGTCAATGCTTTTTGAGTCGATATTTACTTCAATCTCACTGTCTAAAAAATCGCCGCCTGCTTTTACCGAAACTTCAAAACTGTTAAAATGACCGGTCACTTCAGAAATAATCATGTGCCTTGCCGAGAACTGAAGCTTGGAATGACTTTTATCCAGGTTCCACACTGTCTTTTCCGCTATATTCATTGCTGTATCCATATTTACCTCCGTAATAAATAAATTTAATTGGTTTCAATTCAAACTTACGTTATAACGTCTAATATGTCAAGCAAAATTTGTTATAAGAAATTAATGTTGTGTCTTTTGTCAATTTCCTTGGATACTTTGGCTTGGTTTAATCAGAAATAGCTATTGAAGCTTTTGCAGGGCATCTTTTTCGGATTTTCTTAATCCCTCTACTACCAGCCGGTAGGAATCATCTATCCACTTTAAGATTAATTCTTCCGGTATAGAATCGTTGAAATCGGAGTTTGTATTGTCGAGGTATACCGTATTCCAGTGCAGCTTATTCATATGGTAGCCGGGAATAACGCTATTGTATCTTTCCCTAAGTTCAACAGCGGTTTCGGGATCGCATTTTATGTTGATGCTTACAGGGGGCTCGATGCTGGCAATTAAAAATATTTTCCCCATCACCTTGTAGACCGGACTGTCCTCACCGAAGGGCAGACTTTCGGTAACGCCTTTTTTCTTTAGGCAATGCTCGCGGATGGTTTCTAAATCCAAAACTAATCATCCTCATCGGTCTCCCGGATTCTAATTCTACCGGGTTCAACAATCCATAATTGTTTTAAAATAGAATTCTTTTTTAATTCTTCCAGAGCAGAAATAATTAATTGTTCTAATAAAGGAAATGACGGATTTATTGGAAGCCTTACTACAATAATTCCAGCGGAATTTATCGGGGGAAATCTTATAATATCAGAAAAGTCTTTATCCAGAGTAACCAAACAGCGTTTTTCAGAGCAGCAAATTTTATAAATCTCTTCGTCTGAGCTGCCTCCTAAATTTTGACTTCGGACTGAAGTTACGTCATGCCCGCTATTGATAAATAATTCATGCAGCTTCTTCCCGAAATTCTCATCAAGCTTGAATTTCATCTCAGTGCACTAATTTTATTTCAACAAATTTTTCGCGTGACATTTCCGCTCCGTAGGCAAAACATGCACGAATATCCTCTTCAGTCAAATGAGGATACTCCTCCAGAATCTCCTCAATGGACATTCCGTTTGCCATAAAGTCAAGGATTAGCGAAACCCATATTCTTGTGCCTTTTATGCAAGGCTTACCAAAACATACTTTTGGATTTACAGTTATTCTTTCAAGAAGGTTATTCAAAACTACCTCCTAATTTTTTATGAAAGATAATTCTATTTTTTGTTCTTTTCAATCCACAGTGCCGCGTCTTTAGCAAAGTATGTAAGGAACATATCCGCTCCGGCGCGCTTAATAGCGATAAGAGATTCGATCATTACACGCTCTTCATCTATCCAGCCGTTAATACCGGCGGCTTTTATCATAGCGTATTCGCCGCTTACCTGGTAAGCGCATGTCGGCATACCGAACCTGTCTTTCACTCTTCTTATAATATCAAGATAAGGACCGGCGGGCTTAACCATAACTATATCTGCGCCTTCTTCAATATCGGATTCAACTTCGCGCAAAGCTTCATCGCCGTTTGCAATATCCATTTGATGCGAGCGCCTGTCGCCGAATGCGGGTGCCGATTCTGCTGCTTCTCTAAAAGGTCCGTAATAACCGGAAGAATATTTAGCGGCATAGCTCAAGATCGGAATTTTATTAAATCCGTTCGCGTCCAGAATTTTTCTAATTGCTGCAATCCTTCCGTCCATCATGTCCGAAGGTGCAATTATATCTGCGCCAGCCTGTGCATGAGTTAAAGCCTCCTTAGCCAGCAGTTCAACCGTTTCATCATTTAGGATTTCTTCGCCGTCTAGTAAGCCGCAATGTCCGTGTGATGTATATTCGCACATGCACACGTCAGTAATAATAAGAAGATTTTTTACTTCTTTTTTAATTGCTCTAATTGCACGCTGAACTATACCTTCCGGATCATATGCCTCCGAGCCTCTTTCATCTTTATGCGCAGGTATACCGAATAAAATTACCGCCGGTATTCCAAGCTCTGCAACCTCTTTGCATTCTACAACAAGATTGTCTATCGATAGCTGGAAAACGCCGGGCATGGATTTAATCGGCTTCTTAACTTTTTCACCGGGAACTACAAACAACGGGTAGATAAAATCGTTCTTCGCTAGTTCGGTCTCTCTTACCATGTCTCTTATCAACGGATTGTAACGTAGTCTTCTTAGTCTCTTTACAGGATATGTTGCCATTGTTTTTACTCCTTTCCTTTGTGTCTTTGCGTCATTGCGGTAAAAAATTCTACCGCAAAGCCGCTGAGTCGCAAAGAGTATTTATTTTGTTCACTATAAATTCGGAATTTTTAATACAGTCACCCACGGATATTCCGCCGCGGTAATTGCCTCCCAGAAAAATGCCGGGATTCTTCTTTTCAAATTCGTCAAAATAATTTTCATGTTCAATGTAGCCGATATTGTACTGCGGGATTGCCCTCGCCCAGAACCGGTAAGAGGTATAAACCGGCTTTTCTGAAATTTCCATCTGGCTTTCAAATTCGCCCAGCACTTTCTTTATTACGGTCTCTTTATCTGCATCTGCAATTTCCGGAGACCTTGAACCTCCCACAAACAAAGTGAATGTTGCTTTGCCGTTTTCAGTCCGGTTAGGAAAAATTACAGAACTCCAGATTGCACCGAGATAAGATTTCTTTTCTTTAGACGGGATTAAAAAACCGAATCCATCCAGCGGCTGCTTTATTGCATGCTTGTTATAGCCAACGTACAATACAAGAACCGGCGGATAATAAATCTGTGAAAGATGCTTTGTAAGTTCATCATCCCATCCGTTAAATACTTCCGCAGCAGCGTAAGCAGGAATTGTTGAAAGCACTATATCGCTGCCTATTTGCTCTATATTGTTTTCCTTCTTATAAGTAACCGTAAATCCTGTGTTCATCTTTTCAATTGATGAAACTTGCGCCGAAGTGATTACCTTTCCGCCAAGGCTATCAGCAATGCGTCTGGGCAGAGTCTGCATCCCGTTTACAAACGAAAACATCTTTGCACTCTGCTTCGACTTTTCCGCTCTCTGTTTCCTTTCCTTAATACTCTTTATTGTTCCGATAATCAACCCGCCGTACTTTTCTTCCAGGGCATATAATTTTGGGAAAGCCGACTTTACGCTTAGCTCCTCCGGATTGCCTGCATACACACCTGCAACGAACGGGTTTATTGCGTAATCTAAAAATTCCCTGCCGAGCCTGCGTTTAACAAAATCTGAGATGCTCTGGTAATAACCATCATTTGATCTTCCGATTAACGGCTCAACGAGCAGCCTTAATTTTGCTTTACCGGAAAATAGTTTTGTCTTTAAAAATGCCGGGGGATTCATCGGCAAAGGATGAAGCTGGTTATTCCTGAGAATGTATCTTTTATTCCCCTCCTTGTTAGCGTAGCATAATTGATCATGAAGTCCGAGTTCATCAACAAGCTGCCCGATCAAAGGTGTAGTTTCAAGCCCGCTGTTAGGACCTCTATCGAACATATACCCGTTTTCAAAAACGCTTTCCATCGAGCCGCCGACTTCTTTATTTTTCTCAAGCACTGTTACACCATAACCTGCCTTGTTAAGAAGATATGCCGTTGTTAATCCGGAGATGCCTGCACCTAGTATAACAATATTTTTATTCATAGATTATTTTCACATGATAAAAAGGAGTAATGGAATAATGGAATGTTGGAGAATACAAATCGGTTTATATTCAATTACTCCAACACTCCATTACTCCTCCGAAGGAGTCCTTCGGACAATATTCCATTTCAGTTCTATTGTTTTTCATTGTTAAAATTAAAGGTCAACAAGAATATTTTACTAAACCGTACGTGAATACTTCGCGGTATCTTCCTTCCGCTCAATGTAGCCGTCAAAGTTCATGGCAATGTTGCGTATTAGAAGCTTGCCCATCTGAGTTACTTCAATTTTATCATCGCTTAAGGTTAAAAGCTCGTCCTGTTCCATTTCCTTCAGGTTATTCAAGCCCCAGGCAAAGTATTCTTTAAAATTTATTTTATACTTATCTTCTATCGTCTTAAAGTCCAGCCCGAAGTTGCACATAAGCTTCATCACCACGTCTCGGCGGAGAATATCGTCTTCATTAAGTCTATAGCCTTTTGCAGCGGGAAGAATCTCGTTATCTATTGCATGGAAATATTCTTTCTCGGTCTTATAGTTCTGTGCATAAACTTTTTGAAGCTGGCTTATTGCCGTTACACCCATTGCGTATAAGTCGGTGCCGGAGTGAGTACTGTAACCCTGAAAATTGCGGTAAAGCTTTTTCTCTTTAAGAGCGATGGCAAGCTCGTCGTCCGGCTTTGCAAAATGATCCATACCGATAAATACATATCCCGCGCCGGTCAGCTTTTCAATTGTCATTTTAAGGATGTTTAATTTTACTTCGGGCACAGGCAGGTCTTCAGGATGAATAAGAGACATATGCTTCTTTAGCCACGGCACATGCGCATAGTTAAATACGGCGATTCTATCCGGCGAGATGTCGATTGTCTTATCGAGGGTTTCTTCAAAAGTTTCCAGAGTTTGAAACGGAAGCCCGTACATCAAGTCAAGGTTGATACTGCTGAACCCAAGCTCTCTTACCCACTGAACAGTTTGTCTGGTAATATCTTCAGGCTGAATTCTGTTTGTAGCCTTCTGAACTTTTTCGTTAAAGTCCTGCACGCCCATGCTAATGCGGTTAAAGCCGTTGCTTCGGAGAGCTTCAAGGTGCTGCCGTGTCAACTCGCGCGGATCGATCTCGCAGCCGTTCTCGGAGTTATCATCAAAATTAAACGAAGCTTTAATGAATGAGCCGAGCTCATCAATCTCTTCCGGCTTGAGATGAGTTGGAGTGCCGCCGCCCCAGTGAAGCTGCGTAACTTTGCGGTCTGCCAACAGGTAAGTCCGCACCATATCGATTTCTTTCTTAAGATACTTTATGTACTCTTTTACTCTGTCGCGGTTGCGGGTTATTATCATGTTGCAGCCGCAGAAGTAGCAAAGCGTATCGCAGAAAGGAAGATGAAAGTAAAGCGATAAGTCCGGCAGACCTTCGCCGTAATTTGTCTTTATTATTTCATCCAGAAATTCTTCGTGCT
The DNA here is from genome assembly GCA_021813585.1 of Bacteroidota bacterium. Taxonomy (GTDB): domain Bacteria; phylum Bacteroidota; class Ignavibacteria; order Ignavibacteriales; family Ignavibacteriaceae; genus FEN-1297. Next base: position 45,384 of record JAKAJV010000015.1, on the reverse strand, counting down.
TAAAGCTTTCGTTAAAGTGCGGAGCTGTTGGGTAGCTTGTGTACCTCGGTCCCGGCTTATCGTATTTTTTAAATTTTTTCAAATCTACTTCGAACATATTATCATCTCCTTCATTCTTCACCGCAATGACGCTAAGACGCAAAGAATTAAAAATTATTTACCTTTCGTTTAAATCCTTCAATTAGTTTGGGCACATTAAAATTAATTAAAAACCCAAGTCTTTTATCCGCCAGCTTCAAATAAGTTATTAATTGCGCTTCATGAACTGGCAGTAATACATCAACTGATTTTAGCTCCAATACTATTTCATTTTCTACTAATATATCTATTCGGAATCCTGCATCCAGTTTATCATTTTTATAAAAAACAGGCAGTTCGACTTGTCTTTTAGAGTTAACATTTCTGGCATTCAATTCTTTGCAAAGACAAACTTCATAAACACTTTCTAATAATCCCGGACCCAAATTTCTATGAACTTCAATAGAGGCATCCAAAATAATTTTACTTAATCTATTTAGTTCCTCATTATTCATTCCCTTTGCGCCTCCGCGACTTTGCGGTGAAAAGCTTTGCTTTCGTCCTTAACAAACTGCACAAGGGCTTTGGCTTTTTCCGGTTCTACATCCGGCAGTATGCCATGCCCAAGATTAAACACATGTCCGCTGCCGCTGCCGTAGGCACCAAGAATTCTCTTTACCTCGTCCCTTATCTTTTCATCGGGGGCATAAAGCAAAGTAGGGTCCATGTTGCCCTGCAGTGCAACCTTCTCGCCGATCGTTTTTCTCACGGTACCGATATCGATTGTCCAATCCAGCCCAACTACATCGGCGCCGGATGAAGCAAGTTCTTCCAGCGACTGATGCACACCTTTTGAAAAAACTATTACCGGCTGCTGCTTTCTCTTTATCAGCGAAATGATTTTTGAAATATACGAAAGCGAAAACTCCTTATAATCTTCCGGCGAGAGCAGCCCTCCCCACGTATCGAAAATTTGCACCGCATCAGCGCCGGCTTCAATTTTTGCCGAAAGATAATCGGCAACAGTAACGGCGAGTTTATCCAGAATTTTATGCGCCAGCAGAGGATTGTTGTACATAAGCTTTTTCACAACGGAAAAATTCTTCATCCCGCTGCCTTCAACCATGTAAGTTAGCAAAGTCCACGGCGAGCCGCTAAAGCCGATCAGCGGTACTCTTCCGCTCAATTCTCTTTTTGCCAGTGTAACAGCATCCATTACATATTTAAGATCCTTTGCTGGATCAATTTGCTTCAGCACGGCTCCGTCTTCATCGGTTCTTACGGGATGATGAAAGACCGGACCTTTGGACTCTATCATTTCAAGCTCCATTCCCATTGCTTCGGGAATGACAAGTATATCGGAAAAAATAATTGCCGCATCAACTCCGATAATATCTACCGGCTGAATAGTAACCTCGGCAGCAAGCTCAGGAGTGCGGCACATGGTAAGGAAATCCGCTTTCTCTCTCACCGCCCGGTACTCGGGCAAATACCTGCCCGCCTGACGCATAATCCATACCGGCGTTCTTTCCACCGGTTGCTTTTTACATGCTCTTAAAAATAGATCGTTCTTTATCATTATATATTTAGTCTCAATTAATTTTTTAATTCTTCATATTAAAAACAATTCCTATGAAAAAGGAGTAATTGAATATTGTCCGAAAGACTCCTTCGGAGGAATAATGGAGTAAAGGAGTAAATGCTGGTATGGTATAATTCCACTACTCCAATACTCCATTATTCCTCTTAATATTTTACGATCATAAAAAATTTAATACCTTGCCGCCCAAAATACTTATTTGTAATAATTGAGGATGGCTTTTGCCAGCCCGTCAATAGTATATTCTGCCGGCATAATATTTACATGAACACCTTTGTTCTCTATTGCTGTTTTTGTAGTAGGACCTATAGCAGCAATCTTATAATTGTCAAAGTATTTTACGGGGTCGGAAATTTTCAGTATCTGAAGAAAGTTTTCAAAAGTAGACGGACTGGTGAAGATGAAAAGGTCCGGCTTGGTTTGATTAAGCAGCTCTCTGCTGTTAGCAACTTTATCTTCAGAAGGAAGAGAAACATTGTAAACGGGAGCGGTCTTCATAATAGCACCGAGCTTCTCAAGCCCCTCCGGCAGCTCTTCCCTGCCGATAGCCGAGCGGGGAATAAAAATTACTTTGTTCTCAAGATCGTACGCCGACAACTCTTCTATTACACCCTCCGCACTGAACTTTTTGGGAATAATATTTACCGGTATTTTATTTTTCTCACATACCGCCGCAGTCTTATTGCCAACGGCAACAATCTTTGTGCGATTGAAATCAAATAAAATTCCGAGCTCTTCAATTCGCTTTACAAACATCTTAACCGCGTGCGCAGAAGTTAGAATAATAAAATCAATCTTTGCCTTGCCTTTTACAACCATATCAAATTCCCGCCAGCTGTCCGGCGGAACAATATCGAGAGTGGGGAAGATTATAACACTCGCGCCTAGCTGCCTAAAAATTTCCGAAGATTCTTTTGACTGCTCAACTGTCCTGGTAATTACAATCGTCTTGCCTCTAAGCGGGAACATATTATTCTCCTCAAAGCCGGAGAACAGGCCGTGCAATACAAAGTCGTAAATTTTTTCGCGGTCGCATTCCATCTGCTTTTCCGTATAATTATTCTCTATTCCTCTCTGTATTGCGCCGTAAATACTTCCCAGAATCAGGTCCACGGCAAAGCCTTCGTCAATTTCCCTGAACAAATTATCCGTTTCGCCTGCCCTTATAATTCCGGCAAGTATATTCCTCAAATCTTTTTCAAGCGAAACAATTTCCGAACAAAGCTCGTGAGAAGCATTGAGAGATTCCTTTTGATAAATTAAGAAGAAGCTCTGGTATTTCATCATGAACATGTAAAGGTGTATGATGAACGAGTGAAGAGAGTCTATACTGCTCATCTCGCTTTTAATTTTTTCTTTAAGCGAAAGGATCAGCTTCTCCATCCTCATGTTCATTATTGAAAAGTACAATTCTTCCTTTGAGCTGAAGTAGTTGTATACCGTACCCTTGGCAATTGAAGAAAGCTTTGCCACGTCTTCCATCATTACTTCGTGATAGCTTTTCTTTGAGAAAAGAATAAGGGCAGACTCAACGATTTTCTTCCTTTTAAAGTCTTTCTTGTTTTCTATTTTCGATTCTGCTGACATTTAAATTATCTGCGCAATACATTTTTATTAAAATTTTTATTCGAATTTTTACCAACTGCCATTAACGGCGTTACGGAATATGCCATAAGTTTGCCGAAATAACCTGACCGGTATTGGGATCGATAAGAAATTCTTTACCGCTGCCTTTATAGTTCTTATCCTTGCCGGATTCCGAATACGTAGACAGAACATGCCATATGTATTGATTATAAGAACTATCCCAGAGCAGCCCGACCTTCCATTTGGACACGCCTTCTTTCAACCCGTTTTCCTTAGCTATTTTTATAGCCTGCTTGTCGTCTATATTAAATCGGCAGGAGGCCGGGTCTTTTAAATATTCCGGTATTCCGGCTATCTCATCTTTCCCGTCAATCTTCCCATCCTTATCTATTGAAAAAGTTATTACAGTATTTACATAAGGTTTTTCGGGCATAAAAAATTTATACGCCATTTTATAATACGGGTCTTTGTAAGTAATCAGGGAAAAATCCGGCGTTATATACTTATCAAAAAACTCCTTGCCTGTGCGGGTTATTATAAAATTATTTGCTTTGTTAAGAACGCTCAGCGGCACATCCGAAGCGTCTGCCGTGCCGCAGCCGCAGCTGCATGAGTTAAGCCCGAACAAAATCGAAATAGAAAGTAAAAACATGAATGCCCCCGTTATTATATTTTTACTTTTAATCGTCATTTCGTCCTCGCGGTTAAATAAATTTCATCAAGAATGCCCTTGGCTCCGGCTTTCAACAAATCCTTAGCCAATCTTTTCCCCAGGCCTTCCGGATTTGTTTTACTGCCTCTTATTTTTTTTCTGAATGTAATTGTACCGTCAATCGAGCCGACAAGCGAATCCAAATACAACCCGTTTGATTTAACTTCGGCAAATGCGCCGATGGGTACCTGGCATCCACCTTCAAGTGTTCTAAGCAAAGCTCTTTCGGCAAGCACTGCTTTGTATGTATCTTCGTGGTGGATTGACTGCAAAATTTCACTTACAAAATTGTTCTCTTCGCTTGTCTCAATTCCAAGTGCGCCCTGGCCTACAGCAGGCATAATTTCTTCGGCGCTTATAACAGACGAAATATATTTTTGAAGCTTCAGCCTCTCTACTCCGGCCCGCGCAAGAATTATCCCATCCCATTTTGATTTCAAAAATTTTTCGATCCTGGTAGGAACATTACCGCGGAGCTCTTCAATTTTAATGTCCGGACGCAAATGCAGAATCTGGCATCTTCTACGGAGCGAGCCGGTGGCGATAACCGCATTTTCTTGAAGCGACTGGAGTGTAGTTCCTTTCTTCCCGGCAATCAGAACATCTTCAACAGGATGCCGCTTTGTTACGGCAGCCAGTTTCAGTCCTTTAGGCAGCTGTGTTTGAAGGTCTTTCAGGCTGTGGACAGCAAGATCTATTTCGTTTTTTAAGAGAGCAGCTTCAAGCTCTTTGGTGAACAAGCTTCGGTCGCCGATCTTTGAAAGAGCAACATCAAGAATTTTATCGCCGGTGGTTTTAATTATTTTTATTTCGACTTTTAAATTCTTATTGGCCTTCTCGATTTCTTTTTTAACAAAGCTAGATTGCCATAAGGCAAGCTCGCTGCCGCGGGAGCCTATAATAATTTTCTTGATCAAATTATGTTTCCTTGTTGTTGTTAATGTCTATCCCGAACAATTCCTTAATAATGCTTATCTTCATTGCTGCTTCGTTGGAATCCACATCCGACTCTGCATACTTCTTAAGCTCAACGGTCGGATGATGAAGAATCTTGTTGATTATCCTTTTGGTAATTATATCAAGCTTCTCCTGGTCCTCCATAGAAAACCTGTTTTTGTTTTTATCAACTTCCTCTGCGCGTATCGATTCGAAATAATCCCTAAGATTTTTTATTGTGGGTGCGGCATCAAGGGATTTATACCAGTTGATGAAAGCTTTTAATTCCTCTTCAATAATATTTTGTACTTTGGGAATTTGATCTTTTCTCTTATTCAGGTTCTGCTGGACGATTATGCTAAGGGAATCAATGTCGTTGTAAAATACGTAATCAATTTCCTTAACTGCGGGATCAACATCTCTCGGTACGGCGATATCCATAATTACGCACGGATTATAATTCCTTTTTTTCATCGCCGCCTTAATTTCTTCCTTGCCAAGAATTATGTTTTCCGCACTTGTTGCGCTCAGGATAATATCATATTCGTAAAGCTGCTCTTTAAGGATTTCAAACGGAATTATTTTTGCGTTGATCTTACCGGCTAACTTTTCGGCGCGCTCTTTAGTTCTGTTTGTTATCGCCAGTTTCCCTATCCCTCTTTCGCTAAGATGCTTTGCAGCTATCTCGCCGGTCTCGCCCGCCCCTATAACGAGAGCCGATTTCTTGCTTAAGTTTGAAAATATTTTTTCAATCAGTTGAACTGCGGCATAGCTTACGGTAACTGCGCCTTCGCTAATAAGAGTTTCGGTAATTGCCCGCTTGCCGGCTTTAACAGTAGAATCGAAAATCCTCTTCATTAAGAAGCCTACGAAACCGTTTTCCTCTGCGATCTGAAAAGAATCTTTTACCTGTTTAAAAATCTGGTTGTCGCCAATAAGCAGGGAGTCTATCCCGGTAGCTAAGCTGAATAAATGATGAATCGCTTCGTCGGAACGGTAGTACTGGAAATGTTCCGGCTGAAGATAATCGACTGATTTAATATTACCCAGTGTGTTCTTTATATCGTCGTGCGTTAAATCCTGCCGTACGGGAATCCCGTAAATCTCTGTGCGGTTGCAAGTGGAAATAACAACGCCTTCGGAAAACAGTTTGCCTTTAATCTTTTGAATATAAGACTGAACTTCATTGTCGCTTAAATGCAATGCTTCTCTTAATTCAACCGGGGCGGTCCTATGGTTTATGGAAACTGCTAATAACTTCATGCTATCTCAATAGAATGAATGAAAGCTTTTGGCTAAAAAGTTCGTAATTATTGTCGAAATAATCGCAATAACAAATCCGAGGATCGAAAGTATAATAACTTTCTTTCCCTGCAGCTTCCCGAAAATTTTGCTAAAGAGACCGATACCGTATAAAACCCATACGGCAAATGTGCCTATCAGTTTGGGATCTGCATAAGAGAATTTAGGGAATGCTTTGGGTAGCCAGATAATCCCTATTATAATTGTCCATGTTAAAAGAACAAAGCCTATTACCGCCGAATAGAAGCTTAATTTTTCTAGAACATCCAGGCTTGGCAGCCTATCGAAGATCAGCCCGAACTTATTCAGCTTAATATCTTTGTAAAGAGTTAAATATAAGAACCCGTACACGGCCGAAATTGTAATTGCAGAATAACCGATGAGCGCGGTAAAAACATGGATGCCGAGAAGATGATTCCTCAAAACTTCCTTTACCTGAAACAGATCCGGAATATAAAAAGACGAAATAGTTTGAAATACAATTGAGATAATTATTATGAACGGGCCGGTTCCTCTTATGTCGGTTACAAGCTCCAGTATAAAATATGAAAAGCTGATTGCGAAAGCCAGTACGGTAAAAATTTCGAATACGTTTGTAATCGGCGGATGATCGAAATAAATGGTTCGTAATAAAAGGTAAAAAAGATGGAAGAAAATTGTAAGGAACAAAAACAATCTTTTAGAATTAACAAACCTCTTGCCTCCCTTCATAAAATCGTACGAATAAAACACGAAAGTTATGATATAAAGAAAGGGCAAAAGAATATTGGAAAAATCTATTATATCTTTCATAAAGAACCTTTACTGACTAATAGGTTCAAAAATAAACAATATCAGATTATCAATCAATATATTTTTGACCCGCCGGTCAGCCAAACGTCTGCCTTTAAGATAAACATTGTTCCTTCTACTCGATTACCTTTTTAATCAATTTGGATTTTTTAACAGGATTAGAATCAAATTCCAAAATATTTATTAACTTTTCTTTCGCTGAACTAATCCCAGCTTTAGAGGACGAATGTATCTCGGCTATAACCTCTCCCTTTTTTATATAATCTCCTATTTTGATATTAAGAATTATTCCGGCTTTAGGATCTATTTTATCTTCTTTTGTCTTTCTGCCTGCACCCAATTCAAGTGCGGCCACGCCGATAGCATAATTATCCATACCGGCCAAATATCCTTCCTCATTACTATATACACTTTCAACGTACTTAGCTTTAGGATATTTTTCAGGATTCTCAATGGCCTTAATATCTCCACCCTGATATTTTACAATCTCTACAAATTTTTCAAATGCCTTGCCGTTCTTAATTAACTCATTTGAAATTTCAATGCCTTCTTTAATCGAAGTTGCTTTACCTCCAAGGTATATCATCGCACCTGAAAGCGCGGTGCTCAAATTAAGCAGATCACCTTTAACTTCGCCTCGCAGCACTTTAATCGATTCAAATACTTCGAGCCAGTTGCCGATATAATTCCCCAGAGGCTGGTTCATATCTGTTATAAATGCGATTACTTTTTTATCAAACGATTTTGCGGTTTCAATTAACGATGTTGCCAGCAGCTCGGAATCTTTTTGTTTCTTCATAAATGCACCGCTGCCGGTTTTAACATCAAGCACCAGACCGTCAATGCCTTCTGCTAGTTTCTTACTCATTATGCTTGCAGTGATGAGCGGAATTGATTCTACTGTTGCAGTTACATCGCGAAGCGAATAAATTAGCTTGTCTGCCGGGGCAATGTCCTTCGTCTGCCCAATTAAAACTGCGCCGCATTTTTTAATTACAGTTTTATATTCTGATAAATTTAAATCGGTTCTAAAGCCGGGGATTGATTCCAGTTTATCCAGGGTTCCGCCGGTATGCCCGAGACCTCTTCCGGAAATCATCGGAACGTTTATGCCGGCAGCCGCTGCAACTGGCGCGAGTATTAAGGATGTCTTATCTCCCACACCGCCGGTTGAATGCTTATCTATCTTTGAACCTGGAATAGATTTTAGATCGATAACCAGCCCGCTGTAAAGCATTGCTTCTGTTAAGGCTGAAGTTTCTTCCTTATTCATTCCTTTAAGGAATGCTGCCATTAAAAAAGCAGAGAACTGGTAGTCGGGAATTTTATTTTTCGTATAAGAAGAAATTATAAAGTCAATTTCCTTTTCATCGAGAGCTTTTCCATCTCGCTTCTTTCTTATTAATTCAACTGTGTTCATTGCCGCCCTATCCCTTGTGATAATTTTGTTGAAAGCAAAATTATGCTGTTATTCTTGCAAATAAAAGTATGATGGAAAAATTTCTGTTAGAAAAGAGAGAGGAAAGATTTATATTTATGTTATTTTAAAATAGTTATTACCAAACAATTTTTTAGTACTAATGACCATTGAAAAAATCTTCAACGAATATTTAGCTAAAGAATACTCGGCACTATTTTATACTCCGCCGGTTTATGAAAAGGGTAATTGCTATTTATTTGTCGAACCAGACGAAGTTATTACTGCCCGAAATCGAGATGAATTGTTTGAGGCGTTCGATTTAATCCAGAAACAAATTGAAAATGGAAGGATTGGATACGGGTTTCTTACTTATGAAGCCGGGCACTTTTTTGAAGAAAAACTTTTGCAGCTAGGAACAGAAAATAATTCGGTGCTTCTCCGGTTTTGTTTCTTCGATAATACGAAAGTAAGAATAGTAAAACCGGAAGAATTAGATTTCGTTTCGGGAGATAATCAAAAAAATTATGATGTTTCCAATTTCAATCTTAATAAAAGTAAAGAAGATTTTGAAGAAGATATAGCGCGAATAAAAAATTATATTTCGCATGGCGATACTTACCAGGTTAATTATACCGTCCGGGGAAGCTTTAAATTTTCTGGCAGCTATTCGAGCCTGTTCAAGACTCTGGTATTTAATCAGTCTGCGCGCTACACTGCGTTCATAAACAATAAAGATGAAGTTATAATTTCAGTTTCCCCCGAGCTATTTTTTTCTGTGCTGAAAAATGAAATTATTACCAAGCCCATGAAAGGAACGATTAGCCGCGGGATAAACAATCTTTACGACCGGCGAAATATCAACACGCTACAAAATAGTGAAAAGAATAAAGCCGAAAATTTAATGATCCTGGATTTGCTGCGTAACGATGCTGGGCGAATAAGCAAATTCGGCACTGTAAAAGTAACAGATTTGTTCAAGGTAGAAAAATACGAATCCCTTTTCCAGATGATTTCTGAAACAAGATCAACCTTGCAAAAGGGGATGGGCTTTAAGGAAATTTTGACGAATATTTTTCCTTCCGGTTCAATTACTGGCGCGCCTAAAATTAGAACTATGGAAATTATTCATGAGCTTGAAAATGCGGAAAGAGGAATTTATACCGGCACAATCGGGTTGGTTGAAAAAGATAAAATGATTTTTAATGTCGCAATTCGTACTCTGAAAATCAATAAGAAAAGCGGGGCAGGAGAAATTGGGCTTGGCAGCGGTATAGTGTGGGACAGCGGCCCTGCCGATGAATACAACGAGACACTGCTTAAAAGCAAATTCATTTTAGAGCCGGATGATTATTTCGAATTATTTGAAACCATGCTCGTTGAGAATAAAAAAATTTTTCTTTTCGATATGCACTTAGAAAGACTAAAAGATGCCGCAAACTATTTTCTGTTCAAATATGACGAACGCAAAATAAAGAGTGAAGTCTTCCATATATTGGAAAAAACAAACAAGGCAAAAAAATACCGGTTAAAGCTTAATCTGAATAAATGGGGAAATTGTTCTTACTCTCTTAAAGAATATTTTCCGTTTGCCGGGAAAATTAAGGTCATTATTTCTGCCAATATAATTTCTTCGCAAAATCGTTTTCAATATTTCAAAACCACAAACAGAAAGCTTTATGATGATGAGTATCGTAAATATTCCGGACAAGGCTTTTTTGACGTTTTGTTTTTTAACGAAAACGGCCATCTAACTGAAGGCGCGATAACTAATATTTTTATTAAAAAGAACGGCAAATGGATTACTCCGGCTTTAGATTGCGGAATACTTCCAGGAGTTTACAGAAAGCATTTCATTAGCCAAAACCACCCGTATGTAATCGAAACCCAAATTGCTTATGAAGATTTATTTAACTCCGAAGAAATCGTTTTGACTAACTCACTGCGGGGCGAAATAAAGGTCGATCAATTATTCACACAGTCTAATTAGTGTAATTGGTAGCTTGGTTCTTAGCCGCTATTTAACACTAACTATCTCGAATTACGAAATATTTGTACTGCCTTATCTATTTGTTTATTTTTGCAACTCAATCTTTTTAAGGAGTCCGTAAAGAAAAATGTATTTTAAAACCAGAACACACACTTGCGGGGAACTGCGGGAAAATAATATCGACGAAAATGTTGTGCTTAACGGATGGGTAGATACCAGGCGCGATTTAGGCGGTTTAATCTTTATCGATTTACGCGACCGTTATGGTATTACCCAAATAGTTTTTGAACCAAACTTTAATAAAGAAGCTCACGAAGCGGCCGGAAGCCTGAGAAGCGAGTTCGTAATCTCTGTTGAAGGCAAAGTACGCAAGAGACCCGAAGGGACTGAAAACCCGGCTTTGCCCACCGGTCAGGTTGATGTTATGGTTAATAAGCTTGTTATTTTAAACGAAGCCAAGACTCCGCCTTTTTCAATTAAGGATGAGATAGATACCAGTGAAGACATAAGGTTAAAATACAGGTACCTGGATTTACGCAGACCTCTAGTTCAAAAAAATATTTTGATGCGGCACAAGATGTACCAGGTTGCTCGCAAATATTTTGATAATAATAATTTTGTTGAAGTTGAAACTCCCGTGCTTATGAAAAGCACTCCCGAAGGCGCCAGGGACTATCTTGTACCGAGCAGACTGCATAAAGGAAAGTTTTATGCTCTGCCCCAGTCTCCACAGCAGTATAAACAACTTTTAATGGTCTCGGGCCTCGATAGATACTTTCAAATTGTAAAATGCTTTAGAGATGAAGACCTGCGCGCAGACAGACAGCCGGAGTTTACTCAGATAGATGTTGAAATGTCTTTCATCGATCAGGAAAATATTTTCGGAATAGTTGAAGGATTGATGAAAGTATTCTACAAAGAAATTTGGAACTGCGAGCTTGATTTGCCGATTCCCCGCTTAACCTTTGATGAAGCACTAGAAAAATACGGCAGCGATAAGCCCGACCTTAGATATGGCCTTGAAATGGTAACATTAAACAACGTTTTTGCAAACACTACTTTCAAAGTCTTTCAGGACCATATTAAGAACAAAGGGATAATTACGGGTCTGCTCGCCCCGAGCTGCGGAGAATATACACGTAACCAGTTGGATGTAATTACGGATTTCGTAAAGAAACTCGGAGCCGGCGGACTAATCTGGATGCGAGTTAAAGATAACGATCTAGAAGCTCCGATTGCAAAATTTTTAACCGGAGAGGAAAAGAAAAATTTAATAGCTGCCCTAAAGGCTAAGCCCGGAGATCTAATCTTCATTTTAACCGGCCCCAGACATAAAGCCCTTTCTATAATGGGATCATTAAGAACGGAAATGGCGAGACGACTCGATTTAATAAATGCCGACTCCGCTCCGAAATTATTGTGGATTACAGATTTCCCGCTGTTCGAGTGGGATGAACAAACACACAGATATTACGCAATGCACCACCCCTTCACTTCACCAAAACTTGAAGATATCGAGTTCATGGAATCCGACCCGGCAAGAGTTAGAGCGAGAGCTTACGATTTGGTACTGAACGGAAGCGAAATTGCCGGGGGAAGCATCAGAATCCATAATGCGGAGCTGCAGGCAAAAATGTTCAAAGCCCTCGGCATTTCAGATGAAGAAGCCGAGTACAAATTCGGATTCTTAATGAATGCATTTAAATACGGCGCCCCGCCTCATGGTGGAATTGCTTTCGGGTTCGACAGGCTGGCGATGATTTTTGCCGGTGAAAAATCAATTAGAGAAGTAATCGCTTTTCCCAAAACCGCAAGTGCAGTTTCAATTATGGATGATGCACCCTCTACTGTTGATGAAGAGCAGCTTAAAGAATTACATATAAAAATCAGATAATTCTCCTCGTTACTCAACCTTGAATAACTTAATTTAAAGAATTATTTTATTTTGTACCTTTTAATAGAATAATTTCAAGCTACATACTATGAATAATTTAGAATTAATAACCGAGATTAAGCAAGCTCTTCAGCAAGAATTTCCAGATATTATCGACAAAGTAATTTTATTCGGCTCTCAGGCAAAAGGCAATGCTACAGAAAATTCAGATCATGATATCCTTGTCGTTGTTAATACTGATTATGACTGGAAACTTAAAAATAGAATTCTTGAAATTTTATATGATTTTGATTTGAAGTATGATATTCTAACAGATGTTAAAGTTATTTCACAAGATGAATTAAAAACGATAAAAGGCAAACAGCCTTTCATCCTTGAAGCTTTCGAATATGGACTAACATTATGACACTTACCGGCTTGGAAAGGGATGAGATAATAAAGCATCGTATTGAACAGTCTCAAAGAACTATTGAAGAGGCAGAATTACTTATTGAAAATAGGAGGCTTTCTGCTGCTGTAAGTAGAATTTATTATTCAGTGTTTTATATAATTTCTGCTTTAGGTGTAAGAAACAATTATAGTTCATCTAAGCATAAACAGCTTATTGGTTGGTTTAATAAAAATTATGTTTATACAGAAAAAGTTAAGAAAGGGTATGGACGCCTTGTGCATGATTTATTTAATAAAAGAATGGAAGCAGATTATGAGATTTTTATCGAATTTCTGAAAACAGACGTAATAGAATATTTGAATCAAGCAAAAAACTTTATTGATGACATCAAGAAAATTATCTGGGAAGGCAAATGAAACTAAATTATTATCCGGAAAAACAGACTCTATCTTCTAACGGAGATTAGCTAAGATACGGTTTAAATTTTTTATTTACTATTCTATCTATTCGTACCAGGATACTATTTCAAAGGAACCTGTATCCGGAAAGCTCGGAGGAAAGCTGGAGAGCAAACGATTATCATAACTATAGCTTTTTTGAAATCCGGTGCTTATTCCCGATGAATTAAAAGTACCTACGGCCTGCCTAGTATGCTGTGTTATGCCTCCAAGCAAATAAATAGTTCCGCTTACTGGCCTGCTATCATAATCTTCTGCGCCAAAGCCGCCCGTCTCTGCGTAGATGGCTGCATCTATTTTTACATCGCTGCGATTGGGAGTATTATTTGTTACATAAACATTATTCTTTGCAACTATACCCAGCATATCCGTAGATGCGGGATTGGTTCTAGGGTCTGAATTATAAACGATATCGTCATCAATATAAATATTTCCTCTTCCGTTAGATTGCGATCCGCCCCAGCGTCTATATATAGTAGAATCTGATGCACTAACAGTATACTGCCCCTTAACTACTCCTTTTAATCTCACGGTCGCATTATTCGCAAAGATTACTCCGTTGGGTGCAAATGATGAAGCAAGCCTTGTTGTTTCTGCACCTCTATAAGAAAATTTATATTTTATGCTGTCGCCTGCAAAGGTTAAATAAACAGTATCGTGATTAGTAAAAGTATAACCGCCGGAACCGGCGGCCGTTTGTAAATTAGGCAAACCTGTGGGAGGCATCGGTAAATCAACACCCTGCTCAAACTGCCCGTTAATTATAGGATCGTCCACTATATGACCACCCCCGCCGCCACGTCTTCCGCTGCCTCTGGAACTTTGGCTATTATATCTTATAATTCCCATCTTGGTAGAGGTTTTTCCGTTAAATACCGGATGTCCTGCTACTCTCATATAATCCTGCGTATGGAAAGGCCCGGAAACGGTATCGCCGGTAGTCCACCAAATTCCATTTTCATCAACAGAATAATAAGCAAACTTGGAAAACTTACTAGGCTGCAAAGTTACTTGAACCAAGGAGGTATCACCTCTAAAAATTCCAGTAGAATTTATTCGTCTTATGTTTTTAAAAGCATCAACAATATCTACGGTTACGTTCATGGTGCCGTCCTGAAAGCTTAAATTGCTGAAGCCCGCAGTCCATGTCGGGTCCAAAAAAATCTCATTGGCAGCCATATTGGCTCCGCTTAACGCGATATTGTGAGATATATCTTTTGAATAATATTGGCTAAAATTGGTAACCGCTTCCGTTGATATGCGGCCAAAGTTTTGTCCCATGAGTAAAAATATAAGACTGAAACCAACAATTAAAAGTAATATTGCTCTTCCGCCCATAGAAGACCTCCTATCTATTACTTAAATTCGGGGCCGACATTCTTATTTGACGCCAGAATCCCGTTACATATTTGTTATTATACGCGTCGGTATTTTCCACTCTAACGCTTATTTGTATAGATGCAATTTCGCTGGGAGAGGTTATTGGAAAACTAAGCGTATCGTCAAATGAATTAAAATAAATTAGATTAAATTCCGTAACGCCCAGGTTTGCACTCTTGGGCGTTTCGTTATTTATAACACGGTATAATAGTCTATCTCTTGGATTGGGTGTATTGGATAACTGGCTGGTTGGGCCAAGATAATAATATAGCGTATCAACATTACCGTCGTTGTTAACATCCGTTAAAAATTTTATACTTGTTGAATCCGCCGAGATGATCGATTTACTCGGGTCTGCTATCTTTGTCCAATCTCTACAATAGCCAATCTTTCTAAAGTCATTTTCAAGAATTTCCACTACGGTAGTTAGATTTTCCTGTACAACCAAATCCTGCCCATTTAAATACGTGTTTTCAACCGCAGCCGAATTGGTTCTTAAAAGAACCAATAAAAGCAATCCACCTATTATTGTGGAGCCTATAATATCTATTATTGTTGAATAGCCCATAATTATTTCACCTAAATACCCAATAACTATAAATAGTAGATACTTTAACCGTATCGGGCATAAAAGGATTAGATACCGTTACAGTAATCTTTTTATTCCAGGTCGCTACGCTCGAGGTTACATCCGGGTTGGACGAAGAAACATAAACAACCTTGCAGGCTACTCTAAAATTCTCTGCAGGCTTATTATTCTCCATAACAATCGGAACTGTTTTAGACCAACCGTTATAATCATCAATATCGTTATATAAGCTATCTGTTGTTTCGCCGGATTCAGCGCCCAGCAATCCCGGAGATGTCAAATCGCTCAAATTTGTCGTTGAACTAGACGCAGTGTAATTGTCGAAAGCTAGGCCGGTAATATCTTGAAGCTGCGAAGTTGCCAGGGAGGTAGCGGTAATAACAAATTTGGAATCGACCAAGACAGAGCCCGTTGTTAGAAAGGTGTTGTTAACCCTTAGTATTAAAACAGAGAGTAACACCATCGATAATATAGTCAATAAACTTTGTCCCGTATTCATTGTTGTTTAACCCAATTTTATTATTATAAAAACAGCGACAATTGACTCAACCGGTTATTCAAATAGCAGACCAGAATTCGGCAAAGAGTTAATTAGATAATTTTTACTTGTGTTTTTAAAGCCGCAAGTAAATTTTACGTTTAAAATAATTTATTCGCCGTTCGCTTTCTAAATAATGTAAAAAGGATTGTAATATTTACCGGTAGGAAATTAAGAATAAGACAAATTAAATGATTATGCAAAATCTAATTCAATTTGAGAATTAATTTCAAAATGAATCAAAAATATTCAACTACTTATAGTATTGCCAGTTAAATTTTTGTCACATTGTGATCCCTTCGGGATTTTTTGTGTAAAGATATTTTAAGTGTCTTCAATTTTTAATCTTGCCTGCCGAGTCTGTTGCAACAACTCGAGTGCAGGGCAGTCATGGTCCAAACCATGACTGAATTGTGAGTTTTTTATGTCACGGAATGGTCCGTGACATCCCAGTTTTACAGTTCTGCAAAAGACCCTATCGGCAGACAGGTTTTTCATTTTTAATTTTGAATTGCGGCCTGCCGCGTTATGATATGTCATCCATTTAAATAAGCAGTTCAATCTTATATTTTCTATTAAAATATTGTTTGGTATTTAAAATTAAGCTAACCCATACTTCCAAATGGGTAGTTTTAAACCTAGGCAAGTAATAATAATAGAAAGAAGACCGGAATAATCTTTTTAATAATAAGATAGAATTTGGGGTCTTATTAATCCATTACCGCTTGAGTTTGTTGATGTCCAGAAGGGAGTAGTAAGAGCTCCTGTAGCTGGGCGATAATATATATTTACATTACCATTAAAATTAACCGTTCCTTTTGTAGTAACACTGCCGTATACTTTGCAATTACCATTTAAGTTAGCATTACCGCCTGTTAAAATTTGAGCATATATTTTAACATTGCCGTTTGCATTTAGATCCCCCGCTGTATATAAACCGACGTTGCTTCCGTTCGCATCCACAGAATTAACGGTAACATTTCCGTTTATCAATATATTTCCCTTTACTATAAATACGCCATAGCCTGTAACATTGCCGTTAAGAGTTAAATCTCCTCCTACATATATAATTTGCGGATTATCTTTTGTGCCTAGCACAATATTACCATTAAGTGTTTTGTTAGTAGTATAAACAATGGAAGCTGAACTTTTATAGTCGTCCGGATTAAAAGTTGGAATAGTTACTATCGAATCCTGGTAAAAATGGGGAAGATTTTGGGGATTTTGATTTGGAACTATATTGGTTGTTAATCTAGATTGCGGATTGGAATGCGCCTCGCTGTAATACGTCATAAATCCTTTAATAGTATTATTGCCGTTCATCTGAAATTCCGCATTTGTATGGACGTTGGCATTCCACTGCGTATTATTGTCATCTTGAATTGACACATTACCGTTCATCGTCAAGTTATTTCCGGTACATACTGCATAATCCATAAATCCGGGCACACCGTTGTTCGGAGTTCCTGCAACAGGCAGTTGGATAACAGATCTAATAGTATCATATTGATCACCGACATTACCGACTGAAGTAATAAGTCTTGCACTAACTAAATTTGTATTTGGCCCGTTATAAAATTCGCTTGTAGTATTTTCAACGGATATTGTAACAACACCGCTCTCTAGCTGCTTGCTTGTTATCCCCGTCCAGGTTGTATCTGCGGACAGTTTCATAATTGCCATTTCAATGCCGCTTTCTGCATTGTCTTTAGCCTGCAGCCTTTGATTTTCAGAATAAGTAGCAGAAGCCATAACCAGGTTGCTGTTAGTGCTATTAATGCTGGCAATAGAGAATAATACTCCCGCACCCAGCAACATAATAATTATTAACCTGCCCATAATAAATTCCGTTAGTTATAAATTTTTTGGATAAAATACCCGAACCCACGAGGCACCGACTTGTGTAGGTGAACTGCTGTACGTTTGTTCTGAAATTACCAGCGTAAAAGAAATACTTTTTATATTAGATATTTGTGTCGTCGCTGTGCCCGAACTATCGTAACCCTGAACCGTAAAACTCTTAATAGGCATAGACCACTGTCCGGTTACAGATCCTTTTGTGCTTCTCTTTAAATACAATGTTTGATTCTGCGTATACGTAGAATATGTAATAGTATCTATTATTCCGTCATTATCTACGTCGCCGTTAAACGAAATTGAATCTGAAGTTATCGCTTGGATTTTGCTTCCGCTGGTAACCCGGTAACCCAGTTTGTTAAAATCGTTCTCTATAATCTTACCTACTTCAATTATTGATACCTGAGAAATCTGACTGAGCTTCGTTTCCTGCGATTGATCGTTAAAATATAGTATAAAGCCTACAATTAATAAAAGCACAACCCCGCCTATTACGTAAGAGCCTATAGTATCTAAAAGTTCACTCATATTTTTTCGGCTTTTTAATAGCTTTTATAATAGTAAAGTTTAACGGTATCCTTCATAAAGTCGCTCGCTACATCTACCAGTATTCTTTTGGTTCTAGAAACTGAAGACGTAAGGATAGTATTTGCATTTGTACTGTCTACATAATTAACAAAAACTTTTAAGTGAAAAACCCCTGCTCTAGGTGTTGTATCGTTTTCGGTATAATTGTTATAATCATCAACATCATTATAAGTAGCCGGCGTCTCGCCTGTCTCGTACCCAAGAGCGTTTGCAGGTGTCAACAAGCTGTCGTTAAATACAGGATTGGAAACCGTACCCTGATCAAAAGATTTTGATGAGATTTTATTCAGAAGATTTTGACCAACTTCCGTAGCAACAGCTAAATATTCGGAGTTGTTGGTTTGACCCTGCGAACTGGAAATTACTCTGTTTATATTTATCGTCAGCAATCCCAGCAGCACTAAGCCTGCCAGCACCAGCATCATTTGTGAGCCGCTCATAATTTAATTCATTTTATTTAAGTAACTTAAATTAACAACATTTATGCCATTAAATAAAAACAATTTTTACAAAAAATTAAATACTATTTTCATTATGCAAGGTAAAATTTACCGGTAGATTATGTAACAATATTATTTATCAACATGATAATAAATATTATTGAATGTTTCGTATAATATTATTCCTGAGTTCTGACAATTAGTGCGGTAAGAATTTCCTGGGAATCCTCCGAAAGGAGTCCTTCGGACATCCCTTGGGGAAAAGTTCCACCAATTCTGTTAGGCGCTCTCTCGTTTAATCGTTGGAATATCTCTGGCAAATTGGTATTGATATGTTTTCTTTCGGCTTTTAGATTTTAGTTCTATACAAAATTCAAAATCCTACTTCAAACCTTATTTGATGTACTAACCTTCGTAACAAAAGCTTATTCCCCCCTTTGTGATAACCTTATTGCCTAATTCTGTGTATTAACTCCGACTTAAATGATTTCTCAGAATTGATCGCTATGCGAAAAGTCATCTGATAAAATTTCATCAATGGATCATATTCCTCGATAAAAGCAATAAGGTTAGTGTATGTACTGTTCTTGTCTGTTACTAAGGTTGGATTAATAATTAGATAAGGTTTTTTCTGTCTTTCTTATCATCTAAATGGTAATCATTAGTGTGGTAAATACAGGCAAGCTGAAAAATTAATCGACTATAAATCAATGTCTTACAGACTCGTTACCCACTCATTTAGATGAGCGTCAGAATTCAGGACAATTTTCATTCTGCAAGGTAAAATTTACCGGTAGATTACTGAAAAAATTTTTCATTCACGTTTTGATAAGATATAGCCCCCTCGTCGAAGAAGCCTTACTGCCTTTGCGGCTAGGTGCCTTTGGGGCGAATGATTGTTGGGGATATTTTCGGAATTCAACGCCGTGTTTATAATACATCTAAGGATATTTTCAGAATTTTGCCCGAATATTTCTGGACTTTTCCCGCACCTTTTAAACCTTTCTCTAAATATTTCTATCCTCGGTTTAAGCATTCAGATTACGACCGGATACTTTCTGGACTTTGTAAGAATGTTTCTGTCACCGGCAGGAATTTTTCAGGACTTTGTAAAGATGTTGCAGGATTTGCCCATTGCCTTTAGACCCAAGTCGGAATTTTCCAGGACTTTGACAGGATGTTTCTGGGCTTTCCCTGAATATTTTCGGGAATTTAAAAAGCTCCTTTTTTTAAAATTTCAGCAATGTTTGTCTAACCATATTATAAATCGTAACATAGACCTGCCTCTACCTATCGGTAGACAGGTGCCGTCAGAGCCTGTTGCACAACTCGAGTGCAGGGCAGTCATGGTCCAAACCATGACTGAATTGTGAGTTTTTTATGTCACGGAATGGTCCGTGACATCCCGGTTTTACAGTTCTGCAACACGCTCGTCAGGCAAGCTTATGTTTGTACTGCGGATTTATGAAATTTAGAAATGTGAAATTCATATTATTAACTCATATTACGCAAAATTATAAAGCTTGAGTGTCATACCCGCGAAAGCGGGTATCCAAGATGCGAAAATATGATAAAAAATGGATTCCCTCTTTCGTGGGAATGACAATGCAGACATCAAAATGTATTCCTGCGTAACATGAGTTATTAAAAGATGAATTCAAAACCCCAAAACATAAATTAATAACCATAATCGGTATATTATTTTCCATCCCGCACTAATTTTAGCACGTAATAACCGTATCCTTAATACTATTAGCCAACAGGTAAATATTACTCGTAAAATTTACATCCCTAAGTTTAAAAAGTCATTAAAAACAAAAATTATGGGCAAAAGACATTGGCACGATATTTATTAGAATATACTTCGCCATAAAATTGGCTTAAAATATGAAATAAGTATGACTAAAAAGGATATGCCGGAAGTGCCGGTAATTTTTACCGTGAAGGTAAATATTACCGGTAAAATTTACGTCGACTTTAAATAAAAACTATACTTGTCTTGTTTTACAGCCGTTTATGGCATTTATTTAATTGGCATGAATTTTAATATTTAAATAGTTCTTTAATAACAACCAAGGTAAAATTGGATGGGCCAGCAGCAGTTATTGTTAATCGTATTAGGGTTAATAATTGTTGCTGTAGCCATAGCCTTTAGTATATCATTGTTTAGGCAAGCCGCCATAGATTCAAAAAGAGACTTAATTATGAATGAAAACAACAGTCTTGGAAATTTAGCAATTCAGTACTATAAAAAAGCTAAGAATATGGGCGGCGGCGGTAATTCATTTATCGGATGGACCCTGCCTTCTGATATGCAGACAACAGCCAGCGGAACGCACGTGGCCACAGTATATTCGGACAGCGTTGTAATTATAGGAACGGGTAATGAAGTAGTCACCGGTACTGATTCTGTTAAAGCCAGAACAACTGTATTCCCTAATTCAATGACAACAGTAATTATAAATTAAAAATAATAGGTTTTAGTTCTTTGAAAAACGGAGTGTTGGAATTGTAGAGTGTTGGAGTAATGGAATATACTGTTTTCCCCACTACTTAATTATTCCAATTAATAAATTTTTTGTACGACATGTTCAATTAAATTAACTTTATTAAAAACAAAACTTAGGAGCAAAATATGGGTCAACAACAACTTCTTTTAATCGTTCTTGGGGTAATTATTGTAGGTATCGCGGTAGTAGTAGGCATCAATCTTTTTAATGCAAACGCAGAATCATCAACAAAAGATTCTCTTGTCTCAGAAGGGACAAATATCGGTGCGCTTGCACAGCAATTTTATAAGAAACCAACATCCATGGGCGGCGGCGGAAATACTTTTGCTGGCTTTGATTCTACAAAAGTAAGTTCAGCTTTATTACATTCATCGGATGCAAATTGGGTAATTGGTACAGGGACAACAACTTCAATTGCGATTACAGGTACACCTACGAATACTTCTTATACTTGGACGTGTGTTACTACTGTTAAACCGGACTCTATTAATTCGGTTGTTCATTAGATCGTAGTTTTTGAATTAATTTCTTAGGCTGATAAGATTATTATATTTTATCAGCCTATTGTTGTAAAAGGGAATCAGGTCTTATGCAACTATCAAGGTTTGCACCTTGCAAATAGCGGGTAAGCATGAAGGCAGTTTAGCAAAGCAGTTCTTTGACATATTGAAGGAGAGATAAACAAAGTGTGTTGCGGGTTGATTATTGCATTTAATATTATTAACATAGCAAAGGTAAATTAATAAATAGCTTAATAAGATATGAAAACAATAACAATCCCTGAGGAAATATTTCAAGCATCGAGAATGTCCGAGAAAGAATTCTTTCAAGAAATAGCCGTAATGTTGTTTGCAAAAGAAAGACTTACTTTAGGGCAGGCGAGCAGGTTTGCGGGAATGAGTAATCTGCAATTTCAACATTTGTTAGCCAGCCGCCAAATTCAGATACATTATGATACAGCAGAATTTGAAGAGGATTTACAGACGCTAAAAAGCTTAGGTCGTTTGTGATCATAGTAAGTAATACTTCCCCCATTATAAACTTAGCCGCTATTGATAAGCTCGAATTGCTGAAGCAATTGTATGATAAAATTTATATTCCCGAAGCTGTGAATTTTGAAATTAGGAATTGCAGTAAAGGCAAATTCCCTATATTAGAAATATACAAATTGGGATGGATTGATATCATACCAATTTCAAATAAGAAATTATTTACTTCATTAAGCCTGGAATTGGACTATGGCGAGTCCGAGGCAATAATTTTATCATTAGAGAATAAAGCAGGCCTTTTACTTATCGATGAGAGAAAAGGTAGAAATGTAGCGAGTCGGTTTGATATTAAATGTATTGGAATTCTTGGTATTCTAATGGAATCCAAACATAAAGGTATAATTCCAAAACTTGAACCTTTAATCAATGATTTAATATCTAAAGCCGGGTTTTGGATGAGCAGTAATCTTATCCAAAAGGTTTTGGAAACGGCTGGTGAATTGTAAACATACCGCAAATAACAAGAGTACGTATCTATCATAATCCTTAACACTACAGGTAACGCCGTCAATCTTTGAAGGCTGATCAATTTAGAGTTCTTTGACATATTGAAATGCAATCTGTTTATTGCAACGATTTTAACTTAGGCTGCAAGAAAGATTGGGCTTATTTAAGATTATGCAGATTTTCTCTTAATCTTCTTGGTATGTTTGGCAGGAATACTCGTAAGCATTCCTTCGGCGCTTATATCCTCATCAATATCCGGCCAGTGTACTCCAATACCATCGCCAATAATAATGTAATTTTCTCTTTGTTTTTTAGTAGCTTCAGATAAACGCCAGGACCATGCTAAAGGAACGCTGATGGTGCGGCCATCGTCTAGTTGGGCATTAATCGTATCTTCACTAATGGTAATTTTTTTTTCGCGGTTCAATGTTAACCACAGTGTTCATACCATGCCTCTTCTATTATATCTATATTATTGCTTTTAATTTTTCTGATATTATTTAATTCTTTAGCTGAAAAACCGTGATTCTTTGCTAAAGTAAGGGCTGGAGCCAAAACTTACAAGTCTTGTTTTCTTTATTCACGTGTACATGCATTGGTTCATTGCAATCAAAGCTAAAGAAGAAAAATCTTAGACCGTTAGAAATACTTTTTATTGTCGGCATTAAGAAAAATATTTTTCTTTAGTTAAGTAATTTGTTACAATGTTACAAAAAATGTAAATGAATATCAAAACATAATAGTATTGCGTAACCTTCGGTTTGCACAGTGCAAACAGCAGGTAATCTTAAAGGCTGCGTAAAAAGAATAGTATAGGATAAAACAGTTCTTTTCACATAGTGATGCCTTTGGCAGAAATAATGAAAGCAATCTCTTATGGCGGGATTGAATGGATGAAGAAATAATCTCAAGTTAAGCGCTGCTGCTATCTTTATTTGAAAAGTTCAGAATGAGTGCCTGTTCTTTCTAAGAATAGAGCTTCTTTTGTACGCTTGTAAATCAGAACCCAGTCCGGTTCAATGTGGCAATCGTTAAAATTTTTCCATTTGCCGGCTAATTTATGATTTCTATATTTAGGCTCTAGCGATTCATTGTTCAGTAATTTTTCAATCACTATTTCAAGTTGAGTGGTATTTTTTCCCTGGTTTTGAACTTTCTTAAAATCTTTCTTAAACTGGGAAGAATATATTAACCTCAACTATTAAGTTCCTTGAAAAGTTGTTTGATACCGGATACCTCATGTAGCTCTTCGCCTTTTTCAGATTTACGAAGAGTCTCTTCAGTTAAATCATTTGGGATTCTTACTTCAAAAGGAATTCCTTTATTTAAAGAAACCTGAGTAAGAAAAATTGAAATAGCTTCGGACATAGAAATGTTTAGCTTGTTAAGAATTTTCTGTGCCTTATTCTTTACTTCTGGATCAATTCTTGCTTGTATAATAGCCGACTTATTCATATTAAACCTATATTTGTGTAATTACAATTTCAGTACAATTATATGATTTATTTTAGTAACTATCAATCAGGTTTTATGTAACTTCAAGGTTTATACATTGCAAACGGCGGGTAATTTTAAGGGCTGCACAAAAGAATAGAATTAGATAAAACGGTTCTTTGAAATATTGAAGGGGAGTTTAACCCTGGTGATTGATGGTGGGTAGTTGTTGGTGATTGACAAAAACCAGCAGACAACAGATTTATATACCGAAGTTTTTAACGTACCTGTGCTACAGCCAACAGCCAAAGTAAGAAGCATTTTGTTCATTTATTTATTAACTTAGTTCATTCAATAAACAGTGAATGATAATTATGGAAATAAATTTAGAAAAGCTATCAGATGTCGAAAAGCTAAACCTGATTAATATTATCTGGGCAAGCATTGAAGATAAAGATAACAGCCTTCCGGTAGATGACGCACATATCCAAATTTTGATGGAACGTACAAAGACTGTAGGGAAAACAATTTCGTGGGAAACAGCTAGCGAAAAAATTAAAGATCTTTTCAAATGATAACCACGCGTGAAGAAGCTTACTACGATGTAATAGCTACAATGGCAGAATATGCCAGAAAAGATGCAGAATTAGCCCACAGGTTTCTGGACGCACTGAACAATAAAATTTCGGACATTGCTCTGCTTCCTTTATCCTTTCCTATCAAGGTACGCGACGAATTTCGGAGGGCTGTGTTAACCAACTTTCCATACTCTATTTATTATAAGGTAGAGCCGGGTAATGAGGTTGTTATTTATGCAGTATTATCAAACAGTCTGGATCCGAAAACTATATTTAGAAAACTGGTATAGCCTTTCGCCTTTGGTATAGATTCCAACAAATTTCACGGAGTGTAATATTAACAATTATTTCCATCGATCTTTTCATAGGGCATTTCATTCCTCATTTTTCAAATACTTTTGCTGCTTCAGTGATTATTTTAAACACTCAACATCTATAAGACGGAGAGTGAATTGATTGGTTACAAACTACAAATTTGAATTTGGCAAAATATTACTCTAAATTGCCAATCGTAAATATGGGAGGATAACTATGGTAACTACGTTAGATAAGTTTGGCAGAGTAATAATTCCTAAGAGATTACGGGAGCGCCTCGGAATAAATGTTAAATCTGCCTTAAACATTTCCGAAGATGGTAAGCGAATTGTTATAGAATTAGTTCAGGAAAAGGAAGCTTTAGTTGATAGAAATGGAATACTTGTCTTTACCGGAAAGTTAGATGACAAGAAAAGTGATTTGATAAAACACGATAGGAATAAAAGAATAAAGAAGTTAGTTACAAAAGGAGACTAAAGTTGAAAATTCTATTCGATAGTTCTGTGCTAATCGCTGCTTTTATTGAATCGCACCCCAAACATAAATCTGCGCTATCAGCCTTAATAAAGGCAAAGGATAAGGAATATGAATTAATAGTAGCATCGCATACAATATTAGAAATCTATAGTGTCTTAACAAGCGCTCCTTTTAAACCTAAAATATCGCCGGCAATTGCCAAAAGATTAATCAACAATAACATTAAAAATATCGCAACAACCATTTACCTTACTGATAAAGATTATTTCGCTTTAGTTGAGAAAATGTTTAATTCAAATCTAAGCGACGGAATTATTTATGATGCACTGATAGCTGAATGTGCTTTGAAGGCTAATGCTGATGAAATACTGACTTTAAATCCTAAGGATTTTTTACGTTTAATGAAAGCAGTACCAATTAAAGTTAGTTCGTTATAAAAATATAGATTTCCCATTTTATGGAAGACAGCGAAATAAAGAAGGTATGATAAAAAAATTGTTAAGGGTTATTACGTCGAATTTTTTTCTTAAAGTTATTTCATGAAAAATAAAATATGAAAAGCAAACTTGATTTTAGGATAGCAGTATCATAACTTAGTATTAGGATGAATGCAAAAAACAGGAAAACCCTTACGGCAATTTCTCAGGAGCCTATTCGTTCGGAGTTTTATTGGAAAGAAATAGAGTACCTGTTCAAAGCTCTTGGTGCTGAAGTTACGGAAGGTAGCGGTTCCCGTGTAAGAGTAGCATTAAATGGAGTACGGGCTGTTTTTCATAGGCCTCATCCTCAGAACATAACAGAAAAAGCTGCCTTAAAATCTGTAAGAAGATTTTTAACAACAGCAGGAGTAAAATAATGATTTACAAAGGATATTCGGCATATATAGAGTTTGATGAAGATGCCGGGATTTTTCATGGTGAAGTATTAGATACTAAGGATGTTATTACCTTTCAAGGCACCTCTGTAACCGAGCTTAAGAAAGCTTTTAAAGATTCTGTTGATGATTATATTGCATTCTGTAAAAAAAGAGGCGAAGAACCCGATAAACCATTTTCAGGTAAATTCGTTCTTCGCATACCGAAAGAACTGCACAGGAAAATTTATATTAAGGCTGTAAAGAATGGTCAAAGTATAAATAATTTTATTACCCAGCAGCTTAGTTCTATGGGAGAGTAATGGGTGATTTAATAAAACTAACTGTGCTTTCTTAAAATGTAATAAAAAAGTTTTGGATAATTCTTAAATCGTTTCCGGCTTATTCGGTATCTTGTTTTTATTAAAATTGAAATTGACTTTGTTTACAGTCTGGAGGCAATAATAGAAAAACTAAACAGATATGTTATTATTTTAACTTTTAAGTTATGAATGATAAACTAAAAATATTAAAGGATTTGAAAAATCATCTTGAGAAAAATAGTACAAAGCACATTGTGGATGTTATTCTCTTTGGCTCCCAGGCAACGGGAAAAATTAAGGAAGACTCGGATTTTGATGTGCTAATAGTTTTAGATGATGTTTATAATAGAAAAGATGAAGATAATATTTTGGATATCTGTTATGATATAGACTTACAATATAACATACTAATTGATGCTCATATAATCTCAAAATCAGAGATACATTCTTTAAGAGGCAGGCAAGCAATCTATTATAACGCTCTAACACATGGAGTATATGCTTGACACTAAAAGACGAAGAAAGAATTTATAGTTGAAATTAAAAACTTTCTGAATTTTTCTAAAATTATTTAAGTGTTGATAGATAAACTGCATTATGATCGAATTTAAATTTACAGCGGAAAAATTAAACGGACAGGTTATCAGCGGTTCTTTGTCGGCCAATTCTGTTTCCGAAGGGAAAAAGAAAATTTACCGCCTTGCCGAAAAAAATCAGCTTAAGGTAAAAAAGATAGATAAAAAATCGACCTATCTTTATCGTGTCCGCCGTGGTAGGGAAAAGCCGATTCACGGAGAGCAGAAGGCATTTTCCAAAAAGGAAGTGGAAGATGCGCTGTCTAGACTTGGTTACGAAGTACTTTCCGTAAATAAAAAGCTTATAGATGTTCAATTCGCTCCGCCTACGGCTGAGATAGTAACCTTTGTTAAAATAAGTGCCGAGCTGCTGGACCAAAAGCTGCCGTACAGCGAAATACTTACGCTATTAATTAACGACACCCAGAATAAAACTTTAAAAGACACTCTAAAGGAAATTAACAACGATTTAAAAAAAGGAGCCGACAGCGAGGTAACTTTTCTTAAATATCAATCGGTATTCGGTAAGTTTACCGCATATATGCTTGGCCTGGCATCTAAAAGCGGTAACATGACTGAAATATACAAGGCGACAGCTAAATTTTTGGAGAGAAGACAAGAGTTTAAGAAAAATCTAAGGAGTGCATTAATTACGCCTATAGTAACATTAATTGTACTTTTTGCCGCCGTTCTATTTTATGTCGGCTATATCTTTCCGCAAACAGCCAAGTTGTTTGTTCGGTTTAATATACCATTGCCTCCAATGACGGCTTTTACTTTAAAGATGAGCGATTTCTTAGCCGCCCATATTATCCTAGTTGTGTTACTTCTTATTCTTCCGCCAATTGTTTTTTGGAGATTGTCCAAAACGAAAAAGGGCGGGTTCTTAATAGACAAATATATACTTAAGATTCCGGTGCTGGGCTCTTTAATACATAAAACGGTTATAGAAGTTTATTGCCGTGTTTTTTATACTCTTTACAGCGGCTCTGCAGAGAGTATTGAACCCATTAGGATCGCCTCGGAAGCCACCGGGAATAAATACTTTGAAGAGAAAATTAAAACCATAGCTATTCCATTGATGATTAAAAAAGGTACCGGAATAACGGATGCTTTTGAAGCAACAGGCGTATTTACCGAAACTGCGTTGTCCAGACTGCACTCAGGAGAAGAAACAGGAACAATAAAAAATACTTCTCTTCAACTGGCAAATTATTATGAGAGCGAAACGGTATATAGGCTTAAAAATCTAATTGAATTAGTACAGGTATTTATTGCAATGATAATTATGATTGTAATGATTTTATTAACTCTCGTCTCTGCCGAAACCGCAACTATTCACCCAAAGCAGCCCGGAGTTACGAGCAACATTATTATTGAAAGAACGATAGCATGATAGACAGTAACCTGGAAATGACAGATAAGATCGGTTACTTGCTCTTTAAAAAGGGTATAATCGATGCAGCGATGCTGGAGAAGGCCTTATTCGCAAAGGCGAACGATAAAAGCAAAATAAAAAGAAACCTGGCGCAGATTCTTGTTCAGGATTTCAAATATGACCATGATTCTATCTTTAGAGAAGTAGCCATCCTTTATGCATTCAGGGAATTGGAAGTACACCCCGAAGAATTTCCTCAGGAGAGAATCGATTCCATAAAACAAATGATAAACGGAGCCGGAGAACAATTAAAGGGACAAATGCTGGAACATAAAGTAATTCCCTTTATGTATGATGAAAGAATAAAGGATAAATTAATTCTAGCAGCCATAGACCCTACCGACAGAAATATTCCCAAAATTGCTTTCGGATTAAACGCAAAAAAATATGAAGTAATTTATATCCGCAAAAAAGATTATGAGAGACTAATTCATATCATCCTGCCGCCCGAGAATGTCTATTTAAAAATGATGGAAGAGGCGGAACCCGAAATTCAAATTGAAAAGGATGAAAATGCCTTAGACGAAGAAGCCCTTGACGCCGAAATAAATAAAAGCGCGTTGATAAACCTTGTTGAGGGGGCGCTTGTTGAAGGAGTTAGAAAGGGTGCCAGCGATATTCACTTCGTTCCAAAGGCAGGCAACCGGACCGAAATATTAATCCGAATTGACGGTAATCTTCAGCCTTGGCATGTACAGGAGAATACTCTGCCGGAAGCTGTTATTGCAGTTGTTAAGGACAGATCGAAGGGAATGGACAGGTTTGAAAGAGAAAGGGCTCAGGACGGATTTATACAAAGGGATATTGATAATCATATTATCCGTTTCCGTGTTTCCGTTCTTCCTACAGTCGGCACCGAGTTAAAAAATAAATTTGAAAGCGTTGTAATAAGAATTCTGGACGATAGAAAAGTAATAAAAGACCTGGATAAGCTGGGATTAACAGGCTATGCAAAAACATCATTCGAAAAAGCTATTAGCCAGCCGCAGGGAATGGTAATTTTAACGGGGCCAACCGGCAGCGGAAAAAGCACAACTCTTGTTGCCGCACTTTACCAGGTTATAGATCCGACCGTAAATGTTCTAACTGTTGAAGATCCGGTTGAATATGTAATTGAGGGCGCACGTCAATTAAAGATCGGTTACAAGATGAACTTTGAACAGGCAATCAGATCGATATTAAGACATGACCCCGACATAGTACTAGTGGGCGAGATGAGAGACCGGGAAACCGCTGAGATTGCAATTAAACTTGCAAACACAGGCCACTTAACTTTTTCCACTCTTCACACCAACGATGCTGCAAGCGCTGTTGCCAGGCTTTATAAGATGGGTATTGAACCCTTCTTAATTGCGTATGCAATAAATATTATTGTTGCCCAAAGGCTGATTAGAAGATTGTGCCCCGACTGCAAAAAACGGGTTGTGAATTTTGATGAAGATGTAATGAAGGCAGCAGGACTTAATATTGCCGAATGGAGAAACTATAAAATCTATGAGCCGCGCGGCTGCGAAAAATGCAACAACACAGGTTACCGCGGCCGCATTGCCATTCACGAAGCATTATATTTAACAAAAGAGATAAGACAGATTATTGTACGCTCAGGCGCCGATGTCGATGAAGAAAAGATTCGTATTCAAGCAAAGAAAGACGGCACTTTAAGCTTAAGAGAAGCGGGATTTGAAAAAGTAAAACTAGGATTAAGCTCTATTGAAGAGGTAATTGCATCTACTTCGGAAGAATAAAAAAATATGTTCGGGTGTTTACCTTATTTGATTAATTAAAAATTAACCCTGCAAATATGCGGGCTTGTTTGTTACAAAATAGGAATTATAGTATTGCTGTTTAATGATGCAAAAAAAACATTAGGTGATTTTATTAAAACCGTACCGGTATATCTTACCGGGCCAGACCGCATGCTCTATCTTCTGGAAAACATCGATCAGCTTAAGCCGGAAGAGAAGCTTACACTGAAAAATACGGTAAATAAATTCTTAACCAGCATGATAGAGCGCGATTCGTCGGATATTGAAATTGGAGGGCACGGCAACGGCGGATATATCTGGCTAAGAACCTTCGGTAAAAAGGAAAGAGTAAAAGATTTTCCGCAACTGAACAACGACGAAGCGGCTATAATTATTATCAATCTTTTAAATTCCAATCAGCGGAAATATTTGGCGGTAACTAAAAACCTTGACTTCAGCTATACATTTCTTTATGAAAGAAAAAATATAAATGTAAGGTTTAGAGCCGATGCATACTTCGACCTGGATACTCTCGCCTTGAACATGAGAGCCATCAATTCCGTAATTAGACCGCTGGACAGCCTTGGCTTTCATCAGAACGTAATTAAGACTCTCAGTCATACATATATAAAATTCGGCTTAACTCTTGTAACCGGAATAACGGGATCAGGTAAATCCACAACGCTAGATGCGATTATTGACGCTCATAATAACGTAGACCCCGCACATATAGTAATAATAGCCTCCCCCATTGAATATGTTCACAGATCGAATGTATCTATAATTAAACATAGGGAAGTTGGCAGAGACGTGTTAACATTTAAGGACGGAGTAATTCAATCGCTAAGACAGGACCCCGATATAATTGTAATAGGCGAAATGAGGGACCCGGAAACTATACTTGCAGCAATGGAAGTAACAGATACCGGGCACAAAGTATTTTCAACCTTACACACTTCTTCAGCCGTAGAATCGATAGACAGAATTGTAGCCGAGATGCACCCTAATGAACAGGAGCGCGTAAGGAACAGGTTGGCCGATGTTTTAATAGCAATCGTCTCCCAAAAGCTGGTGCCTAGTTTAGACGGCAAGCGCGTACTGGCAAAAGAAGTTCTTATCGTTACTCCTAGCGTTAAGGCTGCAATTAAAAACAATAACACAAGCGAAATATATATGATGATAAACCAGGGCTCGCAAAGCGGAATGATTACAATGGAACAAGACCTTAAACGGTTATATCTGAGTAAAAAAATATCGCTGGAAAATGCAATTGCATATGCAAACAATAAAACACGAATTCAGCAAATATTATCGGCAGTATAAATGAAAAATATAATTTTTACGTACTGCGAGGGCAACGACACTAAAATAGCGGTCGTTACAAAAGAAAAAGATAAAATAAAAGTACTGAAGGCTGATACTTTCGAAGTGGTTCAGCCTGCAATAGATATGGAAGATGCAATAACCGGCTTAAAAATAGAGGGCGAAGACTTAGCCTTTGTGGGTGAAGGCGGCAGCAAATCTTCGGCCGAAAGGCAGGCTGCGCTTTCCAGCGTAAGTTTAATGAGTTCCTCTTTAAAGGATTTTAATCTTAAGAAGACTCTATTCGTACCTGCTTTAACCGAGCCCGCAATTTATTACCACCTTTTTGAAGGTTCAAAGGTTGCCAAGTCTTCCAAGATTACACAGGAGATAATAAACGACATCCAGGACTCAAAGAACGTATCCATTGATAAAGAAAACTTGGGCTACGTTGAGCTGTCGGATAAATCCCTTCTGGCTGTGTTCCTTAGCGGCGAAGTTGCCTGCATAAAACTTATTAATTCCCTTGCCAGGTATAACGGCAGAAGGTATTACAAAATTCCTTCCGTCAAGAGCGCCGAAATTTCTTTGGCATATTATATTGCAAAGAGGAAAAAGTTTTTCCCAGACGACCAATCGCTGGTTGTTTATATCGGCAAGGAATACAGTAAATTAATTTTTCTTCACGGCAGAAAATTAAAACACATCGGGTCTACCCTGGATATAGGCACTCTTAACCTGCATACATACGATGTTTACTTTTCCAAGATTCTGCTTGAAATGGAAAACGGCGGAATATCTTCGCTGGATAACATCATTGTATGCGGCGAGGATGATTCTGAAAACCTGATACTTTCTTTCTACGGAACATTCCCCGAAGCAAACGTTACAAGGCTCGAGTTTGACGATCTGGATTTATCTGCACTAGACTCTAATGCAAAAGAAAGGTTATCAGCCTATAGTATACCGGCTGCCGTGGCCATTGATTATTTTGACGATATAGAAGAAATCCACAAGGGGATTAATCTTTTACCACGGTATGTTAGGGAAGAACAGAAAGCATTTCAGTTTGCATGGCACGGATTTGCTATGCTGCCTTTATTGTTCTTTGCTACTTTTTATATAACATTAAAAATTCTTTCGAACAACAAAGAAATATCCAAGCTTGACGATAAGATTGCCGAACAGAATATTCTTGTAAGGCAGAACCAGGCAACACTCAGTAAAATTTCTGACCTGGAGACAAAAATTAACGGCTTCTCCCAAACACAGGCTATACTGGACTCCGCGTCTGTCGGCACGGAAGTTTGGTCGCAGGCACTGGGGCGGCTTTCGGACTTCTTCCAGAAAAATAAAGATGTCTGGCTGACCAAGCTGACCAACGAAGGCGGAGGAAACATTGTGCTGGACGGTTATGCGCTTAACAGAAGGGTTCTAACTACTCTTGCGTTCTCTATTAAATCTGCCGAACTTAAAAGTGTTAATTACGAGGCAATTAGAGACAAGAACGCTTACAAATTTAATTTAATTTTTAATTTACTAAACTATCAGAAAAGTTTAGAATGAACAGGAAAATAAAAAACACACTCGCGCTTTTCGGCTTATTGCTTATAATACTCCTAGCAGGCGGAGTATACATTTTCGTTTTTCAGCGCGGAAAACTGAACAAGGATAAAAGCGAGCTGGCCAGGCTGCAATCATATCACTACAATTCCGGC
This sequence comes from Bacteroidota bacterium, assembly GCA_021813585.1. GTDB lineage: Bacteria > Bacteroidota > Ignavibacteria > Ignavibacteriales > Ignavibacteriaceae > FEN-1297. The sequence goes on along the minus strand of JAKAJV010000015.1, from coordinate 12,131 downwards.
CAGCTTAATTTGCAGTATCAAAGCCTGTTAAAGAAAGCATCGGTTTTGGACTCGGTTCTTGCAGCAAGAAAGTTTAACATACCGCAAAATTTATCCTCTATAAGCTTCTTTAATTTTGTAAACAACATAAGCGCCGGCTTTGATACCAACACGCAAATGGATGTGGAATTTATGGATAAGAAGAAAGATAAAGAATTCTACTATTATACCTATCAGCTAAAAGGCGGCGGAGAATACAACGATGTTTACAAGCTTATCTACGCAATCGAGCAAAGCAAAGAGCTGAAGAAAGTTACCTCCGTTACTCTTAATAATCTTATTACTACGGATAAGGAAGGCTTCCCTAAGTTCCTGGTTAATTTTACCATTCTGGTAAATGTTTATTATTCTAGCGACAACAGATTTTCTACAACCGAGTTTGTGGAAAACAACTTGAACACAAATCCTGTTTTCGATGTTTTCTATCCGCTTATAAGAAGCCAGATACCGCCCAACGTAGATAACCTGCTCGATGTTCAAGGCGCTAAGCTTCTGGCGCTTATTCCCGAAGGCGCATTCCTGGCAGACAGCAAAGGGAACACCTATTTGTTATGGGAAGGTCAGCAAGTATATTTAGGCTATCTAACAAAGATTGATTACGACCATAATATAGTCAGCTTTATTCTTAATAAAGGCGGCATAATTGAAAAGGTTGACTTAAGCTTAGAAAAAGACGGTACAAGTAAGAAAAAATAATAGAGAGATTTAAAATGAAAAAATTTATTTACACCGCAGTTTTATTCATGATTATTTCGACTCAAATCTTCTCTCAGGAATATTTGGAAAAGACTTTAAACAGCTATCAAAATCCCGATGAGCTCGTAACGCTTTCCGCCAAGCTGCCTTTTAATCAAGCCATTGAGCTGTTGAGCAAGGTTAGCGAAAAGACCACCGGGAGAAAAATAGTCTCAACCGTCAGCATCGATACCTCTATCGGAGTTGAAATAAAAAACATGAATTACATGAAGGCTCTAGTCGTGCTGGTCAAGATGTCGGGTTTGGTGTACGAAGAAAAGCCTGATGTAATTATTGTTAAAGCACCGGGCGTACAGGAACAGGAGCAAAGGACCAAAGACAATTATGTTTCTATTAATGCCAGAGAAGTAAAAATCTCTGCCGTGTTCTTTGAAGCCGACGTAAGCAAAGAAAAACAATTGGGCTTGAACTGGCAGACTCTGTTCCAGAAGCAGGGACTGAACATCGGCGGAACATTTAACTCTTTCGTTCAACAATCCTCCAGCACCAACAGCGGTACCTCCGGCGGAACTACCGGCGGGACCTCAGGAACCGGTACTACCGGAACCGGTACCAGCGGAACCAACACACAGCAAACACCCGATTTTAATATAAACGCCAGCTCCGAATTTAACCTAGGCGGTTACTTCGGCAAAGCTACCGCAATATTCAAATTTTTTGAAAGCGAAAATGCCGGCGACATTATCTCAAGTCCAAATGTTACAGTACTAGACGGCACGGAAGCCAGGCTGCAGGACGGGCAGGATATTGCTTATAACCAGAGAGATTTTTCCGGCAACATCATTCAGAAATTCTATTCCATCGGCTCAATAGTAACAGTAACCCCGCATATCCTTCATCAGGATGGAATAAACTATATACTGCTTAACATTCACGTAGAAAGAAGCTCGTTCGTTCCCGATCCCACCAATACAATAATTAATAAAACTTCTGCAGATACCAGGGTGGTAATGCTAAACGGAGAAGAAACCGTAATAGGCGGAATGTTTTTCAACCAATCTACCAAGGTTAGAGACGGCATCCCGATTCTAAAAGACCTGCCCTGGTGGTTCTTCGGGTTAAGATATATCTTCGGTTACGACGATACTATATTGAACAAAAAAGAGCTGGTTATATTAATCAAGGCTACGCTAATACCTACAATAAAGGAACGGCTTGCCGAGCCATTTTCAAAATCGCCGTTAAAGGATGAGCTGCAGCTTCAAAGAGAAAAATTAAAAGAATATCAATCTAATAATACAACCAACAAAGACCAGTAGGTTTTAAAATGGAATCTATATTAATTGTTGATGACGATATTAATCTCTGTACGGTCCTAAAGGAAGAATTGTCCGAGGTTGGCTACAGCGCCGAATACGTGAACAGCGGCGACGCAGCATTTGAGTTCCTGCAGAATAACTCAGCCGACCTGATATTGTTGGATTTAAAGATGCCCGGCAAGAACGGCTTTGATGTTCTTAGGGAATTATACGAAAAAAGAATAAAGACGAAGGTAATTGTTCTTACCGCATACGCGGATGTTAAAAGCGCGATCGATTCCGCAAAGCTCGGCGCAAACGATTTTATAAGCAAACCATATGATTTTGATGAATTGCTGATTACGATAAGAAAGGTGTTACAAAGAGATTCATAAACAATGAAAATAAGTTTAAGAATTTTAATTATAAATTTTGCCATTGTCGCTTTAATACTTGGTAGTTCCGCCGTTGCATATTACTCAATAATGTACAATGTCCTATCTTCGCAGCATTCCAAATATCTGCTTAATTCTGCAAACCAGTTTATTTATACATACAGCGGCCTAATGCAGGATACCGAGGACGAGTTCCGGTTTCTTGCCGAGAACGGAATAGACCGAGAGTTCGACAACTCGCTTGCAAATGCCAAGAACATAGACTTCATACTGGAGACCAAAGACAGCACTTCCGGTGTTATTACAAAAAAAACCGGAAAGAACAACGTGTACCTTCCGGCCTCTGCCGTTACGATACAAGATTTTGAACAGAACAATCCTTTCGCGCTTATCAGCAGCGAGCAGCTGCCCGGCGGTAAAAAATATTATTTCGGCAGAATAATCTCCGGCTCCTTACTTGATAATATTTCAAAAAAAATAAATGCCGACATTGCCTTAATCTGGAAAGGGACCGCGGTAGAAATTTCCAACGCTTCTCTAAACCAGAGGTACCTTCTTGCATTGAATAAAGCGTACAGGGAGCTTTCTACAAAAAACAACTACGATATTTATTCGCTAAATACGGAATCCTCAGACATAATAGCGACAATCTACAAGCCTTCTTCCGAGTATGTGAAAGAAAGCGATTTCCGGTTCCTTATATTTACCGGCTTAAGCGAAACCAACGACTTAAGGAACAGCATAAAATACCTTCTTATAATAATCGGCTTTGCAGGCATATCCTTATCGTTAATACTTACCCTGCTCTTTACGGACAAAATAAGGAAGCAGATTACCAAGCTTAGCGACGCTACAAAAATAACCAAGGAAGGGAACTTCCAGAACAAAATAAAAGTTCAAAGCAAGGATGAACTGGGACACCTAGCCGGGGCGTTTAATCTTATGCTGGATGAGCTTGAGAAAAACGAAAAGGCGAAGAACGAATACTCTGAATTCATAACACTTATTAACCGCAATCCCACCCTGGTTGAAGTCTCTGATGCCGCACTTAAAAAAATTATATATACATGCGGGTTTACCGTCGGCGTGCTCTATACCGTAGAGGACGGTAGCCTAAAGCCTGCCAGCACCTACGGGTTAAGTAAGGATTATTCTCTAAACATTAAGCCCGACAGCTTTGATGCTGTGGTTAATAACCGGGAAACAATTGAAATAAACTCGGGAGATGATCTTCCGGTCGTATCTTCCGGAATGCTTTCCATTAAGATTAAAAACTTATTGATCCAGCCAATAGTTTATAACAACAAGGTAATTGCCGTTCTTGAGCTCGGATCAATTAACAAGCCCGACGGGCAGGTAAGGGACTATCTAACAAAAATTAAAGAACAGCTTGCAATTGGTATTACCAACGCAATTGCATTAAGCCGGCTTGAAGACCTTGTTGCAGAGCTGAAGAAGCTGAATGAAGATTACCAGAAACAGAACATCCAGATTAGAAAGCAGAACGAAACGCTGCTGGAGCTCCACAATCAACTAAAGGAAAAAGCCGCCGAGCTGGAAGTACAAAAAGAAAAAGCGGAAGAAGCAACTAGGCTTAAGTCCCACTTCCTGGCCAGCATGTCTCACGAGCTTAGAACACCGATGAATTCGATACTGGGGCTGTCTGAATTAATTCTGGAAGATAAAACCCTGCAGGGAAAGAACCGCGAAAGAATAGAGGTTGTACTTAAGAGCGGTAAGAGGCTGATGAACCTTATTAACGACATACTCGATCTCTCCAAGATTGAGGCCGGAAAAATGGAAGTCCACGAAGAAGACCTCCAGCTGGATGAGCTGCTGCGCGAAGTTGAAAACTCCGTCCTTCCTCTGCTTCAGCAGAAAGAAATTTCTTTCGGCATAGTTAGAAAGATAAATACCAATATAATTATTAACGCCGACCGCGGTAAGATTACGCAGGTGTTGATAAACCTGCTCGGCAATGCAATTAAATTTACAGATGAAGGATTCGTAGAGCTTCGGGTTTCTTCCGTCGAAAACAAGATGCTGCAGTTCGACGTTGTGGATACCGGCATAGGAATTTCCGAACAGTACCAGAGCGTTATCTTTGAAGAGTTCAGGCAAATTGACGGCACTACGACCAGAAAATACAGCGGCACGGGGTTGGGGCTGGCAATATGTAAAAAAATAGCCGACCTTCTTAAAGGCAGCATAAGCGTTGAAAGCACGCCCGGCAAAGGATCGACATTCACTTTTTTGGTGCCTTTAAATTATGTTAAGGTAAATGAGTACAAACAGAATGTAAAGGTAAATGTTGAGACTCTTATAAAGAACAGAAAGAATCCTATTTTAATTATAGACGACGATGCAGAAGTAAGGTACACGATAGGACAGTACCTCATATCAAAAGGCTACGGTGTGGAATACTCTTCCTCCGGCGACGAAGGCATTCAGAAGGCAAAGACAATGCAGCCTTTCGCAATTACCCTGGATGTTATGATGCCCGAAAAAGACGGCTGGACGATACTGAAAGAACTGAAGGAGAATCCTTCGACCAAGGATATTCCCGTTATTTTAATTTCAATAATGGGCGATAAAAATATAGGCTACGGCCTGGGCGCGTTTGAATATTTTATTAAGCCCATCGCGCCCGAAAATCTGTTTTCCGCCTTCCGGAAGCTTGAAAGCCTTGCGCAAAAAAAGGTGGAAAAGATTGTACTGGTAGACGACGATGAGCAGGAGTTTGAGAAATTTAAAAACGCCTTTAGAGACGACAAGGTGAGAATCGAATACATAAAGGACAGCGAGCTGGCCTTCAGCAAAATTCTGGAAGTACAGCCGGACCTGATTATACTCGATTTAATGATGCCGAACGTTGACGGAATTACCCTCTCGTACAGATTAAAATCCAACAACGATACGAAGCACATTCCGATTATCATCAGCACAGCGAAAGACCTTACCGAAGAGGAAAGAAATTCTCTTAACAACATCGTCGAAGAAATTACCGTCAAATCCAAGGGGCATCCGCTAGACGTGCTGAAAATTGTAAGGGACATAATAAGGATGGAAGAAGTCTATACTTCTTCCGAAGAAAGAAAGACGGAAGTTCCCGGCAACGGCGTCGTTCAGGAACAGCCGCCTAATGAAGATAACAAAATTTACCAGGGAGAAGTCCTAATTGTGGACGACGACCCCGACACCCTTTTTACAATCAGCGAAATAGTTCAAGCATGCAGCTGTAAAACAACCTTGGCTAAAAACGGCATAGAATGCATAAAGGTATTAGAGCAAAAAATTCCGGACTTGATTTTGCTGGATATAATGATGCCCGAGATGGACGGCTTCCAAACGATAAAGGCAATAAAGAAGAACAGCCGGTGGGCCAACATTCCAATCTTTGCCGTTACCGCCAAAGCCATGCTAGAAGACAAGGAAGTAATATTTAAACACGGATTTGACGACTACATTGCAAAGCCCGTTAATTCCGGTGTAATGGCATTTAAGATAGAAAGACTGTTTTCAAAATTTAAAATAATATAAAATGAAAAAGATACTTGTAGTAGACGACTTGCCGGAGAATGTGTTTATGCTTCAGGACAGACTTGAGCATGAAGGGTACGAAGTAATAACCGCATACGACGGAAAATCTTGTATAGAAAAAACATTGAATGAAAATCCGGATTTGATCTTGCTGGACGTAATGATGCCCGAAATGTCGGGAATAGAAGTTTGCAAGATGCTGGCAAAGAACGAAGCAACGTTAAATATACCCATCATTCTCGTAACTGCAAAATCCGGTGCGGAAGATACGAAGGAAGGCTTGGAAGCAGGCGCCTTCGATTATATAAAAAAGCCGTTCAACCGCATCGAGCTTTTGGCAAGGGTAAACTCGGCGCTCAAGCTTTCCGAAACACACAAGCTGCTTCTGGAAGCAGAACAAAGGAATACTTTTGCCGCAACGGTTGTAACAACCAACCATAAAATAAAACAACCGTTAACTTTGATGAGCCTTTCCTCGGCCGCAATTAAGCGCGAGCTGAAGAAAGAGGAAGTATCGAAGGAAGCAATACTAAAACGGCTTTCGTATATTGAAACCGCAATTAAAGAAATAAACGACGTACTTAACCAATTGAACTCAATTAAGAAGCCGATTTTTTCGGACTACATAAAAAACATCAAGATGGTTGAGTTTGATAACAACGCTTCAGATTAGCCTCTGTATTGTCTCAAGCATGGTTTCGAATTCATACGGCTTGTTCAGCAGGTCGCTTATTCCCATGCTCTTAAAATCAAAGTTGGATTGAAGAGAAAGGCTTCCCGATGAAAGAATAATGGGAAGCTTAAATTCCAGGCCTCTTATTTGGCGGATACAGTCGAGCCCGTTCATGCCCGGCATATTATAGTCTATAATTACAAGATCAACTTTTATTTCTTCGATAAGAACTTTCAACACCTCCGTCCCGGTGCTTACCTTTATAACATTATAGCCGTAAGACTCCAGCAGTTCGGCAAGTAGATCCCGCAGCATAATCTCGTCGTCCGCAAGAAGAATAATTTTTTCGGCAGGTATTATTTTTTTTGCAGCGGTAGGCTCATACGCAGGTATAAAGACGTCGAAAGTTGTTCCCTTACCCGGAACGCTCGAAACGTCTATGTGGCCGTTGTGGGCTTTTATTATACCGTATGTTACATATAATCCCAGTCCCGAGCCGGAGCCGGTCTGGCGGTCTTTGGTTGAAAAATACGGATCGAAGATTCTGGAAAGATATTCTTCCTTTATACCGGAGCCGGTATCTATAACGGAGAACCAAACGTAATTTCCCTTTGCCAGCAGCGGATAATTTATAATGTTCGATTCGTTAATTGTCCTGTTCTTGGAGATAAGAGTAATTTTTCCCCGGCCTTCAATTGATTCCTTCGCGTTTACGCAAAGGTTTAACAGAACCTGGTAAATTTCCGTTCCGTTGCCGAGTATGTTGTTTAAATTTTCATCTACCTCGTACTCGAAACCAATGTTTAAGGGAAAGGTTTGAGTAATTACTTTTTCTATTTCGGAAAGCAGGAGGTTCGGCTTAATTAATTCTTTTCTTTTGGGAGTGGGTTTGCCAAACGATAACAAGCCTTTTGTTAAATCCTTGGCTCTTATCGAGCTGTTTTCAATATTATCCAGCAGCCTGTAAATATCCTCTCTTTCGGGCACCCTTTTCTTCAGAAGATTTAGGCTGCCGAAGATGCTGGATAAAAGGTTGCTGAAGTCGTGCGCCATTCCGCTGCTCAGCTTTCCGATTGTCTCTAGCTTTTGTGCCTGCAATAATCTCGCTTCCAGTGCGTCATTCAGTTCCCTCGTTCTAATACTGTTAATTGCAAACGCCAGCAGAGCGGCGAATTGTTCTGTGTTGCTAATTTCGGAAGTTTCGGCAAAGCCTTCTTCCTTGCCGATTATTACGGAAGCCAGAAGATTATCTTCGAAGAAGCACGGGGTTATCAGTGCAGCCTCGGTATCCAGCGCTTTGGAGAGGCTGTAGCCAAGGTTCTCATGCTTATTTTTAATAATCAAAGACCGCTTGTTTACATTCAGCCATTTATAAATAAAGCTGAAGTTACTCTCTATTTCTCTCTTAATCTCTTCCTTATTTACCAGCTTTTCTTGCGGATCGTAAAAGATGTATTCGTACTTTTTATTTTCGGCGTTAAGCAATAAAATACCAAATTTACTGTTGTCTATTTCGGTGCATCTTATCAGTATCTCTTCGGCAAGGTTTAATAAAGATTTTTCCTTGGCCATAAGAGTTAAAATCTGGCGCAGCTCTCCTGCAAACTGCTGGTTTTTTACTGTTTGTTCTTTTTGGTCCGCCTGTTCTAACTGTGCATCGGCTTCTTTTTCTATATAGAGCAGATATCCGTCCGTTTTGTAATTGAAAAGAAGTCTGGTTGTTTTCAAAATAAATTTTTCATCTGGAAAAGGAATTGCGCGCGTCTTCTTTTTTGCCGGTAAAATTTCTTCGGCTAAGGAAAGGTTGAACAACTTTAGTATTGATACGCCGTTTATTCTCTTAGTGCGGAAATAATTCTTAAAGCTTTTATTATACCATATTATTTTCAGACTTTTGTCTGCAACCGCATAAGGGTTGCCCTCAATATTAGAAAGGCTATCCAGAATTCTTTTAATAGTCATACCGCCCGCCGGGGAATTCTATCCTTGTTTAATGGCATATTTTTTAATTTTAGTATACAACGTCTTGGCGCTTATTCCCAGCTTGCTTGCAGTCTCCCCTCTGTCCCAATCATAGTACCTTAATACTTTCTCTATGTACTTTTTTTCAAGCTCGGAAAAGCTTAATATATCTTCGCCCTCGTCGAATATGGAATGCGATTTCTTCCTGGAGTCTTTTGAATTTTCAAGAGGCAAATTTAAATCCTCAGATTCAATGAAGTCTCCCTCGGCAAAAATAAGCGCTCTCTCTATAATGTGTTCTAGTTCCCTTATATTGCCCGGGAAGTTATAACTGAACAGTACCTTTTCGGCATCTGCCGAAAGCCTTTTGGGCGATCTTATGGGAGACTTGGTTTCCAGGAAATGATTCGCGAGCAGAAGGATATCTTCTTTTCTATCGCGCAACGGAGGTATAGTTAAAGTAATTACATTAAGACGAAAGAGAAGGTCCCTTCTGAAATTTTTATTGTCTGTCTCTTCCAAAAGATTTCTGTTCGTCGCTCCTATTACTCTAACGTTGGAAGTTAGATTGGTAACCCCGCCTATTCTTCTGTATTCTCCGTTTTCCAAGAAGCGCAGCAGTTTGGGCTGGAGCGCAAGGCTTAGCTCTCCAATTTCATCTAAGAACAAAGTTCCGCCGTGAGCAATTTCTACCAAGCCCTGCTTTGTAGATTTTGCATCGGTAAACGCGCCTTTCTCGTGGCCGAACAGCTCGCTCTCGATTAATTGATCGGGCAGAGACGCACAGTTGATAACTACGAAAGGCATATCGCTTCTGGCAGAATGCTTATGAATATATTCCGCCATTAATTCTTTCCCGGTTCCGGTCTCGCCTTCAATCAGAATATTTGAATCGGACATAGCCGATTTGTTTGCGAGGTTAATAACCTTTTGAAGCTCCTTGCTGTTTCCTATAATCCTGGTTTGAAGCTTTTTATCTACCTGTTCGGAAAGAATCGCCGTCTTAACAATTAGCTCTTTATGCTCAAGGGAACGGTTTACCGTTAAAAGTAATTCTTCAAAGTTGTACGGCTTGGTTACAAAATCGTAAGCGCCCTGCTTAATACAATCAATCGCTTTTCTCATTTCGGACTGCGCGGAGAGAATTACCACCTGTATAGAAGAGTTATATTCGGTAACAAATTTCAGCACCTCTTCGCCTTGAACTTCCCGCATATTAAGGTCCAACAGAAGAAGATCGTAATTCTTTCTCTTGATATTTTCAATGGCAAACTTTCCGTCGTACACCGTATCTACCGAGAAGCCCTCTTCCAAAAGCTGTTCCTTAAGCAAATAACATAATGTTTCGTCATCGTCGCAAACAAGAATCTTAGAATTTTTCTGCATCATACTTTTATGTTTATTTATTAATTGAAGGAATATCTATTTGGAATAAAATTCGATCTTCCATATATTTGAACCTCTAAAAAACGGGCGCGTAGCTCAGGGGTAGAGCATCTGCCTTTTAAGCAGAGGGTCGGTGGTTCGAGCCCACCCGCGCTCACTAAATCAAACATTAAAACTTGTAAACAAGTACAATTCAGCCCGGTAGAGCATCCCGATTTAATCGGGAGGGTCGGTGGTTCGAGCCCACCCGCGCTCACTAAATCAAACATTAAAACTTGTAAACAAGTACAATTCAGCCCGGTAGAGCATCCCGATTTAATCGGGAGAGTCGGTGGTTCGAGCCCACCCGCGCTCACCGAAGCCCGGCTAAACAATCGGGCTTTTTCAATTTCTGCCCTAGTCTCAACTTCCGTCTGCTTTATTATAATTTCCCTCATTATAAAAAACAATCTGCGTGTTTTATTATAGTCGAATGAATTAAATTTTTCTTTATTTTTCTAATGGCTCTCTCTACTTTATACATACCATTAAAAGCATTTTGACCTATTGATTCTACACACAAAAATAAGCTAAAAATTGAAAACTATAAATAATCAAATAAAGTATTTGGATCTTATATTCACTTTACCCGGCCAAGCGGGGAATAATTTAATCTATAGATAGAAAAAATATTCTTAAAAATTTATTCGATTTATTTAACAAAATCCTCATCTTTCTTTGCTAATAATACTATATTACTTAAATAACAGCAAGTGCCGGCTTTTGTTAATCGCCACTGTCTTTGCCAAATAACTCTACAAAGGCTAGAAAATTTTTCCGATATGAAATTACTCACTTTATTATTAGCATCCCAATACTTATGTTTGGTTGAAAAATATACGGCTGAAATAAAAATATTTTAAGATGAGAAATTGGGAGAGATAGTATATTGGACAATAATTAGAACGGCGCTGCTTATACCCGCATTATGGGTGCTTGAAGGATATATTAATCATCAGCTGTGGTGGTCGGTTTGTGTAATTTCCATCTATGGCGTTATTATTCACCCGGCAATATTGCGGTATAGGACTTTCAGATCTAAAAACCAGGAAGTTCTTGAGTCGACTCTTTGTTCTACATGTACGCACTTTGATGAGTCGGCAGTTTTATGCATGCTGCACGACAAGCATCCGACCAAAGCTTTTCTTCCGTGTGAGGGTTTGGACTGGGAACCGAAATCCTCCGATGTAAATAACGAAGATTTCTTTGAGGACTAGCTTATATATTATTCTAATCGACTTTCTTAAATTGTATCAAAATTTTTTCGGCACTAAAAAATAATTTATTAACTCTATAAAGGATTATTATGCCTCTTAAAAAGAACCAGGTAGTTACAATTACATTTGAATTAAAGAATCAAGACGGAAAAATTATCGAAGCTACTTCCAAAGACAATCCGTTTTCATTTATAAGCGGCGCAGACCAAGTTTTACCAATGCTTGAACATATCATCGGTGAAATGCTAATAGGCAGCAAACGTGTTGTTGTGCTAGAGCCGGAAAATGCCTACGGCATTTATGAAGAAGATGCCATTCAAGTCGTCGATCGTTCGGAATTTCCGCAGGAAAGCGAGCTGAAAGTAGGAATGGAATTTATTGCCGATACTCCGGACGGCGGACAAATGCCGTTTACAATTAAAAGTATAAACGAAAATAACATTGAGTTGGATTTTAATCACCCCCTGGCTGGCCAGCAGCTTACTTTTGATATTGAATTGCTTAACCTTAGAGATGCAACCCAAGAGGAGCTTGCTCACGGACATGTACACGGAGCCGGCGGGCATCATCATCATCATTAAAAGCTTAAACAGATAGACGTGCATTATCTGTATTTTCTGGGCAGCTCCAGGCTACCTTCTGCCGCTCCAAAGAAGTCTTTGGAAAAGCTGCTGGGAACCTGCCCTTCCGAGCGTGTTGCAGAACTGTAAAACTGGGATGTCACGGACCATTCCGTGACATAAAAAACTCACAATTCAGTCATGGTTTGGACCATGACTGCCCTGCACTCGAGTTGTGTAACAGGCTTCGTTCGGAAGGCGGATTAAAAATGTCCTTGTTTAATGCATGAATAAATAATATCATTCAGCAGCGAGTCTAGTCGTTT
>JAKAJV010000094.1 GCA_021813585.1 Bacteroidota bacterium | reverse complement strand
TCTAAAATTTCTAAAACATATCGCATTTACATAAGCGATTAAGGCTGTTTGGAAAATTAGTCTTTTCATCATATACTAATTTAACACCTTATTTCGCTTATGTTTATATTCTTTGCGTAACTTCAGTAATTTATTAACAAATGAACAAGAATTTTTTCACTTGTACGATTTATGGTTAGTATAAAGATGGGAGCTAATTTTAATAATAATATCATCGCTTATTTTCTACATTAGCCGCTAGGGTAGCAAATATTTTTCAGAAATAAGACCTATTTGTCTAGAGACAGCATCTGCAAAGTTTTTCTAATTGCTTTCTCGTCTACCAGCCTGTTTGTAACATACTTATACAGCACACTGGATATTAATGTTTGATATGGAATGCCTTCTTCTTGAGATCGTCTCTTTAATCCTTCTAAGACAGCTTCCGATATCCTGATGTTTACATTTTTATTCTTCCGAATCCTGTTAAGAGTGCTTTCCAGATTCAATCGCTCCCTTTTAGAAATTGGTCTATATTCATCTGCTGATTTCTCAATTTCATTTTCAAACTTATCAAGCTTTGCTCTCATTTCTTTTTCTTTCCATATATATTGTTGAATTTTCTACTCGGAAACACTGTTTTTAATATAATATTATTTTCTTCGTCAATTACAAATGGTACTGCATTAATATAACCTCTAATCTGAATCAAGAATATTCGAATTATTAACTCATGTTACGCAGGAATACATTTTGATGTCTGCATTGTCATTCCCACGAAAGTGGGAATCCATTTTTTATCATATTTTCGCATCTTGGATACCCGCTTTCGCGGGTATGACACTTAAGCTTTATAATTTTGCGTAACATGAGTTATTAACATAGGTATTAAAATTTTAATTATGTTTAGTTTCGCTTTTACCTTGGTACGTTAGGCAGTATAATCTGAACATTGGGCAGCAGCAGCAAATACAGTCCCCACATTGTAAGGCTTACCGAGATAGGAATAGACAGGTTATCGTCTGCAAAGCCGAAGGATATATTCTCTACAATAGCGCCTACAGCAGCAGCAATAAACCCGATTAAATACTCCGCCGCTGTATATTCAACCTTGGGAGTAAAGATGACCACAATGCTTGCGCTTATAAAAAACGCCAAAGTGCCTTCTAGACTTTTTGCCAGGAACTTATGCCTGCCGAACTTTCTGCCCACAAGAGCGGCTGATGAATCGCTAATTATTAAGATGCAGAACGCTGTAATAAAAAACAGCTTCGGAAAAATAATAGCGCAAATAAGAGCGGAGATAAACACGTAAGTAGCCCCGTTCAAATTCTTTCTCTTGCTGTCTACTTCATGTTTGCGTAGTAAGAAACCGAATATCTTGTAGAATATTTTTCCAATGCCAGGGAAAAAATATCTGCCGAGGTCTAGTATAACTGCAAATACAGTAAATACCGCAAGTATTATGATTGCGCTGCTACGGGGGATAAAATAATAAATGATAGGAATTGATAAAGAGCAGAGATGAATCAGCTTCCTAACTAATTCATCTCTGTAATTAATAGTCCCGTTGTCAAATTGATTCATCTTTCGGAATAGGATCTTTTGGTTTTCTTTGTTCCATAAGTTTTTTCACATGATCCGGAATCTCTTGAGATTCGGCCAAAGCAGGTTTCTCGTCCTTTGGAACCGGAGGCAGCTCTTCGCCGCGAATCAGCTTATCAATTTCTTCCGAATCCAAAATTTCCCGCTCAAGCAACTCTTTGGAAAGCTTATGCAGAAGGTCTATATTACTCGTCAAAATCTGTTCTGCCCGTTCCATAGAAGTATTAACAATGTGTCTAACCTCATCGTCAATTTCGATTGCAGTCCTCTCGCTGTAATCTCTATGGCGTTGAATTTCCCGCCCCAAAAATATTTCTTCCTCTTTAGCTCCGTAGCTCAAAGGCCCCAGCTTATCGCTCATACCCCACTCGCATACCATTTTGCGGGCAATATTTGTAGCCTTCTCAATATCGTTGCCTGCACCTGTAGTAAAGTGATTGAAAATTATCTTTTCGGCAGCCCTTCCGCCCAGCGCATATGTTATTATTGCTTCAAGGTATTCCTTGGAGTAAGTATGCTTCTCATCAATCGGCAGATAGCTGGTTACGCCCAAAGCTCTGCCACGCGGTATAATGGTTACTTTGTGAACCGGATCGGCTTCCGGCAGCATGCGGGCTACCAGCACATGTCCTATCTCGTGGTAGGCGGTTGTTTTCTTTTCCTCCTCCGAAATGATCATGCTCTTTCGTTCCATGCCCATCATTACTTTATCTTTGGCTTCCTCAAAGTCGATCATTTCAACTTTCTTCTTGTTTTTTCTTGCGGCAAGAAGAGCGGCTTCGTTTACCAGATTTGCAAGCTCGGCTCCGGCTAATCCTGGGGTTCCCTTTGCAAGCACCTCCAGGTTTACGCTTTCCGATAGAGGGATATTTCGTGTATGAACTTTTAGAATTCCTTCGCGGCCTTTTACGTCTGGCCTGTCTACAACAACCTGGCGGTCAAATCTTCCCGGCCTTAAAAGTGCGGGGTCAAGAACGTCGGGCCTGTTTGTTGCGGCAATAATAATAACGCCGCTGTTCTGCTCAAACCCGTCCATTTCAACCAGCAGCTGGTTAAGGGTCTGCTCTCTTTCGTCGTGCCCGCCGCCTAATCCTGCACCGCGGTGCCTACCTACCGCGTCAATTTCATCTATAAAAATAATACAAGGTGCGTTCTTCTTTCCTTGATCGAACAAATCTCTAACGCGGCTGGCACCTACGCCTACGAACATTTCCACAAAGTCGGCACCGCTTATTGAGAAGAACGGAACACCTGCTTCGCCTGCAACAGCACGAGCCAATAAAGTTTTACCGGTTCCGGGAGGGCCTAACAGAAGAACTCCTCTAGGAATCTTTCCGCCGAGCTTTTGAAACTTTGTCGGCTCTTTTAAGAACTCAATTATCTCATGAAGTTCAAGCTTGGCTTCGTCGGCGCCGGCAACGTCTCTAAAGGTAATTTTTTGCGCCGACTGTGGGATTAGCTTTGCTTTGCTTTTGCCGAAAGAAAAGATGCCTCTGGTTCCGCCGCCTCCGCCCTGCATCCTCCTCATTATAATTATCCATACTGCAATAATTATAATCCACGGAAGAAATCCCAGTAAAATGTTCATCCATTCGTTCGATTCCTTATCGAATGTGTAAACAATATTCTTGGCTTTCCATAATGCTTCCTGGTCTCTAATTTGCCATTCGGGCATATAAACCGAGATATTTTTAACCGAGACTTCCTTGCCGCCGATAACAATATTCTGCTGGGACTTCAGGTCGCCTTTGAAATAAAAATCATTTTCTCCGGTTTTAGTAATAGTGGCTTTTACTATCTGGTTGTTGTTTAATAAATCTTCATACTGGGGATAAGGCACATCCACATAATTGGTGGACCCGGTTTTGAACAGCTGCATAATTATTACCGCAGCAACAATTACCGCACCCCAGCCGAATACCATTCTAATAATTTTAGACCAATCAAAATTGTCATCGGGTTTTGTCGGTCCACCGTTACCTCTTTGGTTTTTGGGAGATTGTTTGTTACCGTCGTTATTATCTGCCATAAAGAATTTTTTGTTATTTAAATCCATTGTTTAATTTACTCTCCGTCATTCACTTAATACATATATAGATCTCAAATTTCTATATTTCTGAGCATAATCCAATCCGTATCCTATTACAAACTTACTGGGAATATTGAAGCCAATATAATCAATTTTTACATTATATCTAAGGCTATTCGGCTTAATAAGAAGCGAAACTACCTTCATGCTCGACGGATTATGCGGTGAAATAAGGTCTTCAATAAATTTCATTGAGAGACCGGAATCTACTATATCCTCAACAATTATTATGTCTCTGCCTTCAACATTGCAGCTAAGCTCTTTAATCAATTTAACCCTGCCGCTGGAAATCTTCTCGTCGCCGTAGCTCGACAGTTTGAAGAAGTCCACTTCGCAGTCTACTGTTATGTTTTTAATTAAATCGGATAAGAACAAAAAGGCGCCGTTAAGAACACCTATAAAAACCGGCACCTTGCCTTTATATTCTTCGGATATCTGCTGGCCGAGCTGTTTTATTCTCTCCTGGATTACATCTTCTTTTAAAAGCGGAACAAAGACTTCCGTGCCGATAATTATTCTATCCTGTACCTCGTTGTTTATTTCAGGCATAATTTGATAACCTTTTCAGTATTTTTTAAAACCTTAAACCGGTCGTCGAGTCTTAGCCCTAAAACCCATACAATACGACCATTATTTATTAAAACCAGTTGCTCTTTCTTTTTTAACGAAGATATTTTTTGTCCGTTCAAAAAATCGGAAACTTTTTGTGAGCCGTTAAAACCGATAGGGAAAAACCTTTCTCCCTTATTCCACGGTCTTAAAATAAAATCGCCGTATAAGCCGTCACCGGAAATGTACTCAATCAGTTTATTCCCCGGAAACTTTCCGGGTGCTTTATCAACAGTTTCTACTAATAATACCCTGCCGTTAATTTTGTACGATTTCCCGATCCGGATGTTTACCGGTTCTAAGCCTTCCGCAATTTTGCTACGCAAGATAATAATAAATTCTCTATCCCTAAATGCTTTAAAGCCGCCGGAAAGATCAATTTCTTTTCCCGCTTCCGATTCAATTAGGGCTTTTAGACTTCTGAAATCGGAAAAAGTTGTTTGCATCCCGAAGCTTTTAGAGATAACCGTCTTGAAAAAATGGCCCCGGATTTCAGGCGCCATTTGATTAAGCCCTGCAAGTGCAATCTTTAATTCACCGCTGCTAAAGCTGTAAGAGCTGTTAAAGAGCCCTCTGGCCTGTCCGTCTACGTAAGATAGAATGTCCTTAAAGATTTCAGCCGAATGGAAAACGGCATTTTCAAGGTCCGGATTAAGCCTTTGCTTAATCAGCGGGATGATGCTGTTCCTAATAAAGCTTCTCTCGTAATCATTGCCAAGATTAGTTTTATCAATCATGAAATCAATCTTATAATAGTTAAGGTAGCCCAAAATTTCCTCCTTAGTAAGGCAAAGGACCGGTCTTATTATTTCACCTCTTTTAACCGGGATGCCGGAAAGACCTTTTAGGCCGGCGCCTTTAATCAGATTCAAGAGTACCGTCTCGGCATTATCGGACGAATTATGCGCCGTAGCAATTTTGTTGTAGCCCAATTTTCCAATCAGCTTTCCGAATTCTTTATATCTTAAATTACGCCCGGCCTCCTCAATCGAAAGCTTGTTTTTCTTTGCAAACGATCTAACATTTTTTTTAACCGCGTAAAATTTGATTCCCAAACTTAAGGAAAGATTCCTGCAAAATTCTTGATCTGCAAGCGCATCCTTGCCTCTTATCATATGGTTGATGTGGATCGCACTAAGCTCTATTTGATATTTCTGTTTGAACTTTACCAGGAATTTCAATAAGAAGACGGAGTCCGGCCCGCCGCTTAATGCAACAAGTATCTTATCATTTTTATTAATCAGGCTGTTATCCTTAATAAAGGAAATAACCTTTTGCTCAATTCTTTTCATTGATGAAATTTATATTCCAAATCCTATGTGTTAAAAGCGGAACACAATGAACATTGATAATTCTTTGATGAAGAAATTTATTATATGAAAATCAAAGCCAAATAGATACGGCAGAGTTGCTAAGAATCATTTCAAAAAAGAAGAACAAACCGGCACAACCTCCGGTCTATTTTATATCGGCAGACTTCCCTTCCATAATTCTCTCAACATACTTTCCTAGAACATCGAACTCGAGGTTAACCGTACTGCCGGGCCTTTTATCGGAGAAGACGGTTTCTAGCCATGTATGCGGTATTACACCGACCGAGAATGTATTTTTTCCTAGTTCAGCTACCGTCATGCTTACACCGTCAATTGCTACCGAACCTACATAAATCAAATACTTGCCAAAACTTTCCGGGTAGGAAATAGTAACAAAATGACTGTTGGATAATTCCTTAATCTCAACAATGCTTCCGGTAGTATCTACATGACCAAGTACAAAGTGCCCGCCCAATCTTTCTTCGGCCTTTAAAGGTCTTTCCAGATTTACCCTGTCGCCAATCTTCAATCCGCCCAGATTCGTCTTCTTCAAAGTCTCTTCGATAGTATCCGCGGAAAAAGTGCCGGACGTCTTTTTAACGACTGTTAAGCAGACTCCGTTAACGCTTACGCTGCTGCCTAGCTCGAGATCGGACATAATTTTATTAGCGGAAATAACCAGCTGATAACCATCGCCTGTGGCAATTTTATCGGTTAGCCTGCCGGTCTCTTCAACCAATCCAGTAAACATTTTAAAATCCTTATTTTTATTTCAATAAAAAATCACTGCAGCTATTTGCCAAACGGTAATCTGCCTGGCAAATTCCATTTCTATTTTACCAGCTCAACCAGTACGTCGTCTCCAATCGTTTCAGCCCTATTAACCTTCAGCTTAATCGCTTTTTTAATATTTCTTATTTTCAGGTTACCCACAACGGACAGACCGCTTCCGATAATTTTCGGTGTAACAAAAACAAGTATATCGTCGTACAAATTTTTACTAACAAACGAGGTAAAAATTCTGTTCCCGCCTTCCACCAGAATTGAAGCTATATTCAGTTTGGCTAGTTTCTTAAGCGCATCCTTAATATCCAGGGAGCCTTTGCTTTCTTCCTTTACGTAAATTATTTGCACGCCAAGCGAATTCAGCCTAGTAATTTTTTCTTCCTTCTTTATGCTCTTAACCGAAGTTAAAATGATTGACTTGCGGTCGCCGTTGTTTTTAATCAGCCTGCTGGCAGAGGTTAAACTCAAGTTCGAGTCAACTATTATTCTTTTCGGATTTCTGCCTTCAACAAGACGTACGGTTAGGTTGGGATTATCTTTTTTAACAGTGCCTGCGCCGATTAGAACCGCATCGTACTGCGACCGCAGCATATGAACGTATCTTCTCGATTCAATTGATGAGATCCATTTTGAATCTCCGTTTATATCCGCTATTCTGCCGTCCAGGGTCTGCGCCGATTTTAAAGTAACATACGGTATCTTCTTAGTAATGAACTTGAAAAAAAATTTGTTCAGGTTAATGCATTCTTTTTCCTGAATACCGGCTTTCACTTCAACGCCGGCATTCTTTAATGCCTTAATCCCCTTCCCGCTTACAAGCGGATTAACATCCAGCGTGCCGATAACTACTCTTTTAATCTTGCTTTCTATTATTCTGTCAACGCAGGGAGGGGTTTTCCCATGGTGGCTGCAGGGTTCCAGGTTAACAAACAGCGTTGATCCTTCCAGGTTTTCGGTTGCGGAATTAATTGCGTTTATCTCGGCGTGATCTTTTCCGAATTCTTCATGGTAGCCAGCGCCGATGATTTTTCCGTTCTTTACAATTACGCACCCGACTAAAGGATTCGGGCTAACATTCCCTCTTCCCTTTTTTGCAATTTCGATTGCAAGTTGTATGTAAGATTCATCAGTCAACTGAAAATATTATAACTTTTATTTTATGGATAAAATTTCAAATTCAAGCAAACCTGCCGGAGCCTTTACCGTAACTTTTTCTCCGCTCTTTTTTCCCAGCAGTCCCTGCCCTACCGGCGATGTTATCGATATCTTACCTGCCTGGAAATCGGCTTCTTCCGGTGAGACCAGCAGATACTCGAAAGTTTTTTGGTTCTTAATATTTTTAATAACAACGGAAGATAAAATATGAATCTCGCCGTCCGGAAACTGGGATGGGTCTATTACGCGCGCGCGGGAGAGTATGTTTTCCAGCTTGCTAATCCTAAGCTCAAATAATCCCTGTTCTTCTTTAGCGGCATCGTATTCCGCATTCTCAGACAGGTCTCCGTGCGCACGGGCCTCGGCAATTTTTGCGGCTATTTCTTTTCTGCCGTTGGATTTCATATCTTGAAGCTCCTTCTCGAGCTCCACTAGCCTTTCTTTTGTTAAATAAACAAAGTTTGCTTCAGACATAACGACTAATCCTAATTTATTTACAGAGATTTAAAAAAAATTGCCACCGCTCTTCAGCAGTGGCACCGGAAAATTAAATAATTAACCTTAAGTTGTCAAGAATAAAAATACAATTTTTGCATAAACCTGTTTTATGGGAGTGTTAATGCCGGATAAATGATACTAACGTATCGCTGACTCCGGGCTGAGTACCTCAATTTCAGAATACCGTGCGAAATCCTTCTCATTGTATGTATAGATGCGGGTAATATTATTTGAAAGCATCGTTGCAACGAGTTGCAAGTCGAGAATATCTTGTGCCTTCACAGAATATTTTTTGAGTAACTCAATTATTTTATCCAGGGTACCTCTATGTACATATACTAAATTGCACTCCCCTTTAAGGAAATAATCCTCAATCTCATGTATAGCATTTTCACGGGATAGCACATAGGTAATTTGCTTAGGATTAGTTACCGCTGCAAAAAATTCCGAAAACACTTGTGGAGTAAAGCAGATGGATATTTCACCATTCAAGCCGGATTCGACAAGCATACGCGCTGCAGTATGCTGCTTTGCATTCTCGTTTATTGCATATACAAGTACGTTAGCATCTATTAGACCTATGTTAGAGGTAATCATAAATTTCCCCCCGACTTAATGTTCCATGTACTGCGCCTAATTGATATGTCGGAAGTTTAATTCTTTTTACCTGTGTTTTCCCGCCTCTTTTTTTTGTACCTTCATGTGCTTTTTCTTTCAGTAGATCAACAAGCTGCTGAATAAATTGAATTTCTTTTTCAGGAAGATCATGCACATCGATTGTATTTTTCATATGAGTTATTTCTTTAATAGTTTTTGTTTCTTATAATATACATTATGAGAAATCATTTTACAAGAAGCCGCTTTCCAGAATCTTTGGAACCAGAATCTTTGAAAAGGGCTTATAGAAGCTTTTGTTATTTAAGCAAAATCATCTTTCTAACCTGATAGTAGCTGCCGGCGCTGAGAGAATAAAAATAAATTCCGCTGGGCAGGTTTCCCGCATTCCAGGTAATTTTATGATTGCCGCTTCGCATCTCACCGTTCACCAAAGCGGCAACCTCTCTTCCCAAAATATCAAATACTCTTAATTGTACCGGTCCCGTCTTTGCAGTGGTAAATTCAATTGTAGTAGCGGGATTAAACGGATTCGGGTAATTCTGCAGTAATGTATAGGAGTCCGGTAGTTTTTGCTCATCATTTAATCCCGAAACAGCACCCGGATATGACACTCTAAGATTGTCTAAATAAATTGAGCCTGCGTATGTTTGGCCTGACTGTCTGGTGCTTCCCAATTTAATAATGATCTGTTTTAATGCAGCGGGATAATAAAAGGATGCACCGTTTGTAGCAGCATATGCTTTGGAGAAGGATGCGTAAAGAGTATCAAAGGAGTCGGCTCTGGTTGCATATTTGTTTGTATACATTTTAAATAATGCGCCGTCCGGGTTACTTAGCATGTAATAAATCTGATGCTGGTAACCATCGGATTTTACGTCTATCGTCATAGAGTCCGGCACACCCGGTATTGGAATATTAGTATCCAGATAGATATAATTTAACTTACTGGGATCGTAAGTAAAATTATAATCGATCTTCAAAGAGCCGCTACCTTGAGTAAACTGATCTTTAGAAACGGAGATTCCGTTGCCGGAGGAATTTAAATTGTCGCCAGAGAATGCCCAATCATTAGTATTTTCCATTGCGTTTATTACCTGTCCGCCCTGCTCTATTACAACATTCACAATTGCAGTATCCGCAACTCCGTCGTATGAAACGATAACATTTGTAGTTCCTGCTTTCTTGCCGGTAAAATTTCCCGCCGAATCAATAACACCTATCGTCGTATCGGTAGAAGACCAAGAATAAGAAGTTAAAGGGAAGCTATAGCTTATGCCTTCAATATCGTAAGCGCTTATTTGAAAACTTTGTGTCCGCTGGTTATCGGTTATTAACGATTTGGGGAAAATAGTAAGCTTGGAAATTGACTTAACAGCAACCATGCATGAATCTTTCATACCGTTGTAATCGGCAATTACAAAACCCGCCGCTGCAGCATTGCCTGCCGTAAACAATCCTGTTGGGGTAACAGTTCCTATATTTCCGCTCATGGTATAAGTTACTTTAGAATTATCAATATTAATTATATTATAAATACTGTCCCTGCCGTCGGCGCCGAATTGGATTGTCTGGCCTTTAAATATTCTGTAAAAGTTAGGGCTTATCTGAATTGACTGCAGGCTGCCGGCAGGAGGCTGGCTAGAAACAACAAGCAAGCCGTTCGCATCTTGTCGCTCAATTCCGCCGCTCGATGGTATATTAACAACCGAATCCCGCATTACCATAGTTGTGGATCCGCCTCCGTCAAGATTCAATCCCTGGTACACACCCAGCTTTATCATAAAGTCTGAAAGCTCGGTAAAGGTCATGCCAACGCTGCTGTTCATTCTGCCGTCTACTGTAACTAGATACATAACGGTACTGTCTTTTGTAAATCCGATTGCAGTGCGCGGCTCGCGGGATGTATTGTCTACATACAGATTACCGTTGTTAACTATTTTAAGGTTCCCGCCGATTAGCTCATTTAATTTCGATATTCCCGGAGTTATCCGGTTAACAATCTTTACCGTGTCGCCTGCCTGCAAATTATTTAAGAACGATGCTGAGGCGCCGTGCCCGGACAGTACAACGGTGCTGTCCGTTATTTTCATATTGCCTGTATTTATTTCTTTAGCAACTACAATTCCGGTAACTGTGTCGTTAACAAGCCAGGTACTAATCGGAAGAACAGATATTTCCGTTCCGTATGCGTTAGTTTGGGTAGAAGCACCATAATATTTGTTGTATAAAATTAGTTGATTTGTTCCGCGGCTTGCATTTACGTTGGAGATATTAATTGATGAATCGCCCGCAGTGAATTGCCCGCTGTAGCTTACGTTTGCAATCATGGGAATATTATTAACATTAAAACCCACGCCGTACCAGTTGGAGGCAGTATGTATTATTTGTCCTTCTTTAACCTGCATACCAACCGGAATCCCGGGACCGATCTCGAAAAAGTCTCCGTTTACCGCACCGATTACAGTATGCCCGGCATAGCTGTTTCTCTGAGCCATTGAGCTTACCGTTTCCTGGCCTATCAAATGATCGCCTGCTTTAACAGTCTCAACTTTATTATAAGGATTTCTTAAATCCACTTTAAGAACATTAATACTCCAGGGAACGGCCGGTGCTAAAATTTTCATATACGTTATTCCGCTCCCCACCTTAGTGGTAAGGACGGTATCAAAGGAAACCTGCGCTTTAGAAATTGTAATTAAGAAAAAAGATAAGCAAAGAAGATGTAGATATTTTTTCATTTCGTATCCCGTATTTAGTGAATGTATGATACAACTGACAATTCCGGAATTTATTTTAATTCCTATTTAAAAATAATTCATACACCTTCTTTACACAATACATAAAAGATAATTAACAAATTGGTAAAGTTGAGCGATAAAATTGTAATTGTTACTTAAAACGATTTGGAATTTGTTTGAAGAATTAAAGATGAAGTAAAAAAATGGTTGGACTTGGTATTAATAAAATCATTAAAAGTTCTGCAAGGGATATTTACTGCTGCCATGAAAAAGATCAATCAATATTTGGAATTTTAATTTTTGTAAACCCGGAGGTATTTTGAATTAAGAAATCTTCGGCTTCATAAAGTTTGTCAAACTCATGAAATTTCTTTCTGTAGCAAACTCTTAAGAAATATTTCTTTTCGATTATTAAGAAGCCGCCATTCTCTATCTTATAGAGTTTAAAAGATTTGCTTCTCTCCTTAACTCCGTAGAGGAATGATAAATCTTCGCTCTTAATTCTTTTCATAGTTTAACTATAATTTTAAAGGGCTAAAAAATTATTTAACACACCTTACGCAAACATTACTCATTGGAGTACTGGAATGTTGGAATATTGGAGTAAATTAGTCAATTCCATTACTCCACTACTCCAGGGGTTGCGTAAGGTGTCTTATTTAAGTATTATCATCTTTCTAATCGCATTATGTCGTCCGGCAGTAATTTCATAATAGTAAATCCCACTGCACAAATTCCCGGCAGAAATATTTATCGAATGAACACCAGCCGGCATGAATTCGTTTAATATTGTTTTTACTTCCCGGCCGAGAGCGTCATATATTTTCATCAGAACGCTGCCGCCTTCGGGCAGTGTAAACCGAATACTAGTAACCGGATTAAAAGGATTGGGAAAGTTTTGCTCAAGCTGGAATTCCAGCGATCTATTAAAATTAACGGAAACAACCTTTGAGTATTCGAACTTTCCGTCGTTATCAATCTGTTTAAGCCTGTAAAAATAAACACCGGGTCCCGCAAGTTTTTCCTCTACAAAAGTATAGTCTTTGGGTGAGTTGCTGTTGCCGAAGCCTTTCACAAATCCAATTTTTATCCAGCCATCAGCGTTCAGCTTACAGCTATCAGCTCCTGCATTAGCTGAACGCTGACTGCTGACTGCTGATCGCTGTACTTCAAATCCAAAGTTGTTTACCTCGGTAGAGGTTTTCCATGCAATTTGAATTGAATTTTGATAATAAGTAGCCGAAAATGAATTTATTTCGACTGGCAATGGCGAAGTAGAAGTTGCTGCTATATAAAATGTATTCGAAATTATTGTTTCATTTAATCCGGTCCTGTTTACTTGGGGATCAGTTACAGTACCACTCGGATTAGAATAACTACCACCAATCGCACCGGTGGAACTTGAAATATTTAGATCGGAGACACTGTTAATACCAGAAATTCCACTACCCTGAATTCTTAAAGAAAGATTAAAACTACTATGAAGTCCATCTGCAGTTGAGATTGTCCAATTCATATTATGTCTATTAACAAAATCTTGAGAATTCTCTGAAAAGCTAATTGAAGAAGTACCCGATGCATCTGTATGTTGAGTTGAAATTGTTCCTCCGCCAGACGATGTCGTAGTGCCTCCAATCCATATATTCCTGTTGTTATTCCCGCTTCCCAAAGGAAATAATCCCGAGGAGTCACCAATCGAAATATTAGCAGAATTAATTATCCACCTTTTAAGTGTACCTGATCCAACAATAAATCCCGACGACCAACTTAATGAACCAATTGTTGAAGAAGTATTTCCGGTGCCAATTGTAAGCGTATTACTATTTAAGTCTATATTACCCGTTATCATTCTTAATATAGCATTACCATTAATATTTAAATTATTATTTAATGTTAATCCATTTAAATTATCTAAGGTAATATTGATTATGTTGGATATTGAACCTGAACTTTGAGAAAAAGATTGAGCAGAAGATCCATTAAATATTATACTGCCTGAACCGGATCCAGTTTCCGTTATTGTGCCACCACTCATTTCGAAATTTTTCCCTAAATATAAACTTGTCGCTCCAGTTCCATTACTCATATCGCATATACCACCTGAAATAGTTAAATTTCCATTAAGAGTAATATTAGGACCGCCGTCAGCCGCTAATCTCACAGAGCCAGAGCCAGTTGATGCCAGATTTAGATTACCTGCACATAAATTTACGCTGCCACTTAACCCCCATTGCCAATTACCAGTATTTGAACTCCAGTTTATCGTTAGATTGCCAAATGGAAGAGTAACTTGAGTAGTTAATGAAGAACCTGTGCTAGACCAATTTCTAATTTCCACGTTACTGTTTGAGCTAAAATTTTCTGTACCGTCAAATATGGTTGAACTGGCAGTAGAAGTATTATTATGAATGTATGTCCCTCCATCATCTATTTGAAAAGTACCGGTTGACGTTAAGTCCACCGAATAATTAGCTTCTAGTGTACCGCCATTTTCTATTTGTAATTTAACTCCAGAGCCTCCACTTATACTCCAGCTGGAAGTAGTAGTCATTGTGTGACTATTTTGAATTAAATATTGCTGATTATTTGTTGAGAAGTTTGCAGGCGAAGTACCTCCGCCTGACCGATTTGTATTCCAGCTCGAAAGCAATCCCGGGTCCAAATTGCCTTGAGAATAAAATATTGTTTGCGCAAAAGTTATTTGTGAAAGAAGTCCAATATTGAGAAAAATAATTGTTAATTGATTTAGAAAACTATTTTTTTTCATATACCCCCCGAACAAATTTTTAAATAAAAAATGTTGTTAGTTATCTGTATAAGTAAAAAATGCTTTTGAGAAACCGGATTAAGAAGATGGAAGAATCTTTAATGCCTAAGAACATTAAGAAATATTAAATCAGAAGGAAGAAGATTTCTTAAACGAAATTAAAATTAAATCACGTCAGCTCCCGCAATTAGCGCTCTATAGAATCCTCTAACAAAAAAATAGAAAATAATTTTAGTATATTGTATAAAAAATAATCTGCATTGTCAAGGATTAGTCTCTTAATAAATTGCTCAATCATTTTTGTTTTGCTACGTTGTTTAAAATATTTCTAACGGATATATGAGTAAGAAAATTATAGTAACCGGCGCTACTGGATTCATCGGCACAAAACTCTGTTCTGCCTTAATAGAACGCGGCGATGAGCTTACGGTTTTTACACGCAATGCAACTAATGCATCCGGAATAATTCCCGGTGCCAAGGATTATATCGAATGGGATTACCATAAGCCTGAGCAGTGGATTAAATTTATAGAAGGTAAAGACAGTATTATCCATCTTTCAGGCGCTAGCATTACGGGACGAAGATGGAACGAGCAGTATAAACAGAAAATCTTGGAAAGCAGGAAGCTGAGCACTAAAAACCTGGTTGATGCTGCCGGCTCTCTAAAAGAAAAGCCTTCGTCATTCATTTCTGCCTCTGCTACCGGATATTACGGAGATAAAGGAGATATAATTTTAACAGAGGAATCCGGCATCGGGAATGATTTTTTAGCGCAAGTCTGTAAAGACTGGGAGAATGCATCTAAAAGCGCCGACGACTTACGCATAAGAAGAGTAAATATAAGAACCGGAATTGCTTTGGGTACCGAGGCCGGTGCCTTGAGGCAGTTTCTTTTGCCGTTTAAGCTATTTATCGGCGGGCCTCTCGGCAGAGGCAATCAATGGTTCCCATGGATACACATAGATGACCTGGTAAGAATTTTTATATACTCTCTTGATAATAATCTAATTAAAGGAGCTGTAAATGCGGTATCACCTAACCCCGTTACAATGACTGATTTTGCGCGCTCGCTAGGCAAAGCACTTAACAGGCCTTCATTCTTTCCGGCACCTAAATTCGTACTAAAGCTTGCAATAGGTGAAGCGGCCGATTCGATAACTGCAAGCCAAAGAGCAATGCCGGAAAAGTTGTTGAATTCCGGATTCAAATTTAAATATGAAAATATTAACGAGGCTCTGAACGATTTGATTCTGGAAAATAATGCCCCTCCAGAGGGTGACCAGAAAGTAAAACTGAATGAACAAATATTCAAACATTAAAATTGGAGATTATCCTTAACCTCATCCCAACCCTTCTCCTAAAAGGAGAAAGGCTTATAAAAGCTAGTGACTTAATGT
>JAKAJV010000115.1 GCA_021813585.1 Bacteroidota bacterium | reverse complement strand
TCTCCGGTAAAAAGCCAGCCGTTCTTTATTGTCTCGCCGGTGGCCTTTTCATTCTTCCAATAGCCGGCCATAACGTTTCCGCCCTTTACTGCTATCTCGCCTTTTCCACCAACCGGAAGCTCTTCTCCTTTTTCATTGCAAATCTTAACAAGGAGGTCCGGTACTATTGAACCTGAAGAGCCGAGTTTATGTTTCTTGGGAACATTTGCAGAAATTACCGGCGCCGCTTCGGTAAGCCCGTAGCCTTGAAACATCGGGATGCCGATTGCGTAAAAGAAACGCTGCAGTTCAATATCCAGCAGAGCTCCGCCGCCTATGAAAAATTCCAGTCTCCCGCCAAAGCTCTCGCGGATTTTCTTAAAGATCAGTTTATCATAAAGCGCGTACACAGGCTTCTTAAGCTTCGATAATCCCTTCCCCTTGTTCCATCCTTCCTTGTTATAATCATACGCAAGCGCCAGGGCCTTGTTGAACAGCCTTTCTACCTTCGGTCCTTTTTCTTTGATACCTTTTTCAATACTCTTTTTAAAATTCTTTGCAAGCGCCGGTACGCTAAGCAGGAAGGTCGGTTTAACCTCCTTTATGTTCAAAGGAATATTCTTCAGCGTATCCATCGGCGATTTGCCAAGTTGAACGGAAGCCATGCTTGCGCCGTTCCGCATCAGTGTATAGATACCTGCAGTATGAGCAAAGGCATGGTCCCACGGAAGGATTAGCAGCGAAACATAGCTCTCCGGTATGTCAAGTATCCCGGAAGACTGCACGACATTCACGATATAATTTTTATGAGTTAAAATAATTCCCTTCGGATCGGCGGTTGTGCCGGATGTATAACAAATATTCGCATAGTCGTTTTCGTCTATCGAGTTCCATCTTTCATAGAATTCTTTTTCATGCGTCTTCAGCCACTCTCCGCCCAGGTTAAGAACATCGTTAATATAATTTTCATCAGGCTCGTATTTATCGGCGGGGTCCAGCAGTATCGTCCTCTGGAGTTCCGGCAAATCTTTTTTAAGTTTCCTTATCTTTACCAGCTGGGATGCTGATACAACCGCAATTTTACAGCCGGAATGAGCAAGCCTGAACTTAAGATCGGACAGTTCATCTATCTTTACGGAAACCGGTACATTTACAGCGCCTGCGTATAACGCGCCCAGCTCGCTTAGCACCCAGTAATTCCTGCCTTCGGAAATAAGCGCTGTCCTATCCCCCTTGTTTAATCCCATCGCAATTAAGCCTGCTGCAAATTTATAAATCATCTCCTTCATTTGAAGATATGTTGTTCCCTCGTACTTACCGCTAAGCTTCTCCCACATTAAAATATTTTTACCGTATTTTTTTACGCTTTCCTCAAAAAGCTCCGGCAGAGTTCGATGAGACATTTTACTCCTCCTTTATTAATAAATCTATTTGAGCATTAGATCAATAATAAATTTAGTAATCAAATTATGCAATATCTATTTTAACAATTCAAGCGGCAGATTCAATCTATGTAAAAGTTGAAATCTTATTTTTACAAGTATATTTAATTGATACCCACAAAACTTAAAATTCTTCATTATTCACTTGATTTATGAAATTTTAATAGCTAATATGTGCGCCGAAACAAAAAAAATTCTTTAAATTTTAACTGTGGAATTCAAAGGGACGGATAAAATAAATAGACTAAAAGCGATAGGCTTTTACTCTACGAGCATGGATAACAACGCTGCGCATCTAGCCGCTCATTTATTCCAATTTAAATAACGAAACGCAAATTTGCCGGGAAGCAGATGATGAAGAATTTCTATCGCTGTAAGAGCTGCTTTATTTTCCTATTCATCCAGATTTTTTTCTTCGGAATATTTTCCGGCCGCAGCCTTGCCCAGGAAAAAGGTACTATACGCGGTCTCGTTGTAGATTCAACCAGCGGCGAAGCGCTTCCGTTCGGAAACATCGTAATACCCGAATTAAAAACCGGCGCAACCACAAACTCGAGAGGCTATTTCCTTATACCTTCCCTGCCGGCTAAAAAGACATTCACTATTTTAATTTCATATGTAGGGTACAAAACAAAATCCGAAAACGTTTATGTAAGTCCGAATAAAATAACCGATATTAAGATCGGGCTGGTGCCGACCAATATAATGATGCAGCCGGTTGAGAAGATCGGGGAGAGGTCAATTGAAAAAAACGCAACCGACCTGGGACTTCAGCACATATCGATGAGGAACGTTGAGATGCTTCCCAAAGGAGTTGAGGCAGATATTTTCAGGTCACTGCAGTATATTCCGGGAGTTCAGTCAACGGGAGATGTATCCGCAAGGTATTACGTAAGGGGAAGCCCGAGCAACGAAAATTTGGTTCTGCTTAACGGAGTAACAATCTATAATCCGTTCCATGCATTCGGCATATTCAGCGTTATCGATCCGGACATGATTAACAGTGTTGAATTTTATAAGGGAGGTTTCCCTGCCGAATACGGCGGCAGGCTGTCTTCTGTGCTTAACATAATTACAAAGGACGGAAACCAGAACAGGTTCAGCGCAAAGGCAAGCTCCAGCTTTATTACGGGCAAGGCGCTTTTGGAAGGCCCAATCCCCTACGGCTCGTTCATAATTACCGGAAGGAAAAGTTATTCAACCGAGATATTGAGAAAATTTTTAAATAACCAGGACGCACCGATAAATTTTTACGACGCATCCTTTAAGCTTAACTACTCAAATCCGAATTTCATTAAAGGCTCCAAGTTTGTTATCGACGGCTTTTCAAGCGGCGACCAGCTAATTAGCGGCAATCCGCTGGTCGAAGACCTGAAATGGTCGAACAACATTCTCGGTTTCAGATGGTACCAGGTTACCGATTCGCCTATCTTCTTCGATATGGGCTTATCGATGAGCAATTTCGACGGCGAGGTTATTCCGAAGCTAAGCAGTGCCAAGCCCAAAACAAACAACGTTACAGATCTTACCTTTAATATGAAATTTACCTACATCTATGATTCGAAGGACGAAATGCACGTAGGTATGGATGTAAAGGACCTAGATACCAAGCTGCTTTTACAGAACAGCCTGGGAGCCACATCGGATATCGGTTCCCACGGCACCAATATAGATGTTTACGCGTATTATAAATTCCTGCGCTATTCTAATTTCGGCGCCAACGCAGGTACAAGAATAGAGCTTACCGGTCTATCTGCAGCACCGGGCAGCTCATTCCGCCTTAGCCCGCGCGTAAGCTTAACTTATAATCTTTCACCGCTTATTACACTTAAGGCAGCGTGGGGAATTTATAACCAGGAAGTTACAACGCTATCCGATGAGAACGAAGTAATTTCGTTATTCGAGCCTTGGATAATTACACCGAGCTACCTCAAGCCTTCTACTGCCATCCACTATACAACCGGCGCTAAGGTAGACTTTACAGACTTCCTGTCTCTAGATGTACAGGGATACTATAAAGTAATGCAGAACATTCCAACGCTAAACGATGAGAAAATTCTTGATTCAGATCCCGACCTGGTTTCTGCAAGCGGCGTTTCTTACGGCTGGGAGTTCCAGCTTAAATACGAAAAGGAACCGCTCAATATAACCGCGTCGTACTCCTTAAGCTGGGCTTATAAAGACGTAAACGGATGGGTCTATTACCCGCGGTACGACGTAAGGAACTCATTCAATATTATGCTGGACTATAATTTCGGCGACGGCTGGCAGGCCAGTGCGGTCTGGGTTTTCAATTCGGGGCTGCCGTTTACACAGAACATGGGCTACTATAATAAATTCTATTTCAATGATTTTTATTCCGACTGGCAGATATACGAAGGCTATAGCCCGTATGCCATACTATCGGATAAAAACCTGGGCCGCCTGCCGGATTACCACCGCCTGGACCTTAGCTTAAGCAAGCATTTTGAAATTTCTCCATTTAAGTTCAGCCTAGATGTTAGCGTGCTGAACGTTTACAACCGGAAGAATATTTTCTATTTTAAAAGAGATACCGGCGAGCGTGTAAACATGTTACCCTTTTTACCAACTGCTACATTAAAAATTGAGCTATGAAAAAAGTCGGAATATTATTTTTTATCGTTACTGCCGCGCTGCTGAATTATTCCTGCGAGAATACACTGAACCCGAACGCGCCTTTTAGAGAGAGATACGTATTAACAGGCATAATGAGAAGCGATACAAGCTTGCAGGTTGTTACTCTAACAAGAAGTTACCGGCCAGCCGACGGATTTAATCCTTTAACAAACACTCAGGACCCGGCAGTTATAGGCGCAGAGGTAAATATCTGGTACAAAGATACGCTGTACGAACTAAGAGACACTACACTCGTCAGGCAGGATACCTCGCATTATAAAGATTCTGTGCATTGCTACTATGTAAATAATCTGAGGCCAGAGGAGGATCAATATGTTGATATTGAGGCCCTGCTTCCGAACGGGCTTTTACTCCAATCCACCACAAAGCTGCCGGATGTAAGACCGTACAGTTTCTTCTCTACCGGCAACGATCTTGTAATCCCGCCTGTCGGCAAAGATTTCGTTATGGTTAGATGGGATACTCTATCCAATACGATATTTTCACCTAGGATAAATATTATTTATTATGTTAAAGGCTCAACAGAAATGAAGAAGTGGCCGGTGCCGTTGTATTATATTACCAATAACGATAAGACCACGCCCGTCTACCCGGGCCAGACGAAGATAAATTTTGTAAACCTTAGTATGGAGACGATAACGCGCGCACTTAATGAAATATCGCAGACCGTTTCCGACAAGAGCCAGATCTCAATTTCGGAAATGGACGTTGAGCTTGTTGTTTACGACGTTAGCCTTTCCACTTATTATTTATCCATCCAGGGAGGACTGGACGCTTTTACAGTTAAGCTGGATGTGCCCGATTATTCCGATATACAGGGTGGGTATGGAATTTTCGGCTCGTATGTTCGTACCGTTTATAAGATGAAGTTCACTAACGATTATCTGAAGTCGCTCGGTTATCAGTAAGGAATTATGAAAACACTCGTTACATCTTTAAAAATTCCGGCTAGATTGTTATTCTTTATACTGCCGGTATTCATGTTCGGCTCGTGCAATCAGCAGGTTTCCGTAACCCCGCCGGATTTGCCGCCGCCAAACGGATTTATTTACATCGCCTCGTACCCCGAAGGCTTCCACATTTATTTGGACGGTAAAGCCAGACGACGTGCAACTCCAGATAGCTTAACCTGGCTTAAAACAGGCACGTATCAAGTTACTCTTAAAAAAGAATATTTTAGAGATACAACTTTTACCGTAAGCGTTGTTGAGGGAAAGAAGGAAACGGCCTTTGTCGATTACTCGAAAAATCCTACTATGCTTGGCAGCATAAATTGTACAAGCAATCCTTCTCAGGCTCAAATCTCCATTAACGATTCAACAACAAACATGCTTACTCCAAAAATAATCGGCCCTATTCTACCCGGAATCTACAGACTTAAATACCACATGGATAAGCATAGGGATGTAATTGATACCGTAATCGTAACAAGCGGTAATGTTACAAACTCGGCCGTTACGCTGGTAGATACTACTATATGGCAGAACTATACTACCGATAACTCGGGAATCCTTTCGGATAACCTTACCTGTGTTCTCGTCGATAAAAACAATGTGCTTTGGATAGGCACAGACAAGGCCGGCTTTCTAAGCTATAACGGAGCGGTCTGGAAGCAATATACTGAGGCAAATTCTTCTATGCCCGATAACCATGTTAACTGTCTTGCTATGGATGCAAGCGGTCTTCTGTTCGTCGGAACAAACCGGGGCTTTGTAACTTTCGACGGATTTAATATGCATATGTACGGATTTAGGACTTCCGGCCTGCCGGATTTTTATGTGCATGCAATTACTTTTGATAACAACGACAACTGGTACATAGCAACGCAAGGTGGCTTAACCGAAGCTTATGCCAGCTCTGAACACGGGTATTGGTTCACATGGGATACAGAGACTATTCCGGACAAATGGATTACCTCTCTTCTATTTGATAACAAAGGTATGCTATGGGCCGGGATGAAAAATTACGGGATTGCCAGAAGAGGTTTATATAATTCGTGGGAAATTTTTAATTACAACAATACAAGGATGGTAAACAACAACGTAACTGCATTGGCCCAGGGGCCTGACGGAAATGTATGGATCGGATTCGATCAGACGGCGCTTGCCGGTTCCGGAATTACTTACGTGAACAATTCATCTTGGAATAATGTATACCCTATTCCGCAGCAAAGCAAAACTAATGTAATTTTAGTCGACAGGATGAATACCAAATGGGTCGGCACTAACCAAGGTTTAGTCAGCTTTACAAATGCTGCCGATGCTGTTACTTATTCATACAGCAATACCGGCTTATATATAACTGATATAACCGGCCTGGCTATCGATGGGAAAGGATATATCTGGATTGCAACAAACGGCCAAGGACTAATAAGGCATAAGATGGGATACTAAAAAATATGGGTTAATTTTAATTGTCAAATAATCAAATACTCGGAGAATAAATGGATACTTTCGAAGCGATCTTAAATAGAAGAAGCATACGCAAATATACCGAAGAGAAAATACCTCAAGAAAAAATCGAGCAGATTCTTAAGGCTGCTATGTACGCTCCTTCTGCAATGAACTACCAGCCGTGGCATTTTATAGTAATAGATAAAAGAGAAGCCATAGACCAGATATTCAAAATCAATTCTCATGCAGAAATGGTAAAGGAAGCTGCCCTGGCAATAATTATCTGCGGAGACTCAAAGCTTGAAATGAATAAAGACTACCTTGTGCAGGATTGCTCGGCAGCTACGCAGAATGCATTGCTGGCTATTCACGCGCTGGGATTGGGCGGGGTTTGGGTTAGCAGTTACCCGAATATGGAAACAATAGAAGGCCTAAGGAAATATTATGAAATACCAGAGAACATAATTCCGGTTTCCATAATTTCTCTCGGCTATCCCGCAGAAAAAGTTGCAGCCGAAGACAGGTTCAATAAATCAAGAATTCATAATAACAAATGGTAAGGCCTTTGCGTCATTGCGCCTTTGCGGTTAATGCTCTTACCGCAAAGACGCTGGGGCGCGGAATTAAATTCCAGTGAACGGTTCATTCATATCTTAATGCATCAATCGGATTTAACAATGCCGCTTTCCTTGCCGGATAAAACCCGAAGAATAATCCCACTATTATTGAAAACCCGAACGAAAGTAAAATTGAAAATGCTGTAATAAACGTCGGCCAGCCTGCTATACCCGATATTACCTTTGAGCCTGCAACACCTATAATTATACCGATTATACCGCCTAAGAGACTAAGCACCAGCGCCTCAATTAAAAACTGCGTCAATATGTCTCTTCCTCTGGCTCCTACAGACATTCTGATACCGATCTCTCTTGTCCTTTCCGTAACGGATACAAGCATTATGTTCATTATGCCGATGCCGCCTACCAGCAGCGATACCGATGCAATACTTGCAAGCAGAATGGTTAGTATCTGAGAAGTAGCCGTTGCCGCATTGGCCAGATCCGACTGGTTGCGGATGGTGAAATCATCCCCCTCGAACCTGGCTATTTTATGACGCATTCTTAAAAGCTCGGTTATCTGCTTCTGCGCAACCTCTATATTCTTTGAGCTGGTCGCCGAAACCAGTATCTGTCTAAGATACGGAAAATGAGAAAGCCTCATTAGAACGGTTGTATACGGGGCAAGGATAATATCATCCTGGTCCTGCCCCATTGCATTCTGCCCCTTCCTGGTAAGAACGCCGACGACTTTAAAAGGAACATTTCTTATCCTAACATTCTGCCCTACAGGATCGGAATCCGGGAATAAATTATCCGCAACCGTTCTTCCCAGAATGCAGACTTTTGCCGAGCCCTTAATATCCTGATCGGAGAAGAATTCTCCGTACTGCACATTCCATTCTCTTATCTGTGCGTATTCCACACCAACGCCCTCAATGCCGGTAGCCCAATTTAAGTTGCCTGCAATTACTTGTCCTCCTGCTCTTGTACCGGGAGATACGTAGGCAACTGCCGGGCAGTCTGTACGGATGGCTTGAGCGTCGTCTTCGGTTAATGTAGTCATAGAGCCGGCGCCTACTCTTAATCCGCCTTGCTGCTGCGAGCCCGGGAAAATGATAAGCACATTAGTGCCCAGCGAGGCTATCTGTTCCTTAACAGAGTATTCGGCTCCCTGTCCTATTGCAAGCATGGTTATTACTGCGCCTACGCCGATGATAATTCCCAGCATAGTTAAGAACGAGCGCATCTTGTTCCGCTGCAAAGCCCGGAAGGCAGCTATTATTATATTTAAAATCTTCATGCCTCATCCTCCTCTTCGATTGAAGGAACAGTCTTAAGAACTTCCGCAGCTATTCTGGGATTTGCATTTATCTTATCCGATTTTATTTTCCCGTCGCGGAAGACAACATGTCTTTTTGCAAAGGACGCAATATCGGGCTCGTGTGTAACAAGTATAATTGTAATTCCCAGCTCATTCAGCTTTTGAAATACTTCCATCACTTCGACGCTGGTGCGGCTGTCCAGGTTGCCGGTCGGTTCATCTGCAAGAACAATGGAAGGATCGTTAACAAGCGCCCTTGCAATTGCAACGCGCTGCTGCTGCCCGCCGGAAAGCTGGTTAGGGTAATGGTATATCCTATCTTCCAGACCTACTTTCCTTAACGCCTCAATAGACCTTTCCTTGCGCTCCTTATTGGTAACGGAGCTGTAGAACAAAGGCAGCTCAACATTTTCAAGCGCGGTAGTTCTGCTTAATAAATTGAAGCCCTGGAAAACAAAACCGATTTTTTTATTCCTGATGAACGCAAGCTCATCGCGCATTAGACTGCCGACATCAATATTGTCCAGTATGTAAGTGCCTTTAGTAGGCTTATCCAGGCAGCCGAGTATGTTCATGAACGTAGATTTACCGGAACCCGAAGCACCCATAATCGCAACAAATTCTCCTTTGGTAACTTCAATTGAAACGCCGCGGAGGGCATGCACTTCAACTTCACCCAATTTATAAATACGTACCAGGTGATCAATCTGTATTAACTTGCCGTTTAATGCCTTACTCTCATCCGGCAGCTTTGAATTTGCGGGGGGTAATTTTGTATTGCTCATACTTTTACCTTCCTCTAAACCCGCGGTCATCCCTCTGCCCGGCAAAAGGATTTCTGTTCTGGTTATTGTTTTGGCCTTCTTTAGTATCAGCGCCCAGAACAACCTGCTCACCGTCTTTTATATTGTCAGAAATTATTTCAGTTGATTTTCCGTCGTTCAATCCCGTTCTTACAAAAACCGGCTCCAGCTTTCCTTTGGAGTTAAGTATCCATAGCCTGCCGCGCCCTACTTGATTAGCAGGTACGAATGAGCTTTTTTCGTACTGGGGATAATTATTCAAAATGGTATATTGATTGACTCCAGAATTTTGCTGCTGCCTAGGCTGAACAGGCATTTTGACTTTCTGCATAGAGGGCTTCATTTTATCGAAAGCTTTTTTAAACTCGGACATCATTTCTTCCCGGCTCATTTTGCCTCCGTGCGCCTTTAAGATTGAGTCCCTCATCGCCTGGAATTTACCTTTATCAATGCTGCCAGCAAATTGCAGCCCGCTGCCTCTTTCGCTTCGGGCTTTACCCTGCTGTTCGGTTTTCTTTTGGGTACCGGCGGACGTAAGGGAATTATTTCTTCCAGCCGGCAGATTTTCCTGCTGCCCGTTTTCCGTTTCATCTTTTGCTCTTGCTCTAAACATCTCCCGCATTTCTTTCATCTTTGCAGAATCGACCAGTTCAGCCGGCGGCTGGAACCTTAATGCAAGGTTGGAAACTTTAAGTACATTCTTTTTCTCGCCTACAAGTACCTTTACGTTAGCAGTCATCCCGGGCATCAGCTTAAGCTCATCGTTCTCAACGCTTATAATTACGGTATAATTTACAACGTTGGAAACGACCTGCGGCGCAAGCCTTATTTGCGAAACTGTTCCGGAAAAATTATCGTTCGGATAAGCATCCACGGTAAACGTAGCCTGCTGCCCAACGCTTACGCTGCCTATATCCGATTCGTCTACTGTCGCTTCAACCTGCATTTTACTTAAGTCGTTGGCAATTGTAAAAAGCGTAGGCGAAGAAAAGCTGGCGGCAACGGTCTGCCCCACAGATACCTGTCTGTT
Organism: Bacteroidota bacterium; assembly: GCA_021813585.1. Lineage (GTDB taxonomy): Bacteria > Bacteroidota > Ignavibacteria > Ignavibacteriales > Ignavibacteriaceae > FEN-1297. The sequence continues at coordinate 5,799 of JAKAJV010000115.1, read as the reverse complement.
TATTACCACTCCGTTAATTGGTGTATATATAGTTGCATATTGAAGATTCAGCTTTGCCTTGTCTAGCTGCGCCTGTGCCTGCTTTAGCGAGGCTTTGTCGCCTTCGTAATTAGCCAGCGCCGCATCATAGTTGGCCTGGGATTCCAGATTCTTTTCAAATAAAGTTTTTGTGCGGTTGTACGTCCTTTCGGTTTCATTAAACTGCGCCTGCACTCTGTCAAGGTTTGCTTGCGCGTCTTTTACGGCCTGATCCAGGAACGTAGGATCTATCTGTGCAATTATATCGCCCGCTTTTACAATCGAGTTAAAATCTGCATACAGTTTAGAGATGATGCCGGAAACCTGCGTGCCCACGTCTACAGAGGTAACCGCATTCAACGTTCCGGTAGCAGTTACGAAAACGGTTAAATCGCCTTTACTAACCTTGTCCATCCGGAAGGAGTAAGCAGTCTCTTTGCCGTTGAAAAATAAAAAATAAGCGGAAACAACCAGAGCAATAACAATTGCGGAAACAATAAAAATTTTTTTCATACCATACCTTTAACGCCGATAAATTTTGTTAAATACTGAAGGATGATATTTCACAGGTTTAAGAATAGATCGAAACTCCCTCATTTATTTTTAATTAAAACGAACTCATTCAATTCTTCCCGTTTAAGCTTTTAAATTAGAAATTATTTGTACGCGTTCACAATCATATTTCCAATTTTAAAGCGGAACATGTCGCAGGGTTCGACAACTTTTTTATAAAAAAGGTTTAAAAAAATTCCGTAGATAAAGCTACTTAATTTATTCGGAATAATCACCCAATCGGCACCGGCCGACACACCTACAATAGGGCAATGTATCTCGGCAACTTGGGCGCACAACCAATACGACGGCGGCTTTAACGGAACAGTTGACCGCTTCAGAGCTTCCGGCAGGCAGTTGGACTGGGTACTTTCAGATTCTGTTCTGACCGGCATTTATAATAAAGCCCCTGGCATACCAAGTTCATACTCGCTTTCCCAAAATTATCCGAATCCGTTTAATCCGGTAACAACAATAAATTTTTCTGTTTACAAAACCAGCTTTGTAATAATCAAGGTCTTTGATATCTTAGGCAATGAAGTTGCCGCGCTTGTAAATGAAATTAAGCATGCAGGGAACTACAGTAAAGAATTTAATGCCGCAACCCTTTCCAGCGGAGTTTATTTTTACAGGATGTATGCAGTCCCATCATCCGGTTCGGGTAAGGCTTTTATAGAAACAAGAAAATTAATTCTCGTTAAGTGACCATGGGGGAGATAATTTTAGTAATTGGAATAAGTAAAACAAAAATTTATTTTTCGGTGAGTGGTGATGGAAGAGAAAACAAATTTTTATTCTCATTTATTCTAACCGGCTGATTATGACTTTTACCAACACGGAAAATTAATTATGACCCGCCCCTATTGTCCCGGCAAAATATTATTATCATTTATTGCCATATTAATTTTTTCATCGCTGCCTTTAAGAGCACAGGAAAACAATTACGGATACGGCTTACAAAAAGGTTCTGCAGCATATCCCTTTAACAAACTGCATTCATATTTAATGCAAAACAGATTTGCGGAGAATACGAACAGCCTGAGCAATACAGCATCAAGCTCTCCTCAGCCTAATTTAAGCATGTTCGACAATGTAGGACAGAACTTCCTGGACAGCTTCAAAGGAAGTAATTTGTATCTTCAGTTAGCCGGGGTTGCCGCTACGTGCTTAATAGTGCCTACGGGTGTGGATTACCACGTAGAGAAATATTTTAACGAGAACGAAACTTACGGTGACATTGCCAGGCCGGTCGTTTATACCGGGATGCTGCTGCCTTTTATTGCCAGCGGATCGCTTTATGCATATGCAAAATTAAAAAATGATAATCAGGTTTTAGGCGCTTCATTCGCAGTTATGCAGGCGAGCATAGTGCAGCTTATCTATAACTCGGCTTTGAAGGCAGTAACCGGCAGGCCTAACCCCGAATGGCAGCACGTAAGCGATATGGAATCTTTAAGCAAAACATTCAGGTTCGGATTTTTGCGCGGCGGTGTATTTTGGGGATGGCCGTCCGGGCATACTTCCGCAACCACAGCAGTTGTCTCCGCACTTATGGGCTATTACCCGAACAGCACCTGGCTTAAGATTGCCGGATTCGGGTTAATAGCATATACAATTTTCGGCGTCTCGGCATTTCACCGGGGAGGGATGCATTGGTTCTCCGATGCCGTTGCCGCAGCATTTATATCATACGCAGTCGGCTCAACAATAGGTAAGTATTATCGAAGCCGCTTCCCGGGCGGAAACGGCTCCGGCGCAAATATTTCATCTGGTACCGGCGGCAGCTTTAACGCAATCAGCTTTTCAATTCAATTTTAAGCCGGCATAATTCAATTGTGCGTTGCATTAAAAAAGAAGACCGGAACAATTCAAGATTTTAAAATACTCTTAATTGATTTTCTGTATCTGGTATAAACAAGAGAGATAATTATCATTACTGCACCAAGAACTACGAACGATACTATCTTGTATGTCGTATCCGAGCTTGTAAGTCCTAAAATAAAAACATACCCTAACGTAAGTAAAAGAGTAAGCAGAGCCATCCACCTGTATTTTTTATTTTTTAAAATTAAGCTCATTGCATAATAAAGTATGGCTACCGCTATCCATGAAATACTAACCCATCCTTCCGGTATAGCATGATACAGAGAATACGGTATAATGAACAGAGCAGTTAACAGATAAGCATTTCTCATCTGCTCGGTCTTTAGCGAAAGCCGATCTTTCTTCCAGTTTAAAATTCTGGCGCTGACCAGTGCAACAACCCCGTAGCTTATGCTTACAATGCTTATCTTACCTTCCATAATCAGGTATGCAATAAATATTAAGACATAAATTATAAAATTAGCCAGCACAATATACTTCGATCTAAACCATACTGCTGTGGAAACAACGAGCAGGCTCTGCCAGCACAGCCAGATGAAAAAGTTCGGGGTATTAAATTGCAATATTATTGCTGTGCTCAAAGCTAAATATCCGAGCATCGCATAAATGAAGGTGGAGTATTTGCTTTCCTGCTTTGTCCAGAAAAGCATTGCTAAAATTACAAACAAAATTGAAGCAAGCAGATGATAAACTACCGCACTTTCCTTATCCATCGAAAGTGTAATTAGAAAAAGCAGGCCGTAACCTGCCAACGCATTCATAAAAGAACTAAAATTATTAATAATACTCTCTTCTGATTTTCCAACTCCAATCAGATTACCCGAAGCAAATACCGCCGCATAAAGCAGAATAAATATTAAGTTTATTTCGGGAGAAGTTGTTGTCTGTATTGTTTTACCTAAAAGCGGATTATTAATAAACCAGATAAAATGAGTTAGATAGGTAAGAATAATTCCGTAATGGATTAAATATTCCCATTTATATTTTATCTTAAGAAAAACAATTAGGGAAGAAAGAAGGAGAACCGAAGCAAATAAGAAATACGAATCATCACTTACTATTGCTGTTGCATAGCCGAATGTAATGCTTAATAAAGTCAGATAAGCCGATCGTCTCTTAAGTGATATTAAAAGATTAATTATTACAACTATAACCAGCAAAACAAGCTCGATAGGAATATTCTCAATCAAAGTCTGCCGGCTAAAAAAATGCAGCCGCAGCGTAGTGAAGTAGAAAAGCGTTAAGCTTCCTCCTAATAGGTATCCGACAATATAAGAGAAATTTTTCCTGCAGTAATATGAAAACCCGAATATCGACGAAGTGATTAGATACCCTATTAACACCGGGAATACCGGCGGAAGCTTTTTATAAGGGAAGATTAAGAAAAACGCTATGCCGATAATGAGCGCCACTATTCCCGCCTTGGCCAGCCAGAACTGTCCAATCCTATATTCCAGCTGCTCTTCTTTATCCTGAATCCCGATGCCGCCTTCCTCAGAGGATAATTCATTCACCTGCTCGGACTGAGTAATTAAATTCAAATAAGATTCAATTTTGGCAACGCGCTGTTCAAGGTTTTTTAACAACGAGATTATCTCGTCGTTACCTGCGTTTCCAGACAACATATTTTCCGGAGGAACAAATTCTTGCATGATGCACCTCTTGGATTATATTATTAAATCTTTATACCGTATACCAGCCAAAGATATTTGAAATTTTCTTTTGCCGATACTCGATACTTGATACTGGGTGCTCGATTTCTTATCCAGCATCAAGTATCAAGTATCCAGAACATGCCAGTCGCAGGCAAGTCTGAGAGATAATTTCTCAGATTTTTGCGAGAAGAAATCCTACACTCCATTTTTCTTCTCAATGCGCTTTATATACATGAACAATATCAACGCAAGGAAACTAATTATTACTACCGATACACCAAGACCGATTCGCCTAAAATAATATTCGTGGATTGCAGCTTTGGCTTCAACGGTTACCGCCGCCGTAACTTTTAAGCCTTTACCCACGGTCTCCCGGAATTTTTCTAAATTAAATGCATGCACCATTGTTCTGGATTCCATACGTGCCTGCCTGGCATCTCTCAGCTTAAACTTCGCCTCGCTTATTTCCATTCCTTTCTGCTCTGCATCGTTTACTAGTGCCATAGCGGAATTTTCCGTCGCCTCAAGACTGTCAATCAGCCCGCGCATGGTCTTTACTTCCAAATAACCTTTCGGGTCCCTATCCTGCTGATGGCATTTAATGCAGACCGAGCCAGGTGCAACGCCCAGCAGCTTATCAGCCGCAGTTACAATATCATGATTGCTATGACAGGTTTCGCACTCGGGCAGCTTCATATCGTCAAATGCTTTTTTATGCGGACTCTTTGAAAACAGTTCGGCATTCAAAGCATGACATGTTCCGCATACCTGCGAGATGGATTCAACGCCGGGCGGAACGGCTGCATGATTGCCGTGGCAGCTGTTACAGGCAGGCGCACCCAAATCGTGTTTTTGCAGAAGAGCTACCCCGTGAACACTCTTTGAATAATTTTCGTACTGGTCAGTTGGAATTTTATATTCCGCCATGTACTTTGCATTGCTGTGGCACTTAGAACAAGTCTCCGGAATGTTTGTGGGATAAACGCTCGACCTGACATCTTTAACCGGAAGGATGCCGTGGCTTCCATGGCAGCTTGCGCATTCCGCCGGCTTGGGGTCGCCCTTGGCATTGCGGATGCCGTGCACGCTGGTTCTGTACTTTTGCACTTGATCTACTGGAAGAGCAGGATTGTACGAACGCATATAAACCGGATTGCTATGGCACTTACCGCAGGTCTGCGGAAGGTTTAGCGGATATACCGGTGATGCCGGATTATCTACCTCTACAATACCGTGGGCATTATGGCAGGTAATACATTGAACTATTCTTTCCTTACCGTCTATTGCCAGTCTTCCGTGCACGCTGTTTTTTAAAAGCTCAAATTGGTCCGTGGGAATATTTGCCCCGTATTTTTGCATAGCGTTGCTGTCTGCATGGCACTTTACACAAGCTGCTGTAATATTATTTCCCTTCGGCACACCTATGAATCCGGCGCTCTTACTCATTGCCTTATCCATGTCGTCTGTCCGGTTGTCGCCGCCGTGGCAGTCTGCGCACGAAATTCCTTTTTTAAAATGAATATCGCTTTTAAATAAAACACCAGGCTTGTCTCCAAGAGATGAATGGCAGATGTAACACTGGTCTTCCTTTGCCAGTGCATTCGATTGAAAGATTAAGACAAAGGCTGCGATGCACAATACAGTTTCAGTTATTAATTTCTTCATGATATCCACCCCAGGATGGTTAAGA
>JAKAJV010000049.1 GCA_021813585.1 Bacteroidota bacterium | reverse complement strand
ACGCAAAATTATAAAGCTTGAGTGTCATACCCGCGAAAGCGGGTATCCAAGATGCGAAAATATGATAAAAAATGGATTCCCACTTTCGTGGGAATGACAATGCGGACATCAAAATGTATTCCTGCGTGACATGAGAAAATAATTCTCTGGTTGAATTTAAATAAAAGCGTTATTTTAATGTACGGCATTGTAAAAAGAATTTTAGATATACTTATTTCGTTAGTTGCAATATTATTTTTGTTGCCTTTTTACTTTGCAATAGGTTTTGTAATATTAATCGGTTCGGGTACGCCCATTTTCTTTTTGCAGGAAAGGGTTGGAAAAGACTGGGTGCAGTTCAAGATAATTAAATTCCGGACTATGGTAAGGGACGCTCATAAAACGGGACCGGGTATATCTTCCAAAAACGACAAAAGAATTACCAAAGAAGGAAGGTTCCTAAGAAAATTTAAGCTTGATGAGTTGCCGCAATTCTTTAATGTGCTAAAGGGTGATATGAGTATTATCGGTCCGAGGCCGGAGCTGTTAAAATATGCGAAATATTTTAAAGATGATTACTCGGCCATTTTAAAAATCAAACCGGGCATTTCGGATTTCGCATCCGTCCGGTACAGGAACGAAGCCGAGCTTTTAAACAAAGGCAACAGCGAAAATATTTACTTAAGCGAAATACTACCGGGCAAAATTCTTTTGTATAAAAAATATTTAAACGAAATCGGTTTTATTACTGATATGAAAATCATTTTGAATACCATAAAGGGGTTAATAGTATGAACAACAGATCTTCCGTATTCGCTTCTCCTTCCTACTTTTTAAGAAGAGTAACTTTTATTGTCTTCGATATTATTGCCTTCGTCGCATCGTTCCTACTGGCCGTTTCCATAAAGGATGGAAGCACAATAATATTCTTCAGCGGATATTTTTATATTATTCTTCTTACGTTTGTACTAATAAAGCTGCTGGTCTTTTATTCCTTTAAGCTGTACGATATATCCTGGCGGTACGTTTCCCTGCAAGACCTTGCAAACATTGCCAAGGCCTGCCTTCTAAGCAACGGCATAGTTTTCATAATTATTTTCGGATTTAATATCGAGGCCTTCTCCACATTTCCCAAATCGATTCTCCTAATCGATCTCGTCTTCAGCTTTTTAATTTCTTCCGGTATAAAAATTTCCAAAAGGATGTACCTGGAAGTGATGAGGCAGAGCATCCGAAACTCCGAGCTGAAGAGGACCCTTATAATTGGCGCTGGAAGCAGCGGGGAACAACTGTTAAGAGATATTTACAGGAGCGATACCAGGAAGTTCCACGTTATAGGTTTTATTGACGACGACGGCTCGAAACAGTTTTTATATTACCAGGGAATAAGAGTCCTCGGTACAATAAAAGAACTTTCCGATATTATTAAAAAGTTTAAAATCGATACTATCTTAATCTCCGTGCTTTCCGCCGATAGAAATTTCCACAGGAAAATTTTAACTATTGCCAGAGAAGCCGGCGTCAACGATATTAAGGTCGTTTCGACTATTAACGACAGTTCCAACACGATTACCGTGGGCGTTAACGATATACGCGACATTGATGTAAGCGATCTTATCGGCAGGCAGGCTGTTTCCATTAACACCAAAATAATTTTGGGGTACATTAAGAATAAGAGAGTGCTTATTTCCGGCTCTGCCGGTTCAATCGGCTCTGAGATAGCCCGGCAGGTAACTTACTACGACCCCGAGCAGATTGCCATTGTGGATATTAACGAAAGCGACCTAGCTGACCTGGAAATACAGTTAAAGCGGATGTATTCCGGCGGCGAAATAAAAATGTACCTGTGCGATATTTCCAATAAGAGTAAAGTGGACAGGATGTTTGCAGACTTTAAGCCGGATGTCGTATTCCATGCAGCAGCGTTCAAGCATGTGCCGGTTATGGAAAAGTTCCCTGAAGAAGCTGTAAGAGTGAATATAATCGGAACCCACGTGCTGTCTTCTGCCGCTAATTCTTTTGGAGTTGAGAACTTTATATTAATCTCTACAGATAAGGCGGTAAATCCCACAAGCATTATGGGCGCTTCAAAAAGGATAGCCGAGTATATCGTTACAGGCGTCGGCAAAAGCAGCAACTCGAATTTTGTTGCCGTTAGGTTCGGCAATGTAATAGGCAGCAGGGGAAGCGTACTCCCGATTTTTATCGACCAGCTGAAAAACGGCGGACCGATTACCATTACACACCCCGACATGAAAAGATATTTTATGACTATACCCGAGGCGGTAGCTCTGGTACTGCAGGCTGCGGCCACAGGTAAGAACGGCGATGTGTTTATACTCGATATGGGCGAGCCGATTAAGATTGTAGACCTTGCCCGCGATCTTATTTTGTTAAATAACCTGGTCCCCGGCAAAGACATAAAATTCGAATACACCGGTATCCGCGAGGGTGAAAAGCTCTTTGAAGAAGTTCTTACCTCCGAGGAAGGAGTCATTTCAACTTCTCACGAAAAGATCTATAAATCGCGCCTCGTCTGCATGCACAATGAGGAATCGATAAACGCAATGGTTGAAGAGTTTAGGAATTTGCTCGACTATTCGACGAAAGAGGAATGGATTTCTATATTAAAATATTACGTTCCGAATTTCAATCCGACTTTCAAGATTGATCAGTTTGATACCGAAAGCATCAGCATCAGACAGATATCTCTTACTGCTAATTCCAATACGGAAAAATGGAGCTGATGATATTAATAACTCAACATTCGCCCGGATAAGACCAATTTTTCTTTCCGCAATATTTTTCACTGCCGTTTCTGCAAACATGTTCGCACAGGTAGAAAACGTACCGTCCGGCCATCCCGTTTACTCGTTCTTAAAGCAGATGCAGGTTGAAGGAATTCTAAAAAATTATGACGATGTTATCCTGCCGCTTTCCAGGCAGCAGGTGGTAAACGATCTCCTGGTCATCGACAGCTTGAAGAATAATTTATCTGCAACTGACAAAGACTTTCTGAAAAGGATGGAAGAAAAGTTCGGGATAAACTTAAAAGGGAATGAGCCGATAAATTTATTCGACGGTTTTCCCGGGATGCTTTTTCAAAACCTGGCGGCTGATAGCGAAAAGCATCTGTACAGCTATAAGGATTCTTCAATTTCTTTTTTTATCGATCCCGTTATTGAAGGGAAATATATCTACTCGGGTTCAATAAAAAATAACAGCTCGTTCTTAAACCTGGGTGGAATATTCAGGGGCAGTTACGATGATTGGTTCGGATTTTATCTTCAGGGAACGAACGGCGCAGTCTTCGGCAACAGGAGTACTGCGGAGATTGACCCGAGGATAGAGCAGAGCTATACCTTTAATCATACCGGGATAAACTTTTTTGACGAGACTCAGGGTTACCTAAGGCTGCAAAAGGGAATTGTTAGCTTTCAGCTCGGCAGAGAGCGCGTATTATGGGGGAACGGCTACATTGATAGGACAATCCTGTCGGATAATCCACCCTTATTCGACTTTGTCCGGTTCGGCATTGCATACAAAAAATTCAGGTACGATTTTCTGCACGGCTGGCTTGTACAAAAGCCCGTGCTTACTTATATCGATTCGCTTGTCGGTTATGCCAAGACCAAGCCGACGAAATACATTGCCGTAAGCAGGCTTGGTTACAGCGCAAATGAAAAATTGTCTTTCGGAATTTCTCAAATGATAATTTACTCGAACCGGCCTTTTGAAGCAGCTTACCTGAACCCGTTCCTGTTCTGGGAATCGGCACAGCGCTCCATGAACGATCTGGACAACTCATTCCTAACTTTAGACGGCAGGTATTTGGTTACTAACGGTGCGGAAATAAGTTCATCTATCATATTCGACGATATAAATTTTTCCTACCTGTTTAAGGGCGAATGGGCAAGGCATAATAACGGGAACGAGTGGCAGGCCGGGGTTATGCTTACCAACCCGGTCATTCCGGAAGACCTTACTTTAAAACTAGAATACCTCCAGATAAGACCTTATACATTTTCGCATCCGGGCGTGGGAGAAGCATTAACGTACACAAACAACGGCTATATGCTCGGAACTAATTTGCAGCCGAACTCAGTGAGATTTTCTGCCGAGGCAAGCTACAGGTTCTCAGGCAAAGTTAATCTCAGCTTGCGTTACAGTCATTCCATCCACGGCGGCAACTATTACGATGCGGCGGGAAATCTCATCAAAAATTTCGGAGGCAGCGTATACAATAACTTCGCAGCCGCGTACGATTCGCAGTATGCTTATCTGCTGGAAGGGAACAGGGAGGTGACCGACCTGTTGAATGTTAATTTTACTTACGAGATTACATACGGCTTGTATTTTAATTTCGTGTATCAATACAACCGGGATGCGATGAACGGATTGACAACCAATGACAATATTTTTTGGAGCTCGCTGAAACTTGGCTTTGAATAATGCGGCCCTCCTGCTTAAGCAGTTAAGTTAACATTTATCCCTTGATGGAGGAGATTGAAACACATAAGTTTAGTCTAATTTTTTTCGAAGATATGGGAGCTAAATGAAACATAAAATTTACTGTGCAATTTTGGTCTTAACCTTTACTTTATACATTCATGCACAGGATTACCGCCTACTAGAGTCAACAGCAGACCATGTAAAGCTTGAATTTGATTTTAACGGCAGATACTCGGTTGCCGATACATTAATAAACGGTAATAAATTTAATTACATCGCAGGGCAGAATTACTGTTTTAGAATGCCGGGTGAGCCGTGGCTGCCGGACATTATAGCCAACATCGGCGTTCCCCGCTCTTCAAATCCGGTTGTTAAAGTGCTAAGCGTTGACCAGCAAAGTTTTCAAAACGTGCTTATCATTCCTTTTCCCGATTCATTAAACCAGCCGTTCAGCCTTTCGCAGTTCAATCAAAAAATTTACGGCGTTAATAAAAGCTTTCCTTCGTACGTTGCCGGTCCTGGTTCCGAATATATAATGAGGTACATCCGTGTCATCGAACTCAGCGTTTCACCGTTCCAGTTTAATCCGGTTAACAGAAGCCTGGTGTTCAACAAGAAGGTTGTAGTCGAGGTTGATTTTCAGCAGCCAATGCAGAAAGCCTCTGCCTTTACTAAAATAAATGATAATCTAACTAACGAGTTCGTCAACTCCAATGTAATAAACAAGAAGGAAGCACTAAGCTTTACTGCCAAGTCTGCTTCGTATTCCAAAGTACAGTCCGACTCTTCTTACTGGTACACTCCCAATAAGGACTTTTATAAAATTTATTTATCCAAGGAAGGCATTTACAGAGTTACCTACAATCAGCTTATCTCAGCAGGCATTTCGCCCTCAAGCGGAATACAGCAGGGGAAACTGGAACTGTATAACAACGGCGTGCGGGTTCCGCTGGATATTGTAGATGTAAATAAGGACGCGCTCTTTGACGGCGGAGATTATTTCCAGTTTGTCGGTTATCCCCCCAAAAGTTCCCCTTACTGCTATCTGAATATTTACAACCTTCAAAATGTATACTGGCTTTCATATCAGGCGGATTCGGTATACAGCTATAAATATATTAACGGCAACCCGGTTTCATTTACCGGGCTTCAAGCAAGCAACTGGAATGTTTTACATTTTGAAAAAGACCTTGATTATGAAAGGCTGGGCTATGCGCCGGACGGGAACAGAGACTTTTGGCTGTGGGACAAAGCCGAGGCAAGCAATAATGTGCCTACGTATATTTTTACTTATAAGTTCGATTACCTCGACCCTAACATCAATTCTAATTTAACGGATGCGGAAGTTAAGGTTAAGCTGCAGGGAATTACCACAACCTTCTGCAGCCCCAGCCACAATGTCTTTGTTAATTTAAACGGCCAGCGTATCGGAACTATTCAGTTCGACGGCGAGAACGATACTACGTTTGTTAAAGATTTTAAGTTCGGTTATTACACCTGGTCGCCGGACAGCGTAAGGCTTTTATGGGGGAATAATTATTTTGAAGTCGGTACTGACGGGAATGTCTGCTCGTCGAACAAAGATGATATAGTAGAGGTCGATTGGTTTGAGTTCGGTTACTGGCGATGGAACCGTGTGGGCGCCGGCAGCTATATATTTTCCAGTCCGCCTAAGAATATTGGTCCGCAGGTTTATTACCTGTGGCAGTGGGATGCCGCCAATATGAAGGTCTACATCCCGTCTAGAGGCGAGGTGATAGATAATCCTTTAATTAAAAACGACGCGGATAAAAGCGTGTATTTTGCGGATACAGTCTCCGGCCGCACCGAATACTTGTGCGTTTCCGATACTTCTTTCTTAACGCCGGATAAAATTGTAAGGAACACTCCTTCCGATCTACGCAATGTAAATAACGGCGCCGATTATATCATTATTACATATCCGGATTTTATGAGCGCAGCACAGAGGCTGGCAAATTACAGATCAAAAAATCTTCAGGGCTTTTCTTCACCCAGAATTAAGATAGTTAACATTAACGATATCTATAATGAATTCTCTTACGGCCTGCTCGATCCTTATTCGTTATACGACTTTGTAAAATACGCCTTCGATTATTGGCAGAAGCCCGCTCCTTCTTACGTGGTTTTACTCGGCGATATGAGCTACGACTACAGGCATATTTACGGCGGCAGCAGGCCGGATTTCATTCCATCCATTCCCTTCCAGTCTCTAGATTTCGGACAAGCAGCAAGCGACAATGCGATTGTTGCTGTCTCTGGAAATGATATTGTTCCGGATTTGGCGATAGGGCGGCTTTCGTGCGAGACCCTGGACGAAGCTAATATTCTTGTCGATAAGATAGTTAATTATCCTGCCGACAATTCAAAAGCGTGGAAGAAGAATGTTCTGCTTATGGCTTCCGGTATGGATGCCGAGGACGAAAGCACTTTCGGATTTAACGACCAGAGCGTTTACCTACAGGATAATTTTTTAGCTCCCAACGGAATGGATGCTACAAATATTTTCCGTTATCCTAATAAGCCGGAGTACATGAAATACCAGGGCGGCGGCCCGGAGATCCGGAACGCATTCGACCAGGGCGCAGTGCTGGCAAATTATTACGGCCACGGCGGCGGCGGACAGTGGGACCTGGTATTTACCAACGACGATATTTATCAGCTTACAAACCAGGGCAGGCTGCCTTTAATCATAAGCGTTACCTGCTATACCGCGCACTTCGATAACCAGGATATCTTCGGCGAGATTTTTAATAAAGTGCCCGGCAAGGGAAGTATCGGTTTCTTCGGCAGCTCCGGGTTAACTTTTTGGGATGCTGGTGTTCAGATAAACAAAGAATTGTTCGATCAGATTTTTAATTATAAAGACTACGTTTTCGGAAATGCAGTTATGTATTCAAAGGCTAATGTACCTCAATTCGGTTATTACCTTAGCCAGGTAGCTCTGCTTACTCTTCTCGGCGATCCCGCCTTGGAATTAGCAATTCCAAAATACCCGGACTTTGCAGTTAACTCGTCCGACATTTCCATCTCTCCTTCCAACCCGGTAAAAGGCGATACGGTAAGTGTGAAAGTTAAGGTGAGAAATTACGGCATTAATTTCCCGGACAGGGCCGTAACTGTTCAACTGTACCAGGAACTTGGCAGCGCGCAGACTTTAATTAAATCAGTCCAGCTGCCTAGCTTTGCGGATATCGATTCGGTAACGGTTCCCTGGATACCTGCCGATGCGGGGCTCTACCAATTGATAGCAAAGGTAAATGCTGTTGATACTCTTTGGGAAACAGATCATTCCGATAATACCGCATATGCAAATTTCGCGGTGTATAACTTTGGTGAGCCGAATATTGTAAAACCTCTGGACGGTTATTATTCTTCCGGCAGCAGAATGAATTTTGTTTTTACCGACATAGGTGCATACATAAACAAAAGCTTTTCTTACTATATTGAAATTGATACTTCGTTAAGCCTGAGCTCGCCTTCAAAAATTATTTCCCCGGTTTTATCTCCGGTAGACGGAGTTGTTAAATGGCAGTCGCCTGTACTTAACAAGGGCGCATATTTCTGGCGTGCGGTAATATTCGATAACACGGATACCAACAGAAGTTCGGTTAGAACTTTCACAATCGGCAGCGGAAGCCAGGAAGGATACTACGCCGAAGGAAAGCAGCTTATGATGTTCCCGGCAAGCAATGTCTTTTATTCCGATTCCGCAAATGAATTGGTTATGAACACAACTCTGCTGCCGCCCCGGCCGTCAGATAATACTTTCATCGATTCGGTTAAAATTTTACTGCCGAACGATGCGCAGGGAATTACCACGTTTACCACGGACGGCACTTATTTTTATTTCGGTAATTTGCCTTATTACTCCGGCGGACAAAAATCGAAAATTTATAAGATAGGCACAGGGCTTAACGGTTCCGTAAAAGGGAAAAATTACGGCGCAATTCCGAATCTCTCCGTTTATATAATGAACCAGATCTTTTATTACAGCGACGGATTTCTTTACGCCGCGACGGGACAGTGGAACAGCCTTCTGAAAATTGATCCGGTTACAGGGGATACATCTAGAGTATACATTCCTGCCGGGCTGCTTCCATCCAACAACGGGCTGCTTACAAACGGCGGGTATTATTTAACGTCGGACGGCAGGTATGTTTACAACCTTTCTGCGGGCTATGGAAATCTAGCCGGTAAATACGTAATGCGTACTTTCGATCCATTGAACGGCTGGCAGCAAGTAGGGCAGGATATTGTTTTCAGCGGCTCTTCCGATCAAGGATTTTCCGGCTTCTTTGTGGTTGACGGCTACTTGTTTACTTACGAGAGCTACGACAACGGTTACTTAAGGAGGTACCGTATTCAAGACGGCTCTTTCGAGGAACAGTGGCTTAGCTCCAGCAATTTTAAAAATTATTATACATGGAGCTACGACTGGAAAGACAATTTTGTTTATTCGTCCACTTTTAGGCCGACGGGAGTGGTGTATATTCCCGGTTTCCAGAGATTCTCGGGAACATATAAGGATGCCAGCGGGACAATTGAAACGACAGATATCGGTCCGGCAGATGCATGGAACTCAATCCAGTATAATTTCAATCTGACCGGATCGAAAGGAACTTATAAAGCTGTACTGCTAGGCAGGAATATAAATTCAAAATCGTGGGATACCTTAAATGTTAATTTGCAGCCGGTTACACAATTATCCGGTATAGACCCGAACAAGTATAATTACCTTAAAATCTATTTCAGCCTAGTGGATTCATCGTTCGGAGCCAGTCAGCCGTTAAGGTTGAAATCTGTTCAGGCGGATTATTCTTCGCTGCCCGAGATTTCAATCTCAAAGAACGAACTTTCATTTTCACCGGACAGCGTACTGCAGGGGCTGCCGGTAAAAATAAATGTAAATATAAATAACCTGGGTTATTCGGCGGCAGACAGTCTAAAAGTAAAGTTTTATTTGAACTACGCCGACTCCGCGTTTTACACAAAGCTGGTGAATATCCCTGCCGATTCTTCTTCAATTGTTTCCGCAAGCTTGCAGACGAACAGCCTGACATTAAGCAACAACATAAAGGTTGTTGCCGCTTCACCTTCAACTGAATTTTATACGTTCAACAATATAGTTGATAATAATTTTTACGTCTCGGTCGATTCGGTTAAGCCTTCCCTGTTCATAACATTCGACGGCAAGGAAATTACAAACGGCGATATTATTTCTGCTAAGCCGAAAATTCTAATAAGGCTGAAAGACAACAGCCCGCTTCCTCTAGATACAACCGATTTTTCAATCGTGTTCGATAACAATCCGCTAAACTTTAACAGAACGGATATTCGTTTCTCGTACACTCCGTATCCTAATTCTGAGGCCGATGTAACCTGGGCTCCCGCTCTTGCAGACGGAAAGCATACCATGGATATTTTGGCAAGGGATGGCTCCGGTAACTTTAACGATTCGGCTGCAACCCATGTTGAGTTTTATGTTTATAATCAATCGGACCTGAGGAACGTCTATAACTATCCGAACCCTTTTAAATCCAATACTTATTTTACATTTCAGCTTACCGGCTCGCAGGTACCCGATGAGCTATCGATTAGAATTTTTACCGTAGCCGGCAGGCTGATAAAAACCATTCCCGTTCCGCCGTCCGATCTGAAAATCGGTTTTAATAAAGTTTACTGGGACGGCAGGGACCAGGACGGCGACAATATTGCAAACGGTTTATACTTCTACAAAATTATTTATAAGAACGGTGATGTTGTTAAATCGCAGATTCAGAAATTAGCTAAGGTTGAATAGCTGATTTTTATTAACGGATTTTTGTAAATTATCGCTGCGCTATTTCATAAACAAATATCGAGGCAACAATGTGCGGAATTGTCGGCTATATAGGTGATAAAAATTGTGTACCCATCTTGATAAACGGACTTAAAAGGCTTGAGTACCGGGGCTATGATTCGGCCGGGTTGGGTGTTATCATTAATCATGAATGCAGGGTTGTTAAAAATAAAGGCCAGGTAGCTCTCCTCGAAAAAAAGCTTGAGGAAGTCAGTCTATCGGGGAATTTGGGTATCGGGCATACCAGGTGGGCTACTCACGGCGTTCCGAATGAAATAAATGCGCATCCGCATTTCAATTCCTCTAAGAACCTGCTCGTTATACACAACGGCATAATTGAAAACTACCAGACTCTTAAAGCGGGACTTCAAAAGTTCGGATATAAATTTATAAGCGATACCGATTCGGAAGTGATACCGCATTTAATCGACAGCTTTTTAATAAAGGGGCATTCGCTTTTTAAGTCGGTCCAGCTTGCGCTAAGTGAAGTAGAGGGCACTTACGGGCTTATTGTAATATATGATGAAGAGCCGGATAGAATGATAGCTGCGCGTAAAGGCTCGCCGCTGGTTTTGGGAATAGGCGATAAGGAGAATTTTGTTGCATCCGATGTATCGGCAATCCTGGCTCATACTAAACAAATTGTTTACCTGGAAGACGGCGAAGTTGTAGAAGTATTTAAAGATCATTTTATTGCAAAGACTGTACTCGATAAGGAAATTGAAAAAGAAGTCCATGAAATTACGATGACGCTTGATGAGATTGATAAAGGCGGATTCGCTCACTTCATGCTTAAAGAAATAATGGAACAGCCGGAGTCGATTTGTAATTCCATGAGGGGAAGACTCCTATTAGATAAAGGCACATCAAAGCTGGGAGGCCTTGAGAGCGTTGCTGACCGGCTAGCAAGCTCAAGCAGGATTATTATTTCGGCCTGCGGTACTTCCTGGCATGCTGGCCTGGTAGGTGAGTACATGCTGGAACAGTTTACCCGCATTCCTACTGAGGTGGAATACGCCTCCGAGTTCAGATACCGGAACCCTGTTGTTAACAAGGACGACGCGATATTCTTTATCTCCCAGAGCGGTGAAACTGCGGATACCCTGGCTGCCCTAAGAGAAGCTAAAGACAAGGGCGCACTGGTTCTGGGTATTTGTAATGCGGTTGGAAGCTCAATTGCAAGAGAGAGCATAGCCGGCGTTTATACACATGCCGGACCCGAGATAGGCGTAGCTTCTACAAAGGCGTTTACATCCCAGCTTGTAGTTCTCGCATTAATTACTCTGCTTATAGCCCGCAAAAAGAATATGAGCCTGGTTGACGGTAAGTCGATTGCTGAAGAGCTGAAGACAATACCCGATAAGATTTCAAAAATATTAAAACTAAACGATACGATTGAAGAGATTGCCGCAGAGTTTAAAGACGTAAAGAACTTCCTTTATCTAGGAAGGGGCTACAACTTTCCGGTAGCTCTCGAAGGCGCATTAAAGCTGAAAGAAATTTCTTATATTCATGCCGAAGGCTACCCGGCTGCAGAAATGAAGCACGGCCCCATCGCTTTGATTGATGAGAACATGCCAGCGGTTTTTATTGCACCAAAGGATTCCACCTACGAAAAGATAATAAGCAACATCGAAGAAATTAAAGCAAGGAAGGGGAGAATAATAGCGATAGCCAGCGAAAATGACGATAAGATCGACAACCTTGTGGACTATTCAATTAAAATACCGGATACTATTAGGATGCTGATGCCGATTCTTACGGTTATACCTTTGCAGCTTCTGGCTTACCATATAGCTGTAAAGAAAGGACTGAACGTAGACCAGCCGAGGAACTTAGCTAAAAGCGTAACTGTTGAATAAAATAAGTCAAGCACAGCGGTATCATATTATGATCCCTTCGGAATTTTTGTGTCAAAATATTTTAATCCTTTGTCTTCCGTCTTCCATCTTCCGTTTCCCTTCTCCCATTGCGGTCTGCGCACTCTGCATATATATTCCGTTTTCTGGATCGGTTGATTTAAGGTGATTTTCATCTTACAAATATCTATTTTTGCCGGTATAAAAATGCATATATCTAAATAGAATATTCGGTTATTTTGTTTTGGATGTGCTTACAGTCAAAAATATAGAAAAATTAGAAAGGGAATTTTATGCCCCGCAAAAATATTTTAATAATGGGAGCCGCAGGCAGAGACTTTCATAACTTCAACGTTTATTTCAGAAATAACGAAGATTACAATGTAATGGCTTTTACTGCTACTCAAATTCCAAATATAGACGGAAGAGTTTATCCGCCGGAATTAGCCGGCAAATTATATCCTAATGGAATTAGAATTTATGATGAGAAAAAGCTGGTCGATTTGATAAAGGAGTTAAAGATTGACGAAGTAGTTTTCTCCTATTCCGATGTTCCTTTTAATTACGTTATGACAAAAGCATCGCAGGTTAACGCTGCCGGTGTTTCATTCAGGCTGCTGGGTGCAAAAGAAACGATGATTAAAAGTACCAAGCCGGTTGTTGCGGTAATAGCCGTAAGGACAGGTTCCGGCAAATCCCAAACCTCAAGGCGGGTTGTTCAGCTGCTGCGCGAAGCGGGGAAGAAGGTTGTTTCTATAAGGCATCCCATGCCTTATGGAGATCTTGTTAAACAAAAAGTGCAGCGCTACGGTACTCTTGAGGACTTAATAAAATATGAATGCACAATTGAAGAAATGGAAGAGTACGAGCCGCATATAGTAATGGGCAGCGTTATTTATTCAGGAGTGGATTACGAAGCAATCTTAAGAGAAGCCGAAAAAGAAGCCGACGTTATTATATGGGACGGCGGCAACAACGATATTCCTTTTTACAGCCCGGATGTTGTTTTCACCATAGTTGATCCTCACCGGCCCGGGCACGAGCTTACATATTTCCCAGGGAATACTTCGCTAAGGCTGGCAGATGCGGCAATTATAAATAAGATTGATTCCGCCGATCCGAAAAATGTTTTAGCCGTTAGAAAGAATATTAAAGATGTAAATCCGAAAGCAAAAATTATAGAAGCTGCTTCGCCATTATTTGTCGATAAACCGGAACTGATTTCAGGTAAAAAGGTATTGGTTGTTGAAGACGGTCCTACTTTAACTCATGGTGAAATGGAGTACGGCGCAGGTATGATTGCGGCTTGGAATTACGGCGCATCCGAAATTATTGATCCTAGACCGTTTACTGTAAATTCAATTTCGGACACTTATAAAAAATATCCGAAGATAGGTGCTCTGCTGCCTGCTATGGGCTACGGCGAGGAACAAATAAAAGATCTTGAAGTTACAATTAATAAAACAGACTGCGATTCGGTAATCATTGGTACTCCGATAGATCTCGGACGGATTCTAAAGCTACATACACCGAGTGTGAGGGTAAGGTACGAGCTTCAGGAAATAGGAGCGGTAACAATTAAAAGTATTTTAAAAGAAAAAGGAATCATATAGAATTGATCATGAAATTTCTGCCGGGAATACAGAATAAATATTCACGGTACTGTCTTCCCGGCGGAAAAAATTTTCATACTTAAATTATTCTTCACTCCATCTCTTTGTATCAAGTTAAAAACTTTATAAATTTCTTAGGCTAATCAAATAAAATATAGGCGAGCTATGGCAGTAAACATGAGGGGGAAAAGTTTAATTTCGATTAACGATCTTTCCCACGAAGAAATATATCAAATATTCGAATTAAGCGCTTCGTTAAAAATGAAGCAGTTGTCGGGTGAGTCTCACAGGCTGCTTGAAGGTAAGACTCTTGGAATGATTTTTTCGAAACCGTCTACAAGAACCCGCGTTTCTTTTGAAGTCGGTATTTACCAGCTTGGTGGAATCGGTATGTATTTCGGTCCGAACGACCTCCAGCTTAAAAGAAGTGAAAGCATTCAGGATACGGCCAAGGTACTTTCCCGTTATCTTAACGGTATAATGATAAGAACCTTCGATCACCAGGATGTAGTTGATTTATCTAAATACGGCTCAATACCCGTGATAAACGGATTAACGGATTTGCTGCATCCCTGCCAGGTATTAACCGACCTGTTTACTATTCTTGAGAAGAAACAGAAACTAAGAGGATTGAAGCTGGCATATGTTGGAGACGGCAACAATATGGCGCATTCACTATTACACGGCTGCTCAAAGGTAGGGATGAATATTTCAGTTGCGTCTCCCGAAGGTTACAAGCCGCAAAGGAAAATAGTTGATAATGCCTTGGCGAATGCAAAACTTATGGGAAGTAAAGTTGAAATTCTGGAAAACCCGGCTGAAGCTGTTAAGGATGCCGATATTGTTTACACTGATGTGTGGGCAAGTATGGGACAGGAATCGGAATCGGAGAAGAGAAAGAAGCTGTTTAAAAATTATCAGGTTAATCCTGATCTGGTGAAGAATGCGAAGGAAGACTATCTTTTTATGCACTGTCTGCCAGCGCATAGAGGCGATGAGGTGGCAGATGAAGTAGCAGATTCTGTTAATTCGGTTATCTTCGATGAAGCTGAGAACAGGCTGCACGTTCAGAAGGCTATTATGGCTTTGTTAATGTAGAGGGGAATAGACTTTAATCTCTTTGTCATAAAATTTTTTGTTGAACGGAGAGGAAATTTTTGGCATGGCGCAGAGAGCATAGTGCAAAGTGTTGCTATGCCCTTTGATTAGTAGTTCTTTTATCAGTTCCGGCTAGTCAGGTTTCTGTTATAGAGAATGCAATTTAATTTTAAAAAACGCTCTTAAAGCTTTTGAGATTAAATGAAAAATCTTTATTTTTGGTCTCAATTTTTTGAAGGGCAGATAGCTCAGTCGGTAGAGCAAAGGACTGAAAATCCTTGTGTCGGCGGTTCGATTCCGTCTCTGCCCACGTTAGTGTGCGAAAATAACCGAGTTTTCGCACTTTTTATTTTAAAGCGGGTAGACACTTTTCTGATTGATTAGCTTTTGATTCCTTTAAAATGAGAAATTATTAATCAAAATAGCAATCAAATTTTTTCAGCAATTCAATGAGCTTGAAAACGAAAAACCCTTACCGGAAAATCTTAGCCGACTAAAGCTATAAAAACCAATAAGGGTAATTCGTATAAAAAATATTTTACTTAGCCGTTAAGATTTTTCTGCAAACTTAATCCTTCAAATTTCTTTTGTCAATATTCACAAAAGTAGACAGTAACCTAATCCATTAATTTTAAACGAGTTGTAGAGGGAAAAATATTTTTACAATCAAAGCTTTTTCACGTTACAGTATGTTTATTTCTCTCTGCCTGATGTAATTTATAATTGCAGCATCGAAATTATAATTCTTGCCGTGGTAAACAATTTTTCCATTGCATCCGTGATGTAATCCTTTTTTAACCTCAATTGGATTTAACTTAGTTCCGTAGGTTTTATTAAACAAATTCACACTACCCGGCAGCTCATCTTCTTTGCGGTAAAAAAAATATTCTTGCTTTGGTAAAAACTTTTCTTCAATCTTTTGCAATCGACTTATTAAGTTGTTATTCATTTTTTTTAATCCATTTCTTAAGAAACTTATACTTTTAATCTTGGCAAACTATTAAAAAATTTTACTTCGTCATCGGTAAGCAGTGAAGCATCACAATGGGGGTGATTAATATCTTTGCTGATATTAATCCGCTTAAATATTTTACTTGCCCTCTCAAGGTCTGCGTCTGAAAGTGCTGCAA
>JAKAJV010000045.1 GCA_021813585.1 Bacteroidota bacterium | reverse complement strand
TTAACGCCTTTACTTTCTGCTGCGCTTGCAGCAGTGGAATAAATAGGATAAAAACCCATATACAATAATTGATTAATTTTGCCCTCATATAGCCCTCCTTTTAACTTAACTATTTTTTGATATTTTGAACCTCCCTAATAAGATCCTTTACCGCATCCGGAAATTCGGCCGGTATTTCCGAGCTGTTGAAAGAAATTTTATTGAAGTTGTCATCCTTAATCAAAACTAAGTTAGCCGTATAATTGCCGGTATATGATTTTGTGTATGAGAAGAGCTCCGGGTTTTTCATCAGTGTATCGAACATCCTAACCTGGGAGTCTGATAATGTGAGACTGTCGGTTACATTCCGGCCGGAGTTAGGCATTTTATTCCAGAACAATACAGTGCCGTCGCATTTAATTGAAACTCCTGTTTGCAGGGCTGTAAATCCTCCGCTTGAATAATAATCGATCCGGTACTCGCCGTTTTGTTTGCACGTATCGATAGAGGTACATGATGCAGGAATAAGAAATATTATCATCATTGCAGATATAATTTTTAGGTACCGCATAACTGTACTCTTTATATTTGTGTTGAAGGGATTATAATTCTCCGGATTTGATAATGTTAAATAATAATAAAATCTCTAAATGGCAAACAAAATCTTTATAGAAACTAAACAAGGGCTCAAATGAAAAAATACTCTACTGAAATTCTTCTTGCAAAAATATTTTTGATTGTAATAATTATTAGTTCATACTCTTTTCCCCAGGTTTCACTTCGCGATAAAATCGGGCAAATGATAATGGTCGGCTTTAACGGAACAACCGTTCCGGATTCCTTATCCTACGATTTGCAGAACAGGAATTTGGGCGGAGTTATTTTATATTCTCCCAACATTCGCAACCCACAGCAGCTGCAAACCTTAACCGCACAGTTAAAACAGCTATCATCCTCACCGCTTTTAATTGCTACCGATCAGGAAGGCGGTACAGTTGCAAGGCTTTCCAAAAGAAACGGCTTCAGCAATACTTATTCCGCATATCAGCTCGGTACTGTGTTTAATTCTCCCGATTCTACTGCCGCCCAAGCCGCGGAAATGGCACAATGGCTTTCGTCGAGCGGCATAAATATTAATTTCGCGCCCGTTGCCGATGTAGATGTAAACCCGAACAGTCCGGCTATAGGAGCCTACGGCCGCAGCTTTTCAAAATATCCGATGGTAGTTTTCAGCCACGACTCGGCTTTTATAAATGAGATGCATAAGAAAAATATTGCAACAACCTTAAAGCACTTTCCCGGCCACGGCAGCGCAATGACGGACTCTCATTTGGGATTTACGGATATTACAAACACCTGGGCTGATTCGGAGCTTATTCCATATACCAGGCTGCTTGAGAATAATTATTCCGACTTGATAATGGCCGGTCATCTTTTTAATGCTCACCTAGATTCTCTTTACCCTGCATCGCTGTCTTATAATGCCGTTACCGGTCTTCTAAAAGATAAAATGGGATTCAAAGGAATAGTTATAACCGACGATATGCTGATGGGAGCTATCTCCACTCAATATACGTTTAGCAGCGCGATAAAGCTTGCAGTTAATGCCGGGGATGATATACTCCTGTTTGCCGGCAATCTAATCAATAACAAATCCATAGTAGACAGCGTTGAAGGAATAATAGAACAGGATGTTTATGACGGCAAAATAGCTGCGTCGCTCATTGATTCGGCATATAACAAGATTATGAATTTGAAGCAGAGATTTCTTAATCCTGCTTCTGTTGGTAATGAAATTGCATCGGCAAAGCTGCCGGATGAATTCACTCTCTCAAATTATCCGAATCCTTTTAATCCTGGTACAACCATCCTGTTAACGGCCGCGCATAACTCCCACGCTGTAATAAGAGTTTATAACGCGATAGGGCAAATGGTAAGAGAGTTGTTAAACTCGGATATCGCGAAAGGAAGCTACAGGTTAAAGTTTAACGGTTCGGATTTGCCGTCGGGTGTTTACATTGCGGTTCTTCAGACCGGAAATACTTTTGTTACGAGGAAGCTTCTGCTGTTAAAGTAATTACATAAGCAAAAAATACCGGCCGGAAGAATGATTTCCATTGATTAAGTTGCAAAAAAGCAGTAAATATTAATCGGAAATTTTAAAAGCTAAATCGGGGCTTTATGAAAAGAAATAATTTTATTCTCGGATTATTTTTAATTTCATTCTTAGCTCTTTCCGCATGCCATAAGAATGATATTCTATCACCGGAAAATAATGATCAGAATATTCCGGTAGTCGCCAACGTACAGAATGCTTTTTCATTCGTTGTAGCCGCAAGATCGTACAACCATTCGGATAACTATAATTTGCAGTTTAGCGGCGATACTTTAGCTGTTGCCGTAACTATAAGCCGGTTTATTAACGGCAGCGGGGAAATTACTATCTATAACGGCAATAACTCGGTTATTTACAGCAAGAAAATTACGAGCAATATTATTTTGGCGGATGTAATGCAGCCTCAAACTATGCCGGCGCGTATTAATATCGATCTCAATAATTTCTCCGGCAGCCTGGTTCTTTCGGCAGCCGCCAAGTGATTATAAAATAATTTTTCCTCTGCCGCTCAAAGTTAAGGCGCCGTTTATTTTATATTTAAAGCATCATGAGGTACAAAAATCTGAGGCTGGTTTTCCTTTATCAAACCGTTATCGGGTTTGCGGCTATTATCTCTGTCAGCGTTATGGGCGGGAAGGGAATTACAGCTCTTTGCCTGCTGGCCCTTAGGCCTATCTTCTTCGAGAGATTAAATTCGGAACCGGATGAAAAAACCAGGAATTTGTTCCTAGATCTTTTTAAATATAGCATCTGGCTTACCGCTTTAACAATTATATTTATTTATTTCTCATCTGCCCTTATACTAAATTCGTATATCCGTACAGATATTTGGCTGCTTATGATTATTCCTTATTTTGTCTTTATCTCAGGCGTAATAGGGCTAATACTAGAATTTAAAAGACTTCAAGGCAAGTAGGTAAAAAAGTATATGCAATGCCTCCGGCTGCAATAGTTTTTCCGGTTGCAGGCTTTCTCTACCGCCGGGTTACACCCATCCTCTAAGCTTGCACGCCTCTGCAACCCTTGCAACGCCCACTACCATTGCAGCTAATCTCGGATGTACCTTCTTTTCTTTTACCGTCTCGTGCACCCGGTGGTAAGCATTTGTTAATTTAGAATCGAGCCTTTCATGCACGGTTTTTTCATCCCAGAAGAACGAATACTTGTCCTGAACCATTTCAAAATATGAGACCGTAACACCGCCTGCGCTTGCAAGTATGTCCGGAATAACATGCACTCCGTTGGCGCTTAAAATCAAATCGGCTTCCGGAGTTGTGGGACCGTTTGCCAGCTCGCATACTATTCTAGCTTTTATATTCCCCGCATTGGATTTTGAAATAGCGTTTTCCAAGGCGGCAGGGTATAACACGTCAACATCAAGCTCCAGCAGCTCGTCGTGCTTAATTTCTTTTGCCCCGGTAAAGCCCATTACCGATCCTGTCTTAAGCTTGTGCATAACCAGTTCTTTCGAATCGAATCCATCCGGCTTAAAGATGGCGCCGCGTGAATCGCTTACCGCTATCAGCTTTCCGCCGCCCAGAAGCTCGTGGTGCAATAAAGCTGCGCGCTGCCCGGCGTTGCCGAATCCTTGAATAGCAAATTTACCTTTCGGATTAACGCCTAAAAGCCTGCACGCCTCGCGCACCGTAATAACTCCGCCTCTGGCGGTTGCATCTCTTCTGCCTTCCGTTCCGCCTACTTGCGTCGGCTTATCCGTCATTACTCCCGGCTGATGGCTGTTAACGATGGTCTCGTACTCGTCCATCATCCAGGCCATTGTTTGCGGATTGGTATAAACATCCGGTGCCGGAATGTCCTTATCGACGCCTATTAACGGCGCAACCGCTCTTATATATTCCCTGGAAAGATTTTCAAGCTCGCGCAGCGACATCGATTTGGGATCGCAGCAGACGCCGCCTTTACCGCCACCCAACGGGATATCCACAACTGCGGTCTTCCAGGTCATCCAGCAGGCAAGCGCTCTTATGGTGTCTACTGTTTCATCCGGGTGAAACCGGATGCCGCCTTTTGCAGGCCCTCTTGCATAATTATATTGAATGCGGTAGCCTTTAAATATTTTTGTTTTCCCGTTATCCATCTTTACGTGCATTGAAAAATTATACTCCCGCTGCGGTTCAACTAAAAGCTGGGTTGTTGCTTCGTCCAGGTTCAAAATTCTGGCAGCTTCCAGTATCTGCTGCCGTGCAACGTTAAATGAATTGTAAGATTCCATTTCAGTTTCCTTTTTCCTTTTTCCCTTCTTCATCGGGTTTTGTTTTGTCAGGTTCTTTTTCGTAAGCGTCCAGTATTATTCTGTACCAGCAGTTTTTACATGTCAGCGCTCTATCCACGCTCAGCAGAACCTGCTGCCACGGGCTAAGCTTTTTACCGCAGTGCGGGCATGCATCAAAAGCTTTCTGCTTCTGTTCCGGGCCTTCGTTCGGCATTTTATTTTCTCTCTCTGTTTTTACTTTGGTTTTCTTCCGGTTTTAATATTACGCCTTTATTCCGGTGGCCGTTCATCTTTATGGTTAAAGGCTTATCGAACCTTAAATGCTTGGTAAACTCCTTTTCCTCCATCGGAGTTCTGCTTAGCAGCCAGTCCCAGTCTATATAGCCTTTGTGCTGGTAAGAATTTATCGAAAAGAATCCAATCATAAACGATGTTATATTCTGGAAGAAGTGTGAGCCTTGCGAAGGCTCAACCGGAAATTCCTTCATGCCGGTTTCTATTATTGCCTTTGCGCCTGAAATTTGGTCCCAGTTTACCGGTATACCCAGCCAGGGATCCAGTGTGCCCCACCTGCCTACACCGATTAAAAGATAAGGACGCTTTTCCGAAATCAATTTGCCGTTGAACAGGCTAACCTCCTTAGCTACGTCTCTGCTTCTTGATCTATCGAATTTTCTGTAGTCGACGAGCACAATGTCGAATATGTCCTGCATTATCCCGTTGCCCAGCACATGGTCGCTTTGGCATATTAACTGGCCGGGGCTGAAGTCTTCAATATTAAGCTCGTCCAGTTCCCTGTGTATAACAAGCGGCCGCATCTGCAGCAGTCCGAATTCCGTAGGCTTATCTTTAGTTTCCGATACGTTAACAGCAAACTCAATTTCAACCGGGGTGCCCATGCCCCAGGTGCCCATATCCAGCAATAAATCCAAAATGCCGGGCAAAGGTAATATTCCGCCTCTTAGTATAGGCCCGAACGTAACCACCCTGACTCCTTGCCTGGATAGACCTTCGGTAATGGAATCGTTGTCCTTGGAGTAAGTGGCCCCTACGTACTTTAACGGCCCGTCTTTTTCTGCAACATCAAGCTGAAAAAGCTGAAGCATCATATCGTGGGTTACGTAACCGAAATCCGCATCGGCGTCTAGCTGAAGCGCAAAGAATTCTCTCTGGCTTGTATTCAAAGTTTCCTTCGTCGAGTAAAACTGAATAAGATCCGTGGGATACTTGGGACAGAACCTTACAGTATTACCGCCGTCTACAACGGTTTTCCCCAGCCCGAGCGCCACGGATGCAATTCCGTCGAACGATTTCTGCGGGGGGAGCGGATAAAAGTTATACGACTTTGCTACTCCCGATATATCCGGGTAAAATCTATTAACATGCTTTCTGCCTATCATCTTCTGGATTATTACCGCCATCTTTTCTTCTTCCAGGCGGTAGGAGGTAATCTTTATATAGTCCTTTGTGCTTTGGTAAAAAGTTGAAGCATATACTCTCTTAATGGTGTTAAGAAGGTTGTTCAATCTAATCAAAGGATTGGGATGGTTGTTCGGCAGCATGTAGGTTTCGTACACTCCTGCAAACGGATGATACTGCGAGTCCTCCAGCAGGCTGGAGGAACGGACGGCCAGCGGCTCGTGGATTAAATCAAGAAAGGCCGCAAGCTCGCCCAGGATTTCTTCGGGAAACTTTACGGCTTCAACAAAGCGCCTTGTTATTTCTTCGTCGTCGTTTCCGTTCAATGCAAACTTCTTCAAATTATTTTCTTCTAAAAACTGATCGAAAACTTCGGTGCCGATTACAACGGCGGGAGGAACATATATCTGTACATTTTCAAACTGGTCCCGTACGTTGTAGTTGTTAATTAGAGTGTTAACAAAGCCCAGGCCTCTGGCTTTGCCGCCCAGCGAGCCGCCCCCTATCCTTGCAAAGCTGCTTTCGGGGTCAAAAGTCTCTTTTGAAAAATCGGTTATAAGCCCGCGCTGCCTTATGTTGCGGTAATTATGAAGCGAGTTTATCAGGTCTTTTCTTAATACGTCTACAGAAGGGTAGTCGGTTACCTTTCTCGGCCTTAGTTGATGCGCCAGCCAGAATTCCGTCCTTGCTTTAAGCCAGTTGGAAAAGTGGTTCCTCTCGCCGTGGAACTTAATGCTTTCGGCGGGGACAATCTTAAGCTGCTCTTCCAGGCTTCTCAAATCCACAGCCCTGCCCACTTCCATTCCCTCTGGCGTTCTGAATATAAAGTCGCCGAAGCTGAAATAGTAGTTCATAAACTGCCTCAGCTCGTTAAGCAGCAGCGGCGAATCTTTAATGATGAACGAGGCATCTACCTTTTTAGCTTCAGCTTCGTTCTCCGGCATGTTCGATAAAAGTAGTATCGGAATGTCCTGGTGTTCCTTCTTAACATTCCCGGCGAATTCAATTCCAGCCATGGAATCTTGAATGCCGTTCCTCGGAAAGTCTATATCCGAAATTATTCCCAGAATAAATTCCTTATACTGCTGGTAGTAATCCCATGCCTCTTCGTAGGTAGAGCATAATAATATCTTTGGTCTCGCCCTCATCCTTAAGTATTTGTGCGTAAGGTTTATTCCTTCCGAAATTAACCTCTGCGACTGTTTAAGCATCTCTGTGTAGATAAGAGGCATGAATGAGGAATAATACTTAACATTGTCCTCAATTACTATTATCGTTTGAACGCCGACTATCCGTGTATCGTGTTCAACGTTCATCCTGTCTTCCAGGTATTTTATAATTGCAATTATTATTCTGAAGTCTCCCTGCCAGACGAAAATTTTATCGAAGACCGAGGCGTTCTTGCTTATAAGCAGCTGGTTCAATTCTTTATTATCGTGTGCCAGCAAGACCACTGGAATATTCAGTCCCGATTCCTTTACCAGCCTTGCAAAGTTTATTGCATGCATATCTTCAATATGCAGCGTGGTAATTATAAGATCGAACCGGTTTTCTTCTTTTGCCAGAGCAATTGCATCCTGCCCGCTGGATACTCTGGTGAGTTCGGGCGAATGGCTTAGGTTGAGCCCCTGGTATTCATTTCTGATTAGTTCGTACAGCCTTCCGTCCTCCTCAAAAAGATAAAGATCGTAAAGGCTAGAAACAAGGAGGACGTCCCTGATTCTTAACCGCATCAGGTTCTGAAAGCCCTGGAAGCGGTTGCCGTAGCCGTGCTCAACCCAAAGCGCATCAAAATTATCTCTTACCTGGTCAAAGTTTGTTTTCATAGCACGATGAAAAATATTTTCAATATTTAGTAAATACTCTCCGGCAGAGCGCGCGGTGTACTGCCGTTATACTATCTTCTGGTGCTGCCGGAACCTGCTTACAATACACTAATATTTTTGGCAGTATACTACGCTCTATGCCCTTTGCGCCTGGCGTTAAACAACGCCCTGGTCAATCATGGCATCCGCAACTTTAAGGAAGCCGCCTATGTTGGCGCCGTTAACGTAATTGTCGGGTGTACCGAATCTTTCCGCAGTTTGGACGCATGTAGTATGAATTTCTTTCATAATCATCCGCAGCCGCGTATCAACTTCTTCTCTTGTCCACGGCAGCCGCATGCTGTTTTGAGCCATCTCCAAGCCGGATACAGCTACTCCGCCTGCGTTGGCAGCCTTGCCGGGCCCGTAAAGAATTTTTGAATCCAGGAATAATTTTACTCCTTCAATTGTAGTAGGCATATTGGCTCCTTCGCTTACTACAAATATGCCATTGTTCAAAAGGTTCTGTGCATCCTTAGCGTTTATCTCGTTTTGTGTAGCGCTTGGGAATGCGCAGTGAGCTTTATGGTTCCAAAGCGGGTTGAAATCCTGCTTAGGATCCAGCGGCGTGTATACTGCATTTTTAAATTTATCCGTATACTCCTTTATTCTTCCCCGCCTTACATTTTTCAGATCCATAACAAAAGTCAGTTTCTCCCGGCTTATTCCTTCATCATCGTATATGTATCCGTTCGAATCCGAGAGTGTTACTACTTTTCCGCCGAGCTGGTTTATTTTTTCTACGGTATACTGTGCAACATTTCCGCTGCCGGAAACCAGGCACGTCTTGCCTTCAAGAGTCTTGCCTCTAGTATTCAGCATTTCGGCCGCAAAATAAACCGCACCGTAACCGGTAGCCTCAGGCCTTATAAGAGAGCCGCCCCAATTTAACCCCTTGCCGGTAAGAACGCCTGTAAATTCGTTTCTTAATTTTTTATACTGACCGAACAGGTAGCCGATTTCTCTTCCACCTACACCGATATCACCGGCAGGTACATCGGTATCGGGCCCTATATGACGGAACAGTTCGTTCATAAAAGCCTGACAGAAGCGCATTATCTTAAGATCGCTTTTACCCTTCGGATCAAAGTCCGAGCCTCCCTTGCCGCCTCCCATCGGCAGGGTAGTAAGGCTGTTTTTAAATACTTGTTCGAAAGCCAGGAATTTTAAAATGCCGAGGTTAACCGACGGATGAAATCTTAAGCCGCCTTTGTAAGGCCCAATTGCGCTGTTCATCTCTATTCTGTAGCCGCGGTTTATATTAACTTCGCCCTGGTCGTCTACCCAGGCTACTCTAAAACTAATAACTCTTTCCGGCTCGATAATTCTTTCTAGAATTTTGGCAGACCGGTATTCCGGATGCCTGTCCAATACAACAGCTAAAGATTCGGCTACTTCTTCAACTGCCTGATGGAATTCAGGCTGAGCCGGATTTTTGGCCCTTACTTCTGCCATGAGGCTTTTGACGTAATCTGACATGAGTTCCTCCAATTAAGTATAGTTATTGATTTATTATTCCGATGCAGCTTTTGGCGGCAAGCGGATTTTTTTATCGTGCTTAATCCATAACTACCGGTTTTGAGGAATGATCGGAGAGAAATTGAATATTTGCTTCTCAGAATATCCGGACGGAAATTTATACTGTGTACGTAAAATTAAACTGAGAACTACAGCTGCCGGCATCCCGATCTCTATAGTTATTTTCCCGGTTTCAGAATAATTCCTTTGTTTTTATGGCCGTTTATTTTCACCTTTAATGGCTTATCGAAACGTATGTGCTTTGTATAGTTCATCTCCTGGTATGCTTCAAGCGAAAGCAGCCAGTCCCAATCTATAAAGCCCATGTTATTTAAATTATTAACTGTAAAATATCCTACTCTAAATGAAGTTATGTTTTGGAAGAAGTGGGAACCTTGCGACGGAGTAACATTAAGGTCTTTAAACCCCGATTCAACAATTACGCTGGCACCGGAAATTTGATCCCATGTAACCGGTATGCCCAGCCAGTGGTCAAGGCTTCCCCAGCGGCCTACACCTATAAGAACATAGGGCCGCTTTTCATCTACCAGCCGGGAGTTTAAGATGCTTACTTCGCTTGCTGCATCCCTGCTTTTGGACCTGTCGAACTTTTGAATATCTACTACCACAATATCGTATATGCCTTCGATAGCGCCGTTGCCCAGTACCTGCTGGCTCTGGCAGATAAGATCGTTCCTTTCGCAATTGTCCACCTCTAGCTCTTCAAGCTCGTGGCTTATTACAAGCGGCCGCATTTGAAGCATTGCAAACTCTTTCCTTGCGCCGGATTCAACATTCAGATTAACGGCAAACTCAATTTCTACAGGAACTCCCATTCCCCAAGTACCAAGGTCCAGCAGCATGTCCAGAATTTCCGCAAGAGGGAAAACTTTATGTTTTAATATCGGGGCAAAGGTTACAACTCTTTTACCGCTTCTGGATACGCCGTCGTATACCGCATCGTTTTCTACCGAATAAGTAGAGCCGACATGGTATAAAGTTTTATCCTCTTCGGCTTTACTTAAGTCATATTTTTGTACCAGTATATCCGGCAGGTGAGTAATGTCGTGGTCTAGGTGACCGTAAATATCAAGAGCAAAGAATTCCTGCTGTGCGTTCCTTATTGTTTCCTTAGTTGAAAAAAACTGGAGGAGATGCTTGGGGAATTTCGGGCAGAACCTTACGGCGTTGCCGCCGTCTACAACCTGCTTACCCAGCCCCAGTGCAACAAGCGCAATTCCATCGGTAGATTTTTGCGGCGGGACGGGATAAAAGTTGTAAGATTTTGCAACTCCTGCAAAGTCGGGGTAAAATCTTCCGTCATGCTGGGAGCCGACAAGCATCTGTATGATTACCGCCATCTTTTCTTCTTCGAATCTGTAGGAAGTGGCCTTCATATAATCCTGTGCCTTCTTGCAGAATGTAGAAGCGTAGACGCCTTTAATGCAGTGAAGCAGTTCATCGAGCCTGATATTTATATCCGGATTGTTATTTGGAATCATGAAGGTTTGGTAAACGCCGGCAAAAGGCTGGAACTGCGAGTCTTCCAGAAGGCTTGAAGACCGCACGGCAAGAGGTTCTTTTACTGCGTCCAGAAAGCCAAGAAGCTTTTCCTTAACGCCTGCGGGGAATTTGTTTGCGCCGGTAAACCTGCTTATTATTTCAGAGTCCGGCATACCGCCCAAAGTGTAAACGTCTATATGGTTGTCTTCCAGGAACTGGTCGAATACGTCTGTAGTAATTACCACCGCTGAGGGAACAGTTATCTCAATATCGTCAAACTTGTGTCTAATCTTGTTGTTGTTTATCAGCGTATTTATAAAGCCGAGGCCGCGCGCTTTGCCGCCGAGCGAGCCGTTGCCGATTTTAGTGAAGCTGTTCTTCGGATCGAAAGATTCTTTGTTAAATTCCGTTATTATTCCTCTTAACCTTAGCTCCTGATAGATGCGGATTGATTCGATTAAATCCTGCCGTAAGTCCTCGCCCGACTTAAAGTCCGAAACTTTCCGGGGCCTTAATCTGTGGGCCAGCCAGAATTCTGTACGCGCTTTAAGCCATTTTGAAAAATGATTTTTTTCTGCGTGAAAAAGGATGCTGGAAACAGGGACAACCTTTAGCTGCTCTTCAAGGGTTTTTAAATCGGCTGCTTTGCCTACTTCTTTACCGTCCGGCGTTTGGAATATAAAATCGCCGAAGCCGAAATTCTGAAACATAAATTCCCGCAGTTCGTGAAGCAGCCTTGGTGAGCCCTTTAATAAAAACGATGCGCCGGCTTCATGCGCCTTCTGTTCAAAATCGGCATTGCTGGACTGAAGCAGGATCGGAATATCTTCGTGCTGTGCCTTAACTGTTTTGGCAAATTTAATTCCCGCTTCAGGGTCCCGGATGCCGAAGTGTTTAAAGTTGCTGTCGGTAATAATTCCGATGACATAATTTTCGTAATTGGTATAGTATTCCCACGCCTCTTCGTAAGTAGTGCACAGAAGAATTTTCGGCCTGGCTCTCATCCTTAAAAATTTGTGCGTAATATTTACGCCTTCCGAAATAAGCCTTTGCGACTGTTTGAAGATTTCGGTATAAATAAGCGGGAGGTAAGTTGAATAAAATTTAACATTGTCTTCTACAAGAATAATAACCTGCACTCCCACAGTCATAGTATCGTTGCCTACGTTTATCCTGTCCTCGGCATATTTAATAATACCGATTAACAGCCGGAAATCTCCCTGCCAAATAAATATCCTGTCGAAGATTGAAGTATCGTAGCTGGCAACCAGCTCTTTGCGTTCCTTGTTATCGTACGCCAGCAGGATGATAGGTATTTTAAGGTTGGCCTTGCGGATCATTTGAGCGAACTTAATTACATGCATGTCTTCAATATGCATAGTAGTAATTATCATGTCGAAACGGTTTTCAGACAATGAAAGCTCAAAGGCTTCGGTGCCGGTGGTAACGTGAGTAATTTCCGGGGCCTGGCTTAAGTTTAATACCTGGTATTCCTCACGCAGCAATTCATATAAACGCCCGTCCTCTTCAAAGAGATAATAGTCGTACAAACTGGAAACCAAAAGGATCTCCCGGATTTTGTAGTGCATCAATTTTTGGAATTCCTTGATACGGCTACTGAAAATATCTTCAATATCCAGGATATTAAACTTTTCCATGTAATCAATTTTGGATTTTTCTAGCACTATTTCAATTCCAAACTTTCATCCGAACAAAGTAAAATTTTCGATTATGCCAGGTCAAATTCTAAAAATGGAATGATGGAATATTGGAATGTTGGAGTAATGGGAAGTCATCAAAACAGTTATCCCATTATTCCACAACTCCAATACTCCATTCTTCACTACTCCGCTTCCATAGTTTAATACTTTGGCTGCATAATATAAAATGTTAATTACAGCTAAACAAGGCCTTGGTCAAGCATTGCATCTGCAACTTTTAAGAAGCCTGCAATGTTGGCGCCGTTCACGTAGTTGCCGGGCGTACCGAATCTTTCCGAGGTTGAAAGGCAAGTGTCGTGAATCTTGGTCATAATCTGATGCAGCCTATGATCGACTTCATCCTTTGGCCACGGCAGGCGCATGCTGTTCTGGGACATTTCCAGGCCGGAGACGGCAACACCGCCGGCATTGACTGCTTTACCCGGTGCAAACAAAATTCCCGTCTGCTTTATTAACTTGTATGCATCGAGTGTGGTAGGCATATTTGCAGCTTCGCAGACGCACTTGCACCCGTTCTTAATAAGCTCTTTTGCATCTTCCTCATAAATTTCATTCTGCGTAGCGCACGGCATAGCAACGTCAGCTTTAACACCCCACGGTCTTTTACCGGGGTAGAAATCAACTTTAAATTTGTCGGCGTAGTCCTGCACCCGGTCATTGGCGCTGGCTCTTAGCTTAAGCATGTATTCAATCTTTTCTCCTTTTATGCCGTCTTTGTCGAAAACAAATCCGTCCGGTCCGGAAAGTGTTACAACTTTACCGCCGAGCTGATCAATCTTTTGCACAACGCCCCAGGCAACGTTGCCAAACCCCGAAACGATAAAAGTCTTTCCTTCAACGTCCTCGCCCTTAGTCTTTAGCATTTCCTGAGCAAAGTAAACGGCGCCGTAGCCGGTTGCTTCCGGCCTGATTAACGAACCTCCCCAATGGAGCCCTTTGCCCGTAAGAACGCCGGTGAATTCATTCCTTAATCTTTTATATTGACCGAATAGAAATCCGATTTCCCTGGTGCCCACTCCTATATCACCGGCGGGTACATCGGTATTAGGTCCGATATGCCTGAAAAGCTCAGTCATAAAGCTTTGGCAGAAGCGCATAACTTCATTATCGCTTTTGCCTTTAGGGTCAAAATCCGATCCGCCCTTGCCGCCGCCCATCGGAAGGGTAGTTAAGCTGTTTTTGAATACTTGCTCAAAGGCCAAGAACTTAAGAATACCCAAATTTACGGAAGGGTGAAATCTCAAGCCTCCCTTATACGGCCCAATAGCGCTGTTCATTTCAATTCTAAATCCGCGGTTAATGTGGATATCGCCCTGGTCGTCCATCCACGGAACCCTGAACATAATAACTCTTTCTGGCTCAACCATTCGTTCTAGAATTTTTGCCGAGCGGTATTCGGGATGACGCTCTAGTACGATTTCCAACGATTCGACAATCTCTTCTACTGCCTGATGGAATTCGGGCTCATTAGGATTCTTCGCCTTAACTCCTGCTAATAATTTCGAAACATATTCTGACATGTGTAACTCTCAATAAAAATTTATAAAAAATTATTTATTATTGTTTCTTGAAAGCTGAGGGTGCAAAACGGATTTATCGCGGGCGGAAAATTTTGTCCTTCGCTAGGCAGACGTGAATTTCCGGTATGGCAGGTCATGCTTTTAGAATTTACCTGCCGGAGTTTTATTTTCACCGGCAAAGCAAAAGTCCCCTTATATTTCTTCAATACTCCCGACGGAAAATTCAATCGGTTAATTCCTTATCGCTTCCAGAAAATCAATTTTTCATTTGATTAAAATTAGTAATTAAAAAGTAAAAAATCTTACCTAAATGTTATATCTTTTTGAAATAAAATAACTTAGAGAAGCAAAACTTTTGAGTCAATAATGGCTGCGGTACGTAAGTTTTCAAGGAGATTGATGTTATTCATCTTAATTATTTAGAAAAGTAATAGCCGGTGACGTAAATAGTATATTTGTAACTAATTTATTAGATTTCAAAATAAAAATGAGATTTCAATAAATTTAACCGGAGGAAGAATATGCCGTACGATATTATCAGGGAGAAAATTCAGCAATCGATAGGAATATTAAATGAAAAAGACATCGATATGTGGATTACCTTTGTAAGAGAAAGCGGCAACATTAAAGATCCCGCAATGGATATGGTTGTAGGATTGGGATGCACCTGGCCGTCCGCATTTATAATTACTAAAGACGGAGACACTTCTGCAATACTCGGCTCTCTGGATGTTGAGAACTATAAGACCCAGGGACTATATAAAAATATTACCGGCTACGTTAAGTCGGTTAAAGAACCTCTGCTGGAATATTTGAACATTAAGAAGCCCGGTAAGATAGCAATAAATTATTCAATTAATTCTAACCTGGCCGACGGTTTGACGCACGGGATGTATTTAATGCTTACCGGAATTCTTGAAGGAAGCGGGTTTGAAAACAAATTAATTTCTTCTGAAGAAATTATTTCCGCACTAAGAGGCAGAAAGTCTTCTGCCGAGCTTTCAATAATGAAAGAAGCAGTAGACAGGACCCTGGAAATATTCGATGAGATGACCGGCTTTATTAAGCCGGGAAAATCAGAGATCGAAATTGCTGAGTTTATAAAAAAATCCGCTGAATCGAAGGGATACGGACTTGCATGGGAAGAAGACCATTGCCCGGCAGTTTTTACTGGCCCCGAAGCGACCAGCGCTCATGCAGGACCAACGAGCAGAAAAGTGGAAAAAGGCCATCTTGTCAACGTCGATTTCGGAATTAAGTATAAAGGTTATTGCTCCGACCTTCAGCGTACATGGTACGTATTAAAAGACGGCGAAGGTAAAGCCCCGGCCGAAGTTGAAAAAGGCTTTAACGTTATAAGAGATTCAATTCAGAAAGTAGCGGATAATTTAAAGCCGGGTGTAAAAGGATGCGATATGGATGATATAGCAAGGAATTTTATTGTATGCAGCGGTTACGAGGAATTTCCGCACGGGCTCGGTCATCAAGTGGGAAGGGAAGCTCACGACGGCGGCGGCGGGCTGCTGCCCCGGTGGGAACGATACGGCGATACTCCTTTTATGAATATAGAAGAGTCCCAGGTTTATACAATTGAACCCAGGCTTACTGTAAAAGGATACGGAACTTCAACTATAGAGGAAGAAGTGTACGTAACAAAGAACGGATGCGAGTTTATTTCCAAACCACAGAAGAAGCTGATACTGATTGGCTGACAATATAACAAACCAGAAGCGGTTGATCTTTTAAGAACGGAATATTAGAATAAAGACAATGTATATTTTTCATGGTTCCGATATTCCCTATTTTTATTTTGTAAATATAACGTATTCCGGGTTTAACAATATTTATTGGGACTATTACCTGCATTGCTATAATCGTTCTTAATCAAAAATAAATAGTGGCGAATAGACTTTTAATTTTATCAGCCTTGGGTTCTGTCTTATTAGTTATCTAAAAGAGTCTTAAACATTTTTAATAAGTTGATATGAATATACCAAATTTTATTTTTATTATATTAATTCTATTTCAACTAAAATTGTCTGCTCAATTTTCTGTTGAAAATTTCTTAAATGAACCGCTAGGTAAGACGACAAATATAATTAAAGACGAACTGTCCGGGGAAAAAATTGAGGAAAATAGGAGTGGGGATTTTTATAGAATAACTTACTTCGATTGGCTGGCACCAATATCTATTAAAGTTAATCTTTTGTTTAACAACGATAATAAAGAGATT
>JAKAJV010000135.1:65783-66824 GCA_021813585.1 Bacteroidota bacterium | reverse complement strand
TTGCAGCACTTTCAGACGCAGACCTTGAGAGGGCAAGTAAAATATTTAAGCGGATTAATATCAGCAAAGATATTAATCACCCCCATTGTGATGCTTCACTGCTTACCGATGACGAAGTAAAATTTTTAAATAGTTTGCCAAGATTAAAAGTATAAGTTTCTTAAGAAATGGATTAAAAAAAAATGAATAACAACTTAATAAGTAGATTGCAAAAGATTGAAGAAAAGTTTTTACCAAAGCAAGAATATTTTTTTTACTGCAAGGGAGATGAGCTTCCGGGCAGTGTGAGTTTGTTTAATAAAACTTACGGAACTAAGTTAAATCCGGTTGTAGTTAAAAAAGGGTTGCATCACGAATGCAATGGTAAAATTGTTTACCACAGCAAGAATTATAATTTTGATGCGGCAATCATAGATTACGTTAGGCAGAGGAAAAATAAACAGGCTTCAATGAAAAATAAACATTGACTGAAAAAATATTTTTTTCTTTACAACTCGTTTAAAATTAATGAATTAGGTTACTGTCTACTTTTGTGGTTATTGACAATAAAAATTAGAAGTGTATTTTAGAAGAAAAATCTTAACGGCTAAGTAAAATATTTTTTATACGAATTACCCTTATTGGTTTTTATAGCTTTAGTCGGCTAAGATTTTCCGGTAAGGGTTTTTCGTTTTAAGTTCTCTGAATAGCTGAAAAGTTTAGTCAAAAAGTGATGAAAAAAGTGATTAACAAATTGATGATTTTTTTGATTAATTTTTAGCGAAAATTGGTTAATGTTTGAGTCTTTAGGCTTTCTTGCAGTTATAATAAAAACCCTCTAACCTGTTAAAGTTAAAGGGTTATCTTGCGGAGAGACAGGGATTCGAACCCCGGAAGGACTTGCATCCTTAACGGTTTTCAAGACCGCCGCATTCAACCACTCTGCCATCTCTCCTAAATTAAACGATGAAACTCAGATATAATCTTAACCGAATTTAAGACCGCCGCATTCTCAGCCAGAGGCTGATGAGCCTT
Source organism: Bacteroidota bacterium (assembly GCA_021813585.1). Classification (GTDB taxonomy): domain Bacteria; phylum Bacteroidota; class Ignavibacteria; order Ignavibacteriales; family Ignavibacteriaceae; genus FEN-1297. Next base: position 65,810 of record JAKAJV010000135.1, on the reverse strand, counting down.
CGGCTCAAACCACTCTGCCATCTCTCC